>CAXUCF010000205.1:0-3784 GCA_964249275.1 uncultured Lichenihabitans sp.
GGGTGTGGCAATCCACGAGGCCGGGCGTGATCAGCCGGCCGCCGCAATCCACCGTCACGTCGGTCTCGAGGCCCGGCGGCAGGTCGCGGTCAGGACCTATGAAGGCGATGCGGCCGTCGCGGCATCCGATGGCGCCGTCCTCGATGATGCCGAGACCGGGCCGGGCCGGATCGAGCGTCGCGACCCGCGCGTGACGCCACAACCGGTCGATCCAGGTCTTGTCGGTCACGCGGCGCTCCCGCAATGGTTCGGTCCGAAAGGCGCGCCGACCTCCGGGCCGGCATGCCCTGTCTCGGTCGGAACCGCCGCCATGCACAAGCTTTATTTCGACTCGGCCCTGACGCCCGACGGATGGCGCGACCGCGTCATGGTGACGGTGGCGGACGACCTCGTCACGGCGGTGCAATCCGCGGCGGACCTCGGTCCGACCGACGGATGCGTCGGCGGGATCGCGGTGCCGGGGATCGGCAACCTCCACAGCCACACGTTTCAGCGCGGCTTCGCCGGCCTCACCGAGCGGCGCGGCGTGGGCGACGACCATTTCTGGACGTGGCGGGAGGCGATGTACGGGCTCGCCGGCCGCCTCGCGCCCGAGGACGTCGAGGCTATCGCGGCGCAGAGCTTCATCGAGATGCTGGAGAGCGGCTTCACGGCCGTGGCGGAGTTCCACTACCTTCACCACGCGCCCGACGGGCGGCCCTACGACGACCCGGCCGAACTCGGGAACCGGGTCGCGGCAGCAGCCGCGCGGACCGGCATCGGCCTTACGCTGCTGCCGGTGTTCTACGCCCATGGGGGCTTCGGCGAGGCGGCGCCGACCGAGGGACAGCGGCGCTTCGTGTCGTCGCTCGACCTCTACGGGCGCCTGGCCGAAGGGGCGGCCCGGGCGGTCGCGGCGCTGCCCGGTGGTCGCGCCGGCATCGCGCCGCATTCCCTGCGGGCCGCGACCGGCCGCGAGATCGCGGCCCTGGTGGCGGGTTTTCCCGAGGGGCCGGTCCACATCCACGTCGCCGAGCAGGTTCGCGAGGTCGAGGATTGCCTCGCCGCCACCGGCGCCCGGCCGGTCCGATGGCTGCTCGACCACATGCCGGTCGACGCGCGCTGGTGCCTCGTCCACGCCACCCACATGGTCGCGGGCGAGACGGCGGACTTTGCCCACAGCGGGGCCGTGGCCGGGCTTTGCCCCATCACCGAAAGCGACCTCGGCGACGGCATCTTCCCGGCCACCGATTACATGGCGGCCGGCGGCGCCTTCGGGGTCGGCAGCGATTCCAACGTGCTGATCTCGCGCGACGCCGAGTTGCGCACGCTGGAATACAGCCAGCGCCTGCGCGACCGCGCCCGCAACCGTCTGGCGCCGCCGGGCGGCGGCTCGACAGGGCGGCGCCTGTTCGACGCGGCAGCCATGGGCGGGGCCAGGGCGCTCGGCCGTCCTCCGGCCGCGATCGCGCCGGGGTGCCGGGCCGACATCGTGGTGCTCGATGGAGCGTCGCCGGTGCTGCACGGTCGGCGGGGCGACGCCGTGCTCGACGGCTGGATCTTCGCGGCGGCTCGTTCGCCCGTGAAGCGCGTCTACGCGTCCGGTCGTCTCGTGGTCGAGGACGGCCGCCACGTCGCGCGCGACGCGGTCGCGGCCGGTTTCCGCGCGGCGCTCGACCGGCTCGCCGACTGAGCCCGGCGGGTCGCGACGTCGACCGCAACAACTCGCGGCTTCGACGGTTGCCCTGGGTCGGCAGCGAGCACGGACGGTTTTGCCGGATGTCCAGTTCCGCAGCCCCAGCGGCGCGTCCAGATGCAGTCCCGGCTTGGATGCAAGCCACGGGACCGGCACTGCTCTACGGTCTGCGGTTGGCGACCGCGGTCTGCCTGGCGCTGTTCGTTGCCTTCTATCTCGAACTCGACAATCCGTCCTGGGCCGGCACCTCGGCCGGCATCGTGTGCCAGCCTGTCCTCGGCTCCTCGCTGCGCAAGGGCTTCTTCCGGGCGATCGGCACCGTGGTGGGCGCCACGGTGGCGGTGGTGCTGACCGGCATCTTCCCCCAGAGCCGAACCGGTTTCCTGGTCGGCATGGCGCTGTGGATGGCGGCTTGCGCTTTCGGCGGCACGCTGGCACGTAATTTCGCCGCCTATGCCTTCGCGCTGTCGGGCTACACGCTGGCCATCATCGCGGGCGACTCGATCTCGGCGCCCAACCAGGTGTTCGAGCTGGCCATCGCCCGGGGGAGCGAGATCCTGATCGGCAATGCCTGTGCCACGCTCGTCATGGGTCTGTCGGATCTCGGACGGTCGCGCGAGAAGCTCTATGGCACGCTCGACGGGCTCGCCCGCGAGGTCCTGTTCGATTTCACGACATTCCTGCGCGGCGCCGGAGCGCGCCTGAGCGACGGGCCGGGGCTCCGGCGCGCCCTCCTGGCACGGGTGGCGGCGCTCGACCCGTTGATCGACCAGGCCATTGGCGAGTCTCCCGAGCTGCGCCGCCGCCAACCGATCCTCCGTGCCGCCATGGCGGGTTTGTTCTCGGCCTTGTCGGGCTGGCGCATCGCCGAGACTCATCTCGCCAACCTGCCGCCGGAGGATGCGCGGCGCGAGGCGCAGGCGGTCGCCGGACTCCTCCCCGAGGGATGGCGCTCCGCCGCTTCGTCTAGCCCTGGAATCGAGGTCCCTTCCGACTTCCGGGCCGACCGTCGCGAGGATCTCGACGCGGTGCGGAGGCTCGCCGGAATGAGCGCGGCGAGCACGTCGCAGCGCCTGCTCGCCGATGCCGTCGCCGATGTGGCCCTGGGGCTGACCGCGGCCGTCAACGGCCTCGCCCTGATCCGCGACCCGGCGGCGGCCCGCGACCTCGGTCACTCGCCCGGCTTCGTCGTGGCCGACTATCTGCCGGCCGTGGTCAACGCGATCCGCGTCTTCGTGGCGGTCGGTGCCGTCATCCTGTTCTGGATCATCACAGAATGGCCGAACGGCCTCGGCGCCCTGACGTTCACGGCCGTGACGGTCATGCTTCTCGCGCCGCAGCAGGAGAAGTCCGGGCCGGCCGCGCTCGGCTTCGGCATCGGCACGATGATCGCGGCCTGCCTCGCCGCCTTCGTCGATTTCGCCCTGCTGCCCAACCACGAGGGCTTCCTCAACCTCGCCCTGATCATGAGCGCAGTCCTGGTTCCGCTGGCGGCGCTCTCGACCGTGCGGGCGCTGGCGCCTTACCTGGTGGCCGCCACCATGAACTTCGTGCCCCTGCTCGGCCCGACGAACGAGATCACCTTCAATACGCTGGCCTATTACAACGCCGCCCTCGGCATCGTGGCGGGATGCATGGCGGGTGCCGTGGCCCTGACCGTGATCCCGCCCGTGCCGGCCCGGCTCCGCGCCAGCCGCCTGGTCGACCTCACCTTGCGCGACCTCAGGCGCATGGCGGCCGGGCGCTGGACGCCATCCCCCGCCGCTTGGCAGAACAGGGTCCACGCACGGCTCACCGCCATGCCGGAGAGCGTCGACCCGGCCGGCGGGTTCCGCGTCGTCGCGGCACTGTCGCTGGGCCTGCAGGTCTTGCGGTTGCGGAGCATGGAAACGGCGGGGCGCCTGGGCGACACCGTCGCGGTGGCCCTCGGCAGCCTCGCGCGCGGCGACATCGACGCCCTCCTGGCAGGGCTCGACCGGGTCGACGCCGCCTGCGGCCCGGAGCCCGGCCGGGCCGCAGGCGGCCTCGCCGGCCGGCTGGTCCTGCGCGTCCGCACGGCCCCGCAGGTGATGAGGGATGTGGTGCGGGAGCCTCGGCGGGCGTTCGGGG
>CAXUCF010000205.1:3794-8922 GCA_964249275.1 uncultured Lichenihabitans sp.
CGGACATTCTCGGCGTCTACGTCGCGCCGATCGTCCCCATGATGGCGGCGGCCTTCCTGGTCACGCTGGTCCTGCGCTTCCTGGCGCTGCGCCTGGGGCTGTTCCGATGGATCTGGCATCCGGCGCTGTTCGAGCTTTCCGTGTATCTTATCGTCCTCTCAGCGGTCGTCCTGGCGGCCGCGGCTTTCAAGTTGACCATGTGAGGCGTGATCCCGATGTCTGACGTCATGGCGCGGGTGCCGCCGCGCGACGAGCCGCCGCAGCCGTCGGCCCGCACGGCTCCTCCCCTGGATGCGCCACACGACCAGGCCGAGGCGGGAGGCGGCGCGCGTGGGCAGGACGAGCCTCTGCGGGCGGCTCGCAGATCACGGCGCGTATTGCCGATCCTCGTCACGCTCTGCGTAGCGGGCATCGCGGCGGTCGCGTTCTGGTTGCTGTGGCAGAGCTATATGGCGTCACCCTGGACGCGCGACGGCACCGTGCGGGTCTATGTCGTGGCGATGGCGCCGGAAGTCGCCGGCAGCGTCGTGGACTTGCCGGTGCGCGACAACCAGTTCGTCCACAAGGGCGACCTCATCATGAAGATCGACCCGCGCGACTATCGCGTGGCGGTGGAACTGTCGCAGGCAGCGGTCGACCAAGCCGAGGCGGACTTCCAGAACAAGCAGTCCCAGGCGGCGCGGCGCCTGCAACTGACCGATCTCGCCACGACGCCGGAGCAGAAGGAGCAGTATGTGTCGGCCGCCAGGATGGCCCAGGCCACCATCGAGCAGCAGAAGGCCAACCTCGACCGCGCCAAGATCAACCTGGAACGCACCGAGATCCGCGCCCCGGTCAACGGTTGGGTGACCAACCTCCTGCTCCAGCAGGGCGACTACGCCAACACCGGCCAGACCAGCCTGTCGCTGGTCAACGCCGATTCCTATTGGGTCGACGGCTATTTCGAGGAAACCAACATCGCGCCCATCCGCGAGGGCGACCCGGCCCGGATCTGGCTGCTCGGCTACCGTCAGGTGATCGAGGGTCATGTCGACTCGATCGCGCGCGGCATCGTGGTGTCCAACGCCACCCCGGGGCAGAGCGGCCTCGCCACCGTGAACCCGATCTTCACCTGGGTCCGCCTCGCCCAGCGCGTGCCGGTGCGGGTGCGGATCGACCATGTTCCGCCGGACGTGAGGCTCGTGGCCGGCATGACCGCGACGGTGGAGATCGACCCCGGTCCCGCCGCCAACGGCCGCCCCGTCCAGGGTCAGGGTGCGTCGCCCGGCGCGAACGCGCCGAACAGCGGCGAGGCCGGGGCAGCGGGGAGCGGCCCGACCGGCCCGACACCGTCCTCGCATTGAGGGCGGTTGGCGGCCGGAACCTCGTCTGATCCGGAAGGTCCGCAGCGCCCACGTTGCATTGCCGATCCTGTTCGAGGCATGTCTTCGGGGGGTCGCCGTCCAGCCGGATGCTGCCGAACTGAGAGGATCTCCACGTGGCCCGCGCCCTCATGGTTCAAGGCACGGGCTCGGACGTCGGCAAATCGCTGATCGTGGCGGGGCTTGCCCGGGCCTATGCGGCCCGAGGGCTGCGGGTCCGGCCTTTCAAGCCGCAAAACATGTCCAACAATGCCGCCGTCACGGCGGACGGCGGCGAGATCGGACGCGCCCAGGCGCTGCAGGCCCGGGCCGCGGGCGTCCCGCCCTCCGTCCACATGAACCCCATCCTCCTGAAGCCGCAGAGCGAGATCGGGTCGCAGGTCGTGGTGCAGGGCCGCGTCATCGGCAACGCCAGGGCGCGCCAGTACCAGGAGTGGAAACCGCGCCTGATGGGGGCCGTGCTGGAGAGCTTCGGCCGGCTCAAGGCGGAGGCCGATCTCGTGCTGGTCGAGGGTGCCGGCAGTCCGGCGGAGGTCAACCTGCGCCGGGGCGACATCGCCAACATGGGGTTCGCCCGCCGGGCCGACGTGCCGGTCGTGCTGGTCGGCGACATCGACCGCGGCGGCGTCATCGCCCAACTGGTGGGGACGCGGGCCGTGGTGGCGCACGAGGATGCCGCGATGGTCGTGGGTTTCCTGGTCAATAAGTTCCGTGGGGATCCGACGCTCTTTGCGGACGGCATGACCTTCGTCGCCGAGCGCACCGGCTGGCCGGCGCTCGGCCTCGTGCCGTACTTTGCCGATGCTGCGCGCCTGCCCGCCGAGGACGCCGTGGCGCTGGACCATCGCGCGGCGCGGGCCGCGGGCGCCCCCATCCGGATCGCCGTGCCGGTGCTGCCGCGCATCAGCAATTTCGACGACCTCGATCCCTTGAAAGTCGAGCCGCAGGTCGAACTCGTCATGGTGCGGGCCGGCGCACCGGTCCCGCTCTGCGACCTCATTGTCCTGCCGGGGTCCAAGACCACCATCGCCGACCTCGCGGCCTTGCGGCGCAACGGCTGGGACATCGACATTCTCGGCCACGCGCGGCGGGGCGGCCATGTGCTGGGCCTTTGCGGCGGGTACCAGATGCTCGGCCGGCGCATCGCCGATCCGGACGGGATCGAGGGGCCGCCGGGCGAAGCCATTGGCCTCGGCCTTCTCGCGGTCGAGACGGTGCTGGCGGGTTCCAAGGTGCTCAGGCCCGTGTCGGGCCGCACGATCGAGGACGGCGCGCCATTCTCGGGCTACGAGATGCACGTCGGCGCCACGGCGGGACCCGACCGGGCGCGGCCGATGCTGCGCTTCGACGATGGCACGGAGGACGGCGCCGCCTCGGCCAGCGGACGCGTGCGCGGCGCCTATGTGCACGGGCTCTTCGCCGACGACCGGCAGCGCGCCGCCTGGCTGACGCGGCTCGGCGGTACCCCGTCGGATCTGCGCTACGAGGCCGAGGTGGAGAGCCTGCTCGACCGCCTGGCCGAGCACCTCGGCCGCCACATCGACCTCGACCGGCTGCTGGATCTGGCGCGGTGAGCGATTGTCCTCGTCGAGGCCGCGCGATACCCTGCCGAGGATCGGCCCGCCTCAGCGGCCGATCGCGAGCGCCAGCGCCGCCACGGCCCCGAACTGCACCGCGCAGGCCCAGCGATACAGCTTCAGCGCCCGGCGGATGTCGGCGGGGCCAGCCTCGCGGCGCCCGTCGCCCATGAAGGCGTCGTCGACCAGCTCGGCCCCATAGACGCGGGGCCCGGCGAGCTTCAGCCCGAGCGCGCCCGCCACCGCGGCCTCGGGCCAGCCCGCGTTGGGCGAGCGGTGCCGGCCGGCGTCGCGTCGCACCGCCGCCCAGGCCCCGCGGGCCGAGCCGCCGGCGATCGGTGCCGCCAGCACGATCCACAGCGCCGCCAGCCGCGATGCCGGCAGGTTGACGAGGTCGTCGAAGCGCGCCGATGCCCAGCCGAAGGCCGCGTAGCGGGCGCTGCGATGGCCGATCATGCTGTCGGCCGTGTTGATGGCCTTGTAGAGCGCACAGCCGGGGAACCCACCGAGCGCCAGCCAGAGGGCCGGTGCCACGGTCCCGTCCGAGAAGTTCTCCGCCAGGCTCTCGATCGCGGCGCGCGCTACGCCGCCTTCGTCGAGCACCGCCGTGTTGCGCCCGACGATCATGGCGACGGCCCGGCGGCCGGCCTCGAGCCCGTTGCGCTCCAGCGCCGTCGCGACGTCGCGCACGTGGGCGTCGAGGCTGCGCTGCGCCGGCAGCGAGGCCGCCACCGCGGCCAGCAGCACCGAGCCGGCGAGCGAGCGCGACAGGACGAGTTCGAGCGGCACGGTGACGAGCGCCGTGGCGGCCAGCAGCGCCAGGAGCGCCAGGATCCCGGCGGCACGGCGGTGCGCCAAGCTCGATCCTGGCCGGTTGAGCCGGCCTTCGAGCGCCGCCAGCAGCGCTCCCATCCAGGTCACGGGATGCCCGAGAACCCGGTAGAGCGCGGCCGGATAGCCGAACAGCGCTTCAAACGCGAGGGCGAGGCAGCAGAGCGGAAGCGTGGCGGTCAGCGACAATGGCCGTTAGCACAAACGTGGGCCGTCACCTTTAGACGGATGGCACCTTCTCACGCAGCCTCGACCCCGACCACCAATCGATGACCGAGAATTGTGAGCGTCGCCATGAGGGCCGGGAGCTTGGTGGCGTGATCCGGGTCGAGGATACGCCGGATCTCGCGCTCGTCCTTGCCGAGTCGCCGCGCGAGTTCCGACTTCGAGAGGCCCGATCTCTGAAATGCTTCCAGGACCGCCAGTTTCGCCGACACATCCGGATCGGTCGTGACCAACACCTGCCCCTCGCCCAGCGGGGCGGCTTCGGGCAGCGGCTGCCTTGCCGTGAAATAGCTCAGCAGCGCCGTGCCGAGGGCATCGGCCGCCATGGCGCGGGCGTCGGCATCGTCCGCTCCTTGCGTGATGGCCTCCGGAATGTCGGGAAACGTTACGACGACCCCGGACTTATCACCGGCTTCGAAAACCGCCGGATAGGTATAAGTGCGCATGATCATCCTCCGCTGATGAATCAATCCAGCCCGAGAGCCTTGAGGATCTTGCGGGCGGTCTTCGGATCGATGTCCCGGCTCGGCAATGTGGTCCGCCGGTCGTGCCCGACCCACACCATGGCGTGGCCGCCCTTGCCCCGCCCGGGCGTCACGCGAAAGGCGAGCCCACGCGCCTTGGCGGCCTCGCGAAGTTCCGCTATGAACCGATCCCGTTTCTCCATGGCGTCCCTGTATGCGGCGATTATCGGACAAGAATGTCCGCAGTCAAGGCCGCCTGCGAACCGGGCAGCGGGTCGCTCTCCTCCAGCTAATCGACAGTCTCGAACCCTTTCCGGAACGCCCGGTAGCGCGGCGCGATGGCCTGAGCCGTGACGGGCGCCGAGTCGATCGGCACGTAGCTCCAATGCTCCAGTCGGCCCGACCAGCGCCGCACGGCCCCGACCTCGATCAGGCGGTCGAGATAGCGGGTCATCTTGGGATGACCGCCCGAGGGCTCGTAGACGTGGACCGGAGCGCCGGTCGCGGTCGCCTCCCCCACCATGTTGGCGCTGTCGCCCGTGACCAGGATGGCCTCGGCATGGGCCAGGATCTGGGCGTAGGGATTGGCCCCGGCCCCGTCCCCCAGAAAGGCCCGGCCGGCCGCGCCCGCTTCGGCCAGCGCGGCCGCAATCGCTGCCACCGCCGCCGG
>CAXUCF010000206.1:0-8839 GCA_964249275.1 uncultured Lichenihabitans sp.
CAGCAGGAGCATTGGCGGCGGGAGGCGCCACGGCACCCGGTGGCGTGGCCGAGGGCGGGACCGGCACGGCCGGGGTAGCGGGCGGCGTCGCGGTCTGGGCTTCGACGCCGGACACCAGACCCGTGAGCCCGCCCACCACGGCCGTCATCAGCGCCAGCCGGCGTAGGATCCTGTAGCAAGCCATGATGCTTCTTCCCCGAACGATGCCACCGGCGGCGGTCAGCGCTCCGCTCCGTTGGGGACGGCGGCGCCACGCCGATACGCGACCTTATCCGACAAGGCCGGCAGAATTCAAAGGGGGTCCACCCAGGGTCGTTGGGTGCAGCAGTCCGCGGGACCGCTCAGGACGCGAGCCCGCCCTTGCGTCGGACGAAGTCGATCACGGTGTCGACACCGATGCCCGTCTTCATGTTGGAGAACACGTAAGGTTTGTCGCGCCGCATGCGCCGCGTGTCCTGCTCCATGACGTCGAGCGAGGCCCCGACATGAGGGGCGAGGTCGGTCTTATTGATCACCAGCAGGTCGGACCGGGTGATGCCGGGCCCCCCCTTTCGCGGGATCTTCTCGCCGCCGGAGACGTCGATGACGTAGATGGTCAGGTCGGCCAGTTCGGGCGAGAAGGTGGCGGCGAGATTGTCGCCGCCCGACTCGATGAGGATCAGGTCGAGGGCCGGAAAGCGCCGATTCATGTCGTCGATGGCCGCGAGGTTGATCGAGGCGTCCTCGCGAATCGCCGTATGCGGGCAACCACCGGTCTCGACCCCCATGATGCGATCGAGCGGCAAGGCTTCGACCCGGGCCAGGATCTCGGCATCCTCCTTGGTATAAATGTCGTTGGTGATCGCCGCGATCTCGTGGTCGCCCCGCAGCCGCTTGCAGAGTTGCTCCATCAGGGCGGTCTTGCCGGACCCGACCGGGCCGCCGATGCCCACGCGCAGCGGGCCATGTCGCGATGTCATGAGCGGAACAGCCTCGAATAGAGCGTTTCATGTTGCAGGGAAGCGATGTCGCACCTTAGGGCACAGGCCCCGAGGTCGTCGAGGGTCGAGCACGCGGCCCAACCCCCGAGTGCCCGGGCTTCGGGCAGCAGCGCGGCGGTGACGCGTTGTCCATCGGTCTGTCCGATGGGGCCGAGCCGCACCGTGGCCGAAACGAGGTTGCCCACGAAGCTCAGCGCCAGGGCCTCGAGGCTCGGTGACAGCGGCAGGCCGCCGGCGGCCGCGGCAGCCCCGAAAGCCACTGCATAGGCGATGTCCCCGACCGAAGGGAGGGCCTCCACCAGGGCGTCGGGCCAGGACGCACGGACGGCCTCGGTGAAGGCCCGGCCCGTGGCACCCGTCTCGAGCCGCCGCTCACGGGACGGCGCCAGCGCCAGCGCCAGATCGTTGAGTTCCGCGAGCGCCGCATCGGCACCGGCCGGCTCGCCGTCGACGAGCCGCCAGGCTTCGGCCGCCAGCACGGCGTCCTGTCGGGCCGAGCCGACCCGCAGCAGGTCCCCGATCCAGGCTTCGAGCGTGGCGGCGTCGCGGACCAGCCCGGCCTCCACAGCCGACTCGACGCCGTGCGAATAAGCGAAGGTGCCCACCGGAAAGGCGGGCGACAGCCAGGCGAAGAGGCGCAGCAGCGATGGACCGTCGCGAACGGTCACAGGTCAGTGCCTGTCGCCGTGCTCGTCGTCGCGGCCGTGCTTGTGACCATGTTGACCACTGTGGTCATGGTCGTGGTCGTGCTCGGCCTTGGCGTGCGTGAGATGATTCCGCTTGCCATGCTTGTGGCCGTCGTGATGGTCGTGTTCGCGAACAGGATCATGCCGGTGGACGTGTTTTTTGCCGTCGTGCTTACGGTCGTGCAATCCGTCGCCGTGCCTGTGATGGTCGACCGTCGCGGCGGCGGCCCCGGCATAGGCGCCACTCTCGGGATCGAACGGCGCCTCGATCTCGACCACCGAGGCACCGAGTCCTCGCAGCATCTCCTCGATCACGTGGTCGGCACGGATGCGCAGCGCGTTCGCCATGATCTGGGTCGAGAGGTGCCGATTGCCGACATGCCAGGCGAGCCGTGCGAGGTCGCCCGATGTTCGGCCGCGCACCTCGATCAGCGGCTCGGCGGCCGCCACCACTTCGACGAGGCGCCCGTCGTCGAGCAGGAGCGCGTCTCCACCCCGCAACGCCACCGCATCGGGCAGGTCGAGCAGGAATTCCAGCCCTCGGGTGCCCGTCATGGCGATGCGGCGACGATGGCGATCGTCGAAATGCAGCACGATGGTGTCGGCCGGTGCGGCAGCACCTTGGGCGTCGGACCACTGCCCCTTGGGCAGGACTGCTGTGGCGCGGTTCAAGCGATATTCCTCACGATCGAAGGATGGTTCCGGTCTGGTCGCTGACGTCGGTGCACCCGCTAGAGCACTTCCACCTTTTCAGGATGGATGACCTCGACCTTGCGCTCGGCGATGAAGTCCGCGCTCACCCGGCGCCACTCCTGAAGGTGGGGGGTGGCGAAATGGGCCGTCAACGCGTCGCGCGTCTCCCAGCGCTCGACGAAGACGAATTCGTTCGGCTCCGTGATGCTGCTCGCAAGGTCATAGGACGCGCAGCCCTGCTCCTTGATGGTGTGCGCGATGACCGTGCGGGCATTCTCGAGAAAGTCCGCACGCTTCTCGGGACGGATATGGATGGTCGCGATCACATAGATCATGGCGGTCAATCCTTGTAGCTGAACCTCGCGCGAGCCCGGGCCGACGCCCTGCCGCCCTAACGCGCGAGGCCGGCCATTCGCAACACGGCACCGTGGAGCAGATCGACCGAGGCCCGCAGGATGGCCCCGATGCTGCTGAAAGCTACAGGTGGTATGGTGGGCGGGTGTGATGGGTTGCCGAGGATCGAACAGCCATGCCGCTGACCATGTCGCAGATCTGCCTGCCGGCGTTCCGTCGTGGCCTCGACGCGCTCGCCGACGTCCTCGGCAAGGCCGAGGCCCAGGCGAACGAACGCCGGATCGACCCGGCGGTGCTGCTCGCGGCGCGACTTTTCCCGGACATGTTCCCCCTGGTCCGCCAGGTGCAAGTTGCCGGCGATTTCGCCAAGAACACGGCGGCACGCCTGGCCGGGATCGACATCCCGACGTTCCCCGACACGGAAACGAGCTTCGCCGAACTGCAGGACCGCATCGCCCGGACGCTGGCCTTCGTCGAATCCGTCCCGGCCGACGCCATCGACGGCTCGGAACACCGGCCCGTCTCGGTCAAGACAGGGCGCCAGGTCCTGGAGTTCACGGGCCAGCCCTATCTCATGCGGTTTGCCCTGCCGAACTTCTATTTCCACCTTGCGACCGCCTACGACATCCTGCGGCACAACGGCATCGCATTGAGCAAGCGAGATTTCATCGGCGAGTTGTGAGGCCGGTCCAGCGACTCACATCCGGGGCCGCAACATCACGAATTTCTGGTCCGCGGTGATCCTGAAGTAATCGCCCGGGCCGCCCGCGCGCAGGATCGGCTCGGCCGCGGCGGTCTGGTAGGCGCCATCCTTGAGCATGGCCCGATCGATGTGGACCGCCACGACCTCTCCGAACATCATCCAACTGTCGATCGCGGTTCCGTCCGCATCCTGCAGGCGGAGCATCTGGGTGAGCTTGCACTCGAACGACACCGGACTTTCGCCGACGCGCGGCGCCCTGATGTGCCGGGACGGCGCCGGCGTCAGTCCGCTCAGTTCGAACTCATCGACCCCCGGCGCGACTGCCGCACAGGAGGCGTTCATGGCTTCTGCGAGCGGCAGCGTGGCGAGGTTCCAGCCGAACTCGCCCGTCGCCTCGACGTTCCGGGCGCTGTCCTTGTAGCCGATCGAGCAGAAGCCGACGATCGGCGGCTTGTAGTTGAACCCGTTGAAGAAGCTGTAGGGGGCGAGGTTGCGCCGGCCGTCGCGGCCGACGGTCGAGATCCAGCCGATGGGCCGCGGCCCGACGATGGCGTTGAACGGGTCGTGCGCGAGCCCGTGGCCCTTCGCGGGTTCGTAGACGTGGAAGTCCCTGTCCAAGGTTGCACCTTCGGGCCGGCGGGAGGCGAAGCGTTCGCCTGGCGTAGCATTGGAGTCGCGTGACCGCTACGGCGCGTCGCCGGAGGGCGTGCGACGCTGAATGGACGCCCGATCCTGGGCGGCACGAGGCCGCGGGAACTGGTAGATGTCGGCCATGCTGTTCGACCTGCCGAGCGATGACCGCCTCTACGCCGCGCTTCTCTCGCGAGACGCTGCCTACGACGGGCTGGCCTATGTCGGGGTCACAAGCACCGGCGTGTTCTGCCGCCTCACATGTCCGGCGCGAAAGCCGAG
This sequence comes from uncultured Lichenihabitans sp., assembly GCA_964249275.1. Taxonomy (GTDB): domain Bacteria; phylum Pseudomonadota; class Alphaproteobacteria; order Rhizobiales; family Beijerinckiaceae; genus Lichenihabitans. Next base: position 4,329 of record CAXUCF010000206.1, read on the forward strand.
GCGCGAGAACACGGTCTTCTTCGATTCAGTGGGCGGCGCCATCGGGGCGGGGTTCAGGCCCTGCCAGAGGTGCCGACCGCTCGCGCAGGCCGGCGAGCGGGAGCCGCTGGTCAACCGCCTCGTCGATCTCCTCGACCGCGACGCGGACAGACGGTGGTCCGAGCAGGACCTCGTCGTGCACGGGTTCGACCCCTCGACGGTCCGGCGGGCGTTCAGGCGGCACTTCGGCGTCACGTTCCTCGACATGGCGCGGCTTCGCCGGCTGGGCCGCGGCATGGACCGGCTCGCATCCGGTGCCGAGGTCGTCGAGGCGCAACTCGACGCGGGGTTCGAATCCGCGAGTGGTTTCCGCGCCGCCTTGACGCGGCTCGTCGGCCACCCGCCGGCCGGCGTCCGCGGGCGCGAACTGCTCAAGGCCGATTGGATCGAGACACCGATCGGCGCCATGATGGCGGTCGCGGATCGACACGCCCTCCACCTGCTGGAGTTCCTCGACCGTCGCGCCCTACCGAGCGAGTTGAAAGCCCTTCAGGGGGCCACACGCTCGGCCGTCGCAATCGGACGCGTTCCGCCGATCGACCAGATCGAACGGGAACTCTCGGCCTTTTTCGCCGGGACCTCTGCGCGTTTCACGACGCCCCTGGTGCTGTCGGGATCGGCCTTCACGATCCGCGTGTGGGATGCTCTGCGGGACATCCCGTTCGGGGAAACGCGCAGCTACGCCACCGTCGCGCGCGGCATTGGGCAAGCATCGGCCGTCCGTGCGGTGGCGCGGGCCAACGGAGCCAATCGGATCGCGATCGTGATCCCGTGTCACCGTGTGATCGGCGCCGACGGAGCTTTGACGGGGTATGGCGGCGGCTTGTGGCGGAAGCACTGGCTGATCGCGCACGAGTCCCGCATGGGACGGCAAAGGCCGGCATCAGGGATGGAATGAGACCATGGACCGACAGATCGACAGAGCCCGCCAATTCGCGGCACTCCACGTCAAGGGCGAACCCGTCGTCCTGTACAACGCCTGGGACGCCGGCAGTGCAACGGCCGTCGCGGCGGCAGGCGCGACGGCGATCGCCACCGGAAGCTGGTCGGTCGCGGCTGCACAGGGCTACCCGGACGGCGAGGCGATCCCACTCGAAACCTTGGGCGGCATTGTCCGCCGCATCGCGGCGTCGGTCGATCTGCCCGTATCGGTCGATCTCGAGGGCGGCTACGCCATCGATCCCGACGCGACGGCGCGCAACATCGAGCGCATTGTCGCCGCGGGCGCCATCGGCATCAACTTCGAAGACGGGGTCGTGGGCGCGCCACGCCAAGCCCTGCACGGCATCGATCTGCAATGCGCGCGCATCCGCGCCATCCGGCGGATGGCCGACGAGAACGGCCTCCCGCTCTTCATCAACGCCCGGACCGACCTGTTCCTGCAGACCGCCAACCCGGAGCACCACGGCGCCCATCTCGGTGAAGCGCTGGAACGAGCCGCAGCTTATGCCGAAGCGGGTGCGAGCGGTTTCTTCGTTCCCGGCCTCGCGACGGATCACCTGATCGAACGGGTCTGCAGCGTGTCGCGACTGCCCGTGAACGTCATGATGAGGGCCGGCGTGCCCCACCTCCCGCGTCTGGCGGAACTCGGCGTGTCCCGCGTGAGCTACGGTCCGGCCCCCTATCGCGCCGCGATGGCCTGGTTGCAGGAACAGGCGACGGCCGCTATGCGGCGCGAGTTCCCAGCAGGCGGTTCCGAGCCATCACGGACGGAGCCGCGGACGTCGGCTCAGCGCCGGTAGCGGCGGTCGATCGAGCGGACCGCATCGGCCGGAAGGGCCAGGCGGGCGGCGATGAAATTGGCGAACAGCCGCGCAACGGGCTCCCGCATGTCGATGGCGGCTACGGCGGCCGCGTAGGCATAGGGTGCCAGATCGCTGTCCCGGACTGCCTGGATCAGAGAGCTCAGTGGGACCGGCGCGTCGAGCGCCTCGCGATAGAGCGCGACGGTCTCCGGCCTTGCTCCGATGTCGCCCAGCCAACGCTCGGCGATGCTGCGGGCCGTATCGTCGGCCACAGACGCGTTCAGCACTGCCGCGGCCGTGAAGCGCATCAGCAGGCCGACATCTTCCGGGCCGAGCCGCCCGAGGCGGAACGTGAGCGGCACCAGCACCTGGTGCCGGTTCTGCAGCCATCCGTCGAGCACCTTCTGGGACAGGCTGCGGTCCAGGATCTCCCGCGGCAGCCCCAGGCGCCTATCGCGGCGGCTACCGCCGCCTTCCATCTCGCCGGGATCGGGTTCCGGTAAAGTCTCGTCCCCCGGCGTCTGGCCGTCGCGGTCGAGCCGACCCTCCAACATGCGCAGAAGCGGTGCAAAAATGCCGCGCCCAACCTTCGTCCCGCGTGCGGCGGCAGGAACTCCAGCGACCTCGGGGACCGATCCCGAACCCTGCACGGTCTCAGCTCCGGGCCGGAACCACCTTGCCGCCCAGGGCCTCGATCTGCGCCAGCAGCCGCGAGAAATCGACGGGTTTCGGGTGGTAATCGTTGCAGCCTGCGGCGATCGCCTTCTCGCGGTCGCCCGACATCGCGTGAGCCGTCAGCGCGATGATCGGGATGTCGGCGGTCTTCGGCTCCGCCTTGATCATGCTGGCGGCCGTCCAGCCGTCGATGATGGGCAGGTTCATGTCGAGCAGGATGATGTCGGGAGATTCTGAGCCGGCCTTGTCGACGCCTTCCTGGCCATCCGCCGCGAGGACGACCTCGAACCCGCGCCGGCGCAGCCGCCGCGACAGGAAGTCCCAGATCTCTTCATGGTCCTCGACGAGCAATATACGCATGCAATCACCTCCGAGCAATCTTTATCGATCGACTGCGGGCAAAAGATCCCGGAGACGCTGGCTGCCCTCAGACCATCGCCGGCACGGTCCGAACCCATATGGATCCCGCGATCCCTGGATGGAAGCCCGAAACCCGCTATAACACGGGCAGCAACGCGGCTGCGGCACGACGGTCCGGGACGCTCGGCTTCGCACCGCGTGAGGCACCGGCGACCGGGCAGCGCCGGCGAGGATCCTCCATCATGACACTCGACCAAGCGCTGGCCTTCGGGCTCATCGCCGCAACGATCGGCATGTTCGTGTGGGGCCGCCTGCCCTACGACCTCGTGGCCCTGGCGGCGCTGTTGATCGGCATCGCCATCGGGATCGTGCCCGAGAAGCACGCCTTCGAGGGTTTCTCGGACGAGATCATCATCATCATCGCGGCGGCCCTGGTGGTGAGCGCCTGCATCGCGCGCTCTGGCGTGATCGAGGCCTTGATGCGGCCGATCCTGCCGCGGCTGCGCACCGCGGCTGTCCAGGTACCGGTGCTGTCGGGCTGCGTGCTGCTGCTGTCCATGGTGACCAAGAACGTCGGCGCGCTCGCCATCTTCATGCCGATTGCGCTGCAATTGGCGCGCCGCCACAAGGTGTCCCCCTCGTCGCTTCTGATGCCGATGGCGGCGGCCTCGCTCACCGGCGGCCTCGTGACGTTGGTCGGAACGTCGCCCAACATCATCATCGCCAAGGTCCGGGCCGACATGTTCGGCAAGCCTTTCACCATGTTCGATTTCACGCCCGTGGGGCTCAGCATCGCGGGACTGACGATCGCGTTTCTGGCCATCGGCTGGCGACTGCTGCCCGAGCGCCGGGCCGCCTCCTCGATGGACGCGGCTTTCACGATCGAAAGCTACACGGCCGAAGCCGTCCTGGGCGCCGGGTCGCCCGCCGTGGGCAGCACGGTTGCCGAGCTCGAGGCCATGCAGGAAGGCGACGTGTCGGTGGCCGGGATCGTGCGCGAGCGCTTCCGGCGCTATGCCCCGACGCCGGAGTCCCGCCTCCACGCCCAGGACGTGCTGCTGTTGCGCGGCGAGCCCGAGCACCTGGAACAGCTGATCTCCCAGGCCCGACTCGATCTCGCTACCGGCAGCAAGGCCGAAAAAGGTCAGGTGTCGGTCGTGGAAGGGGTCATCACCGAGAACTCTCCGCTGATCGGCCGCACGCCGAGCCAGATGGCCTTGCAGGCGCGTCACGGGGTGGGTCTCGTGGCGTTGAGCCGACGCGGCCAGGCGATCCTGCAGCGGCTGTCGACCGTACGGTTCCGCCTCGGCGACGTCGTGGTGCTGCGCTCGACCTCGCCGAGCCTGCCCGAGACGCTCGGGGAATTGCATGTGCTGCCGCTGGCCGAGCGCTCGATCACGCTCGGCGTCAGTCACCGCGGCTGGACGCCCCTCGCCGTTCTGGGGGCCGCCATGAGCCTCGTGGCGTTCCACGTCGTCGGTGTTGCGGTGGCCTTCTTCGGCGCCGCGGTGGTCCTGCTGCTGCTGCGGACCATGACGATGCACGAAGCCTACAGGACCGTGGAATGGCACATCCTGTTCCTGCTCGGAGCCCTCATCCCCCTCAGCCACGCGGTGCGCGACACGGGCGGCACGGACCTCCTGGCGCGAGGGCTGGGAACCGCCGTGAACGGGCTGGGGCCGACCGCGACGC
>CAXUCF010000207.1:0-8797 GCA_964249275.1 uncultured Lichenihabitans sp.
GCGCGCGCCGGTACCGCGCCGGCCGCGTGAGAAGGCGGGGCCGCCAGCAGCAGGGCCAGGGCGGCGGCGCGCGGCGCCGGGCGGGAGAGGGCGCGGCCGCGACGGGTCGGAACCATGATGTCGTACCTCGATTGGCGTTTCAGCGCGGGTCGGACCGGGATCTGTAACCGCCGTGCCACGGCGTCTCGGCGACCGGGGTCAATGGCGGCTTCCCGGCCATCCAGGACAGGATGTTGTCTACCACAAGCTGTCCCATGGCGTCGCGCGTGTGGTGCGACGCCGAGCCGACGTGGGGCAGCAGCACCACGTGGTCGAGGTCGAGCAGCGCCTGCGGCACCTTCGGCTCCTCGGCGAAGACGTCGAGGCCGGCGCCCAGGATGGTCTTGTCGTGCAGGGCCGCGATCAGGGCCGCCTCGTCCACCACGGTGCCGCGCGCCACGTTGATCAGGATGCCGTTGGGCCCGAGCGCCTTGAGGACGGCGTCCCCCACGAGGTTGCGGGTTTCGGGGCCGCCCGGGGTGATCACCACCAGGATGTCGCAGGCGTCCGCCAGGCCGACCAGCGTCGGGTAATAGAGATAGGGCACGCCCGGCTGCGGGTTGCGGCCATGATAGATGACCGCGAGGCCGAAAGCCTCGGCCCGCTTGGCGACCGCCTTGCCGATGCGCCCGAGCCCGACGATTCCCATGGTGCGGCCGCGCAGGGTGTGGCTCAGCGGGAAGGCGCCGTCGATCCACTTGCCGGCCCGCAGATGCCGCTCCGCGGCCGGCAATTGCCGAACGGTGGCCAGCACGAGCGCCATGGCGGTGTCGGCCACCTCCTCGTCGAGCACGCCCGGCGTGTTGGTGACGATGATGCCGTTGCGCCCGGCCCAGGCCGCATCGATGGAATCGTAGCCGACCCCGAAATTCGCGACGATCTGCAGGTTCGGGAACTGCGCCAGGAAGGCGCCGTCTGCGATCAAGTGGCCGCCGACCGCGACGGCGCCGACATGGGGTGCCACGCGGGCCAAGGCAGCATCGCGGTCCTCGGCTTCCCAGAGCTTGACGAGGTCGGTGCCGCGGTCGAGCTCCTCGACGACGAGCGGCGCCATGCGGTTCGGCATGAGGACGAGGGGACGGGTCAAGCCGCTGCTCCGGGTATCGCGGGAATGCCGCGGCCTCGCCGCGGCCAGCCATCATGCGACAGGCGCGCCGCACCGGCAACCGGCCGCTGCGTCAGGCTCAGGCAGGTGCGGGCCCGCGGGGGTTGGCGCTCGGCATCGTCTCGGCCGCCCCCCTTGGCTGCCGGGAACGGGCGTGCTCTACCCCGACGAAGCCGACATCCGCCTCGACTGACGGTGGCCAAGAGCGGCGCGTCGGGAGTAGAGCGGGGAGCCGATCGAACCGGATCGACGCTTGCCGACCGCTGCCCGGCCATTCCGAAGGACGGAGATCATTTGAGGAAGCTGATCCATCTGCTCATGCTCGTGCTGGGCCTGTCTCTCTGTTGCGGCGGCGCCGAGGCGCGCGGGCTTCGTCACAGGGGACACCTCCACCGGCACCATCATGTTCGCGGCCATCTTGTCCGGCATCATCACCGGCGTCGTTCTCATGGCCGACACGCTCGTTTCAGGTCCAGGCATCGGCGAGGGGGTCGCTACCACCATCGCCACCGTGCACACCATCGGGGGCGGCACGTGCCGCGGTTGGCTCGCCATCTTGGCCACTATCGGCACGCTCGCCGGCTTGCCGGAGGGGGTGGGGGATTGGCGTCCTGGTACAACGCTCGGCATGTGCGCGGCGGCAGCCTCACGGCTGCTCATCGCTTCTATCCGATGGGCACACGGGTTCGCGTCACCAATCGGGCGACGGGCCGATCGGTGATCGTGCGGATCACCGATCGGGGACCGTTCGTGCGCGGCAGAGTCATCGACCTGTCGCGCTCGGCGGCGCGGGCCGTGGGCATCTCCGGCGTCGGCCGGGTGGCCCTCCGTCGCCTTTGATCGGCTCTCCGCCTCGGGCGGGACGGGCGACCAGCACCACGCGGATCCGGGTGCCCTTTCGCCGTGGTGCTTCCTCCACCGAAGGCGCGTCCCTGGCGTATCACGCGTCCAGGATCGCGACCGCCCGGGTCCAGCCCGCCGAAGCGCGCTCAATCTTCACGGGAAAGCAGCTCACCGTGAACCCGGTCGGGGGCAGTGCCTCGAGGTTGTGCAGCTTCTCGATGTGGCAGTAGCCGATGTGCCGCCCCGCCTTGTGGCCCTCCCAGATCAGCGAGGCGTCCCGGGTCTCGGCAAACTTCCTCGCCGTGTGGACGAAAGGCGCGTCCCAGCTCCAGCCGTCCGTTCCCGTGACGCGGACGCCTTGCCCGAGCAGGTACATGGTGGCCTCGTAGCCCATGCCGCAGCCGCTCGCCACATAGTCGGGTTCGCCGAAGCGGGTGCCGGCTGCCGTGTTGACCACCACGATCTCGAGCGGGCTCAGCCGGTGTCCGATGCGCGACAGTTCGGCTTCGACGTCGGCGGCGGTCGCCACGTAGCCGGCCGGGAAGCGGCGGAAGTCGAGCTTGACGCCGGGCTGGTAGCACCAGTCGAGCGGCACCTCGTCGATCGTCATGGCCCGCTCGCCTCGGTTCATGGTCGGGTGGAAATGCCAGGGCGCGTCGAGGTGGGTCCCGTTGTGGGTCGAGATCGTGACCTGCTCCACTGCCCACCCCTCGCCGTCGGGCAGGTCCCCGGCCTCGAGGCCGGGGAAGTAGGCCAGCATCCCGGGCAGCGACTGCTGGTGGTCGATATAGGTGATCGAGGGCTTCTGGGCCGGCGGGTCGGCCGGGATGTCGTTCGCGAGCGGGACCGAAAGGTCGATGATCCTGCGTGCCATGCTGGTGCTCCTTGGCCGATGTCAGCCCTGCCGCTCGACCGTGTTGCCGAGGACACCGATGCGCTCGACTTCGAGTTCGATCCGGTCTCCGTGCTGAAGGTATCGGCCATGTTCGAGGCCGCAGCCGTTGCCGACCGTGCCCGAGCCGATGAACTCGCCCGCGAACATCGTCTCGTCCTGCGACATGTAGGCGATCATCTCCTCGAAGCTGAACAGCATGCCGCCGGTGCGGCCGCTCGACCAGACCTCGCCATTGACCCTCGCCTCCATGGCGAGGTCGTAGGGGTCGCCGATCTCGTCCGGGGTGACGATCCAGGGCCCGATGACGTTGGCGCCGTCGAAACTCTTGCCCTTGGCCGGACCCAGCCGGCCGGCCATTTCCTTCATCTGCTGGTCGCGCGCCGAGAAGTCGTTGAAGATCGTGAAGCCGAAGATGTGCTGGCGCGCCGCGGACGCCGCGATGTCGGTGCCCGTCCTGCCCAGGAAGACGCCGAACTCGAGCTCGTAATCCATGACCTCGCTGTAGCGCGGCCAGCGCACGGTGGCGCCGGGTCCACGCACGATCATGCGGTTGGTGATATAGTAGATGGGCATCTGACGGTAGACGTCGGCCAGGGGTTCGAGCGGTTCCGCGTCGATCCTGGCGATCGCCTCCGCGTCGCCCTGCGCCGCGAGCTTGCGGGCTCCGCGCGGCCCCTGGCGGATGTGGGTGGGAAAGCTCATGCCATCCCGCATCTGGCGTGGGCGGGGGACCGGCGCCAGCAAGGTGACCGAAGCCAGCGACGCCGACAGGTCCTCCTCCCGTCCCAACCGGTCGAAGAGACGATGCGCCGCTTCCAGGCCCGGCGCGCCCGCGTCCATGAGATCCAGCATGGAGGCGAAGCCCGTCCCGGCGACACCGGCGCGCTCGGCCGCGGCCGCGAGGTGGAAGACTCGATTGTTCCCGTCGTGGACGATGCCGATGCGAGGCTGGCCGCCTTCGGCCTGATAGGTCGCGAACTTGGTCATCATCCCTCCCTTGCAAAAATATATAATTTGCGATCCTATGTCTATTAACGATCGGCAGCAAGAGACGAAAGTCGCATTGGGAGGACGTCATGATCGGACGAGCATCGTTCTGCATCGGGCTTATGGCCCTGGCGGCAGGCAGCCTCGGCGCGCCGCTTGCCGAAGCGGGGACGCCGATCCAGATCGGCTGCACCGCCACCACGGATTGCGCCTCGGCCGCCATCGGCGTCGAGGAGGGTATCTTCGCCAGGCATGGCCTCGATGCCACGCTGACCCTGATCGGCCTCAACTCCAACATTCCAGCAGCGCTGATGTCGGGATCCCTGCAGATCGGCGGCCCGACCCCGTCGGTGTTCCTCCAGGCGGTCGACGGGGGGTTGGACCTCGTGGCTGTCGCGGGTGCGTCGTCCACTGCGGCGGCGACGGCCGACACGGCCGCGGCCGTGGCGCGGGCCGGCGAGACCATCAGGACGGCGCAGGATTTCGTCGGCAAGAAGGTCGGAGTGCCGGGGATCGGTGCCTTTCTCGACGTGCTGTTCCGTCGCTGGCTCATCGACAAAGGGGTCGCGCCGAAGGACGTGTCCTTCGTGGAAGTCACCTTCCCGACCATGAACGACGTGCTGAAATCGGGCGCCGTGGACGCCGTCGTCACGGCCGAACCCGTGCTGTCGCGCATCGTCAAGGCCGGCACCGGCACGGTCGCGGCCGAGATCCTGGCCGAAGTACCGCCGGGCGAGCCGCAGATCCTCTATGCGGCGACGCGAACCTGGGCCGAAGCCAACCCGCCGCTTGTCGCGGCCTATCGGGCCGCGATCGCGGAGGCCGCCGCGGTCGTGAACCATGACCCTGAAAAGGCGCGCGCCGCCATCTCGCGCTTCACCAAGATGCCGCCCGACACGCTGAAGCTCATGAAGCTGTCGGTGTCGGACCCGTCCATGACGGCCCCTCAGCTCGCATGGTGGGCCGAGGTGATGAAGAAGCAGGACATGCTGCAGGGCACGCCTGACGTGAAGGCCTTGCTGCTCCCGTGATGCCGAGCGCAGGCCCGGACAAGCCTGTCGCGGCGTCTCGCCCGGACGGGGAAGCGACGCTCAGCGAACGCGCTGCCGCGCTCATCGAGCGCGACGTCCTGTCGGGCGATCTGGAGCCGGGGGCCCGGCTCGCGATCCATGCGCTGTCCAAACATTACGCCCTGGGGACAACGCCTCTGCGCGAGGGGCTGTCCCGGCTGGCGACGCGGGGCCTCATCACCGCCGTAGGCCAGCGCGGTTTCCGGGTCGCGCATGTCAGCCGGGCCGATCTCGAAGACATCACGCGGGTCCGCATCCTGGTCGAGACCGAGGCTCTGAGGCTATCGATCCAGCAAGGCGGGGACGCCTGGGAGGTCGGCATCGTCGCGGCCCTGCATCATCTGCGCCTCTGCCTCGACCGGTCGCCGCAGACCCTGGCGGAGGGCACGGCGGAGTTCGACCGCTTGCACAAGGCGTTCCATCGCGCGCTCATCGCGGGCTGCGGGTCGGAACGCCTGCTGGCGCTGCACGACGACCTGTATTTCCAGGCCTACCGGTATCGCCGCGTGATGATGCGACGCCTGACGGAGCCCTCATGGTTCCTGCGCCAGCATCGGAGCCTCGCCGAAGCCGTCACGGCTCGTCGGACCGACCTGGCGCTGGCCAGCCTCGCGGAGCACCTCCGCCAGACAGTCGTGACCGTCTACGGCGACGGGGCGACGCCTTGATGGGGATTGCGCCGGAAACCGAGCCGGTCATCGCGTTCGCGGACGTCGGCCTCACCATAGCGGGCCTCGCCATCATTGCCGGGCTCGACCTCTGCATCCGCAAGGGCGAGATCGTGTCGGTGATCGGTCCCTCGGGCTGCGGCAAGACGACGGCCCTCCGCCTCGCGGCCGGCCTCGTGGCGGCTACGACGGGCCGCATCCTGATCCACGGTAAGCCCGTGACGGAGCCCCGCCGCGATATCGCGATCGTGTTCCAGGACTACGGCAAGGCTCTGCTGCCATGGCGCACCGCGGCCGGCAACGTTTCGCTGGCGCTCGAAGCTGCCGGCGTCCCCAGAGCCCGACGAGCCGACCGCATCACGGGGCTGCTGGCGCGCGTCGGCCTCTCGGGACAGGACGACAAATACCCCTCGCAACTCTCGGGGGGCATGCAGCAGCGCCTGCAGATCGCCCGCTGTCTGGCGCAGGACCCGGGCGTCCTGCTCATGGACGAGCCCTTCGGCGCGCTCGACGCCATGACGCGCCAGGCCCTGCAGGACGAGACATTGGCGATCGTGGCCGACACGGGCGCGACCGTCTTCTTCGTCACCCACGATCTCGAGGAAGCCTTGTACCTCGGCGATCGGGTGGTCGGCCTGCTGCCGCGCCCGGGGCGCGTCGGCCTGGTCTGTCCCGTCGACCTGCCGCGCCCGCGCGACCAGTTGTCGACCCGCGAACTTCCCGCCTTCCTGCACCTGCGCCGCGTGCTGTTCGACTTCATCCGACAGGCTGAACGATGAGCGCCCTCATCAAGGGTCTGGCGGTTCCGGTCGGGCTGCTCGTCCTGGCCGAAGCGGCGTTGCGCTGGTCGGGCCTGCAGAGCGACGCCGTGGCGCCACCGAGCGCGGTGGCGGCCGCCTTGGCCGGAGCCTTGCGGGACGGCTCCATCGCGGTCGCGACCGGCCAGACGCTGGGCGCAGCCGTGCAAGGGCTGCTGCTCGGCGGCGGCATCGGCCTTGCGCTCGGCGTCGTCTTCGGCCTGTTCCGGACGGTCGATCGCCTGATGGACGTGACCGTGGAGGCGATCCGGCCGATCCCCTCGATCGCCCTCATACCGATCGCGCTCCTGGCGCTCGGCTTCGGCACCGGCATGGAGGTCAGCATCGTGGCCTTCTCCTGCACCTGGCCGGTGCTGATCCTGACTCGCTCCGCCATCGCGGGCATCGAGCCGCAACTCGTCGAGGTGGCGCGGGTGCTCGGGCTGTCGTTCCCGCAGCGGGTCATCAAGATCGTCTTGCCGGCGGCCTTTCCCAGGTTGATCGTGGCGCTCAGACTGGCGTTCGGCATCGCATTGGTGGTCGCCGTCACGGTCGAGATCGCGGCCGACCCGCGCGGGCTCGGCAACGCCATCATGGTGGCCCAGCAGGCGCTCGATCCGGCCCTGATGCTCGCCGACCTGCTGTGGATCGGTCTCCTGGGCGTGATCCTCGACGCGTCGCTCACCTTGGCTCAGAAGCATCTGCTGGGTCGGGCCGCCCTGGCCGAGGCCCCACGATGAAGGCCGCGCGCTCCTGGGTCTGGCTCGGTGGGAGTCTGCTGGTGGCGGCGGGTTTCGTCGCCTCATGGCAACTCGTCGCCGATCATCGCCTGGTGTCGCCGGTGTTTCTCCCCGGGCCGGACAAGGCCTGGAGCGCGTTGATCAGGGGTCTTAGCGGGGGCGCGCTCGCCGTCAACCTCCTGGCTACGGTCCGGCGCATGATCCTGGGCTGGATCGTCGCGTCGGTGGCGGGGGTCGTGATGGGCGCCGGCATCGGGACGTCCCCGCGTCTCAGCACCTATCTCGGGCCGCTGCTCGCGTTCCTCCGGCCGCTGCCGGCCTCCGCCATCATCCCGGTCGCCATTGCGGTGCTCGGCCTCTCGGACGGCATGGTGCTGGCCGTCGTCGGCTTCGGCTCGCTCTGGCCGGTGCTTCTCGCCACGGTACACGGCTTCGCGACCGTGGAACCCCGTCTCTACGAGGTCGCCCGCGCCCTGCAACTGTCGCGCCTCGCCACGGTGTTGCGCATCGCGTTGCCGTCCGCGAGCCCGGACATCCTGGCCGGCATGCGGCTCGGGCTCACGGTCGCGCTGATCCTGTCGGTCGTCTGCGAGATGCTGGCGGCCCGCCAGGGGCTGGGCAACTGGATCCTGCTCGCGTCCCGTTCGTTCCGTGCCGCCGACCTTTACGCCGGCGTCATCCTGCTCGGCGCGCTCGGCTACGCCAGTTCGGTGCTGGTCGCCAAGGTCGAACGGCGCGTCCTCGGCTGGCGCGCGCCCGCATCCTGAGGCAGCCGATGCCTCGGGCTGTTCCTGCCCGTCCTCGCCCCGATGCGGATTGACCCCGGGCGCCCCGCGTGGGACCCCGAACCGCATGGACAGCCCGTCGATCCCCTTGCCCGCCGATGCCGAACCCGTCGGCGCACCCCTCATCGACGCCGAGGCCGATGCCGCGCCGGCCTCGAGCGCTGCGGCGTCGGGCCTCGGCCGGCTGTTTCTCGGCGTCTGCCTCATGCTGATCGCCTTGAACCTGCGGGTCCTGTTTTCCAGCCTGTCGGCGCTGCTGCCCGAGGTCATGCGCGGCACCGGGGCGGGACCGACGGCTGCAAGCCTGATGACGACCGTGCCGGTGCTGTGCCTCGGCCTGTTCTCGCCTTTGGCGGCCCAGCTCGCCCGGCGTTTCGGCACCGAACGCGTGGTCCTGGCGGCGCTGCTGGCCGTGACGCTCGGCACGGGGCTACGCGGGCTGGCGACCGTGCCGACGATCCTCCTCGGCGGGCTCGTGGCGGGCGGCGGCATCGCGTTCGGCAACGTCCTGCTGCCGGGTCTCGTCAAGCGCGACTTCCCAGACCGCATCGCGCCGCTGACGGGGCTCTATTCGATGTCGCTCAGTGGCGGCGCCGCGGTAGCGGCGGCCTTCACGGTGCCGCTCGCGCAGCGATCCGGCTCGTGGGCTGTCGGCCTCGCGGCCTGGGCCCTGCCGGCCCTCGCGGTGGCGCTGCTCTGGCTGCCGCAGGTGCTGCCCGCGGTCGTGGCGCGCCGCGCGGCGGCTGCCGGGATCGTCCGGGTGCGATCGCTGTGCCGCGACGGGCTCGCCTCGCAAGCGAGTCTCTTCATGGGGTTGCAGTCCGCGCTGGCCTATTCCGTGTTCGGCTGGCTCGCCCCCATCCTTCGC
>CAXUCF010000208.1:0-7468 GCA_964249275.1 uncultured Lichenihabitans sp.
ATCATGCGCGACACGAGCGGGGTCGGCACCGTCGAGATGACGGCATCGGCCGGGACGAAGCCTGAGGCCGTGCGGACACCCGTCACGGCGTTGCGCTCGACCGCCACCTCTTCGACCGGCTCGCCCAGGCGGACCTCACCGCCGCGCTTCCCGATGGCCTCGGTCAGGGCATCGACCAGCGTTTCGGTCCCGCCCTCGATATAGCCGAGTTCCTCCTGCATCAGCGATCGCCGCGACCGGCCGAGCCGCTTGATGCGGGTCCAGATCCAGGCGGCCGAGACGTCGTCGGCATGTTCGTAGAACTTCAGGGCGAAGAGCGGTCGCCACAGCTTGTCGTAGACGGCACTGCCGCACCAGCGCGTGATCCAGTCCCTGGCCGAGGTCGTCTCGAGCCCATCCCAGCGCGCGCGCCGGCTCGACAGGAACATGAGGGCGCCGTAGCGGAGCTTGGACGCAACGTCGAGGCCGGGGAAACGCAGCAGCGAAACGGGGTCGCCCCATCGGTGCAGCGCGCCATCCACGAAATAGCCCATCGAGGTCGCGCGCCAACGCATCGCGTCGCCGATGCCGAGCTCGGCCATGAGGTCGAAGGTGGGCCGGTCGGCCTTGCAGACGAAATGATAGTACCGCTCCAGCGACAGGCCGCCGAAGTCGAAGTGAGCCGCCATGCCGCCCGGCTGCGGCCCGGCCTCGATCACCGTCACGCGATGGCCCGCCTTGACGCAATGATAGGCGGCCGCGAGGCCCATGGCTCCCGCACCGACGACGACGACCCGCATGGCTCAGAACTCCAGGACGACCGACGAAAAGCGCGGGTCGTTGAAGGTTTCGTGGAAGGCCGTGGCGAGCGGGGTGGGGGGGACGCCGAAAATGCCGGGCCAGTCGATGACCTCGAACAGATCGGGGGTCACCAAAGCCGCGAGCTGCTGGGTCGTGAAAGGCGGGTCGCGGTCCAACAGGGCATAGGTCTGCAGCATGGTCTTGAACAGGGCATAGGGGATCTTCACGATCCTGGCCCTGGCCCGCGTGGCCGTCCTCACGGCCCGGATCATGTCGATATAGTCGAGCGTCTCCAGTCCCGAGATGTTGTAGCTGCCGGTGGTGCGGTGCTCGAGGCAGCTCATGATGACGTTGGAGAAATCCCCCGCATAGAGCGGCTGCCGCCGGTAGCGGCCGTCCCCCGGGATCGGGAAGACCGGCATCCTGGCCATGAAGCGGGCCAGCCAGCCGACGTGTTTGCGGTCGAACCAGCCGAACATCAGGGTCGGGCGCAGCACGGCACAAGGGATGCCGCTCAGACGCGACACATGTTCCTGTGCCTTCTTGGTCTCCGTATAGAGGTCGACCGCGGTCGAGTTCACCACCGAGGAGGAGACGTGAACCAGGTAGGGGATACGGGCGGCCTTCGCGGCTTCCAGCACGCGCTCCGTGGCAGCGACATTGTTGGCCTGGAACGCCGCGGGATCGAGCCCGCCGATCTGGGCATGGAGCTGGATCAGCGCCTGGGCGCCCCCGAGCCTCTCCTCCCAGCCGCCGTCGCGCGCGAGATCCGCCTCGACGACCTCGATGTCGGGATGGAGCTCCGCCAGGATGCGGACGTTCGCGCGGTGCTTGTCGAGCGCCACGATGTCGGTGTAGCCGCGCGCCTTCAGCCGCGGCACGAGGTTTTGCCCGACGAGGCCGGCGGCTCCCGTGACGACGATCCGCCCACGTGAGGCCGCATCGCGGGGCGGCGCGGCATCCATGCCGAAGGGTTCGGTCACCACTGGGCTCAAAGCTTCGTCTTGTAGAACAACGACCGTGGAGCGAACCGCACCGCCGTCATGATGGGCC
This sequence comes from uncultured Lichenihabitans sp., assembly GCA_964249275.1. Classification (GTDB taxonomy): domain Bacteria; phylum Pseudomonadota; class Alphaproteobacteria; order Rhizobiales; family Beijerinckiaceae; genus Lichenihabitans. The sequence goes on from CAXUCF010000208.1 coordinate 1,834, forward strand.
GCCAGAACCAGGGCGTGTAGACGACGCGTTGGCCCTTGGCCACCGCACGGTCGATGTCGGCCGCAATGGCATCCGGCTTGGCCCACAGCGGCCCGGATCGGTCGAGATGCGCCGTCATGGGCGTGTCGACGAAGCCGGGCTTCACGGTCACGACGCGCAGGTTGGTGCCGTGCAGCCGGTGCGCCAAGCCCTCGGCGAAGGCGTCGAGGCCGGCCTTGGCGGCGCCGTAGACGTAATTCGACTGGCGGCCGCGGTCGCCCGCCACGGAGCCGATCACGACGAGGGTGCGGGGCTTCCGGTCGGCCGCGAGGTGCTTGGCCGCGAGTTGCAGCCACAGGGCCGCGCTGGTGAAATTGACGTCGATGATGCGCCGGGTCTCGTCGGCGCTGTCCTGGGCCGCGCCTTGCTCGCCCAGCACGCCATAGGCCAGCAGCACTTCGTCCGGCAGGCCTGCCTTGTCCAGCAAGGTGGCGAAGCGGGCCTCGGCGGAACCCATGTCGCTGAGGTCGTCGGCGACGGTCTCGACGCGCGCGGCGCCTCGTGCCACGAGATCGGCCGCGATCGACGCCAAACGCTCCGCCTGGCGCGCCACCAGCACCAGTGTCGCGCCATCCCGGGCGCGCTGACGCGCGAAGGCGTTGGCGATGGCCGAAGTGGCGCCGAGCACGAGGACGGTCCTGCCGGCAGGCGCGGCGGAACTGGCCGCGCCGCCGGCGGATTCGGCTGCCGGCGGCGCGGGAGGAGGGCTCATGCGGCGTCTCCGGGGACCCGCCGCCAGAAGTCCGACGAGATGGCTGGGTCGCGGTAGGACTCGACTTCGCGCCAGCGGGGGAAGCCGGCCCTGAACTGCCGGCCCGACATGGTGGCGTCCTTGGCTGGATAGAGACGGCCACCGGCCTCCAGCACCACCTCGGCCATGCGATCGAGCAGCCGCCGGGTTACGGCGCCGCGGTTGGGAAGGTCGAGCGCTAAGGTGGCACCTTCCTGCGGGAAGGACAGAATGCCGGGCGAGGGGCGCGGGCCGAACATCTTCAGCACGACGAGAAAGGAGCCCTGGCCCTCGCTCGAGGTGAGTTCGAGCAGCCGTGCCAGGGCGCCGGGCGCCGCCGCCGCGGGCACCACTGACTGATGCTGGAAGAAGCCGCGTCCCCCATAGAGCCGGTTCCAATCCGTAATGCCGTCGAGCGGATACAGGAACCTGTCGTAAGAGACGCGCCTGGTCCCCCGGCGGGCGGGCTGGCGTGAATAGGCCGCGTTGAACAGCCGGACCGTGGTGGGACCGAGCAGGGCCGAGGGCGCGTCGAGCGGCACCTTGGCGCGAGTTCTTCCGCCATGGGGAAGGAGCGGTCCGTCGGCCGCATGTCTGGCGCGACTGAACAGCCCGCGTCCGAGCGAACGACCCCTTGCGAGGCAGTCGACCCAGGCCACCGCGTAGGGCCAGTCAAGGCTCTCGTCCGTGACGCGAAAGAAGCCGTCGAGGTCACGCAGGCGGAGCGTTTCGGTCTCGAATTCGCTCGTTCGCACCGCGATAAGCTGGCACTCGACCCACACGATCATGCCGGTCAGGCCGAGGCCGCCGACCGTGGCGGCGAAAAGATGAGGCTGCCGATCCGGGCCGATCTCGACGATCCCGCCGTCGCTGCGCAGCAGCCCGAGCGCGCGGACGTGGCAGCCGAAGGTTCCGGCCCCACGGTGATTCTTGCCGTGGACGTCGTTGGCGACCGCGCCGCCGAGCGTGACGAATTTCGTGCCGGGCGTCACCGGAACGAACCAGCCCCGCGGCACGCAGAGCGTCAACAGGGCCCCGATCGTCAGGCCCGCCTCAGCCCGCACCACGCCTCTGGCCCAGTCGGCCGCGATCACACGGTCCAGTCGCCCGGTGCGCAGAAGGTGCCCCCCATCGTTGAGACAAACGTCGCCGTAGGACCGCCCGAGGCCATGGGCCAAAGCCGAGCCTTCACCGGCCGCAAAGGCGGCCCTGAACGCGTCGAGATAGGCGGGCTCACGCACGTGGCTCGCGGCGCGCGATATCCGGCCCCACGAGGTGGTGGCCGACGTGGCCGATGCCGTCGGCGATGCGACAGGAGGAACAGCCATCAGAGCCGCAAGACCTGGGCACCGACCGCCAGCACCGCGCAGGCTGCGCCCAGCAGGATGCTGGTGCGGTCGCGCGCCGCGAACAGGATCGGGTCGTCGTTCATCAGGCCGCGCGTCGTCAGCATCCACATGCGCAGCACCCAATAACCGAGCACGCCCATTACCCCCCACAGTAGTTCGGGCGTGGCATAGGTCAGCTGAGCGCGCTCGACCGTCGCCGTGGTGAAGAGCGCGAAGATCACCACCGAGGCGATGCCGCTCGAAAGGCCGCAGCACAGCACGTAAAGCCGATCGTCCAGGTCGTAGCCGCGGCCCGACAGGGTACTGCGCCCGGCTTGGCGCATGACGTTGAACTCGACCTCGCGTTTCATGAAGGCGAGGCTGAGGAAGAAGAAGATCGAGAACATGAGCAGCCAGTGCGAGGGCTTCTCGCTGACCAGCAGCATCCCGGCCAAGATGCGCAGCGTGAACAGCATGGCGATGACCAGCACGTCCACCATGGCCATTCTCTTCAGCCGGAATGAATAGGCGAGTGTGATGACGAGGTAGCTGCCGAGCGCGGCCGCGAAAGCGTAGCGCAGCAGGCACGCGCATGCGATCGCCACCACGATCAGCGCGGCGCTGATGGGCACCGCCCAGGCGATCGGCAGGTCGCCGTTGGCGATCGGTCGATCCCGCTTGCGGGGGTGGCGACGGTCGGTGTCGAGGTCGAACAGGTCGTTGACCAGATAGGTGCCGCTCGTCAGCGCACAGAGGCAGGCGAAAGCGAGCAGTGCCACGCCGAGGTCGCGGAGATGGAGCTGGCCGACGTTCAACGCAAACGGCACGAGGACGAGGCAGTTCTTGAGCCACTGATGCGGCCGCATGGAGCGAATGACGGCCCGCGACAGCGGCGTTCGCTGTGAAAGCTCGATGATGCCGAGGCCTTCCGCGGCCGCGCGACGCCGCAGGGCGGGCGACAGATCCACGCCGAAGCGTTCCCGGGCTGCGCGCCAGAGCGGCAGATCGGCGTCGCTGCGGCCCACATAGGCATAGCCGTCGCGGTATCGGGCTCCCATCGTTTCGGCCTGGACTTCGGGCGAGCGCTCGGGGTGGTGGACATCGGCGTCGGCGTGCACCAAGGCTGCGAGATCGGTACCGGCGGCGTGCCGCGTCAAATCCTCACGCGACGACCACACGACACTCCGGCCGGTCCGGCGCGCATCTTCGACGACCGCCTCCACCTCGGGCCGGCGCGGACAGGATTCGAGGTGGAAGTCTTCGCCGGTCTCGCGCGACGCGGCCTCGTGGAGCGCGGCGCGCCCCCGCGTGGCTGCGACCAGCAAGCCCGGGACCGACAAGGGACGGGCTTTCAGCACCAGGAACAGCTTCTCGTGCAAAGGGTCGGCGCGCAACACTGCACCGTCGAAGTCGACCCACAGAACCGGGCTGTCCACACAAGCCGGCCTGCGAGCACGATCCTCGATTGCCGCCGACCGGTCCGGAGCTTCGCTGGTTTCGATTGCCTGCACGGGGTTGCTGAAACTCCTCGGAACGGCCCGGGCGCCTGCCGTGACAGGTCCTACACGAACGGGCCCGGAATCGGAACCCCATCCCGCCGTCTCGCCCCGTACGGCTCAGGACTCGAAAGGCGCCCTGCCGCTCTCCAGCGCCGCATCGAGGAATTCGAGCCGATCCTGGCCCCAGAAGATCTCGCGGTCGAGACTGTATGTGGGCGTCCCGAACACGCCCGCGGAAAGGGCGTCCTGCGTGCTTCGGGCATATTGCGCGGCCACCGCCTCCGATCGCGCATCCGCCAGAACCCGGGCCGCATCGAAGCCGCCCTCATGCAGGATTTCGGACAGGACCTCCGAATCGGCGAGGTTCCGCTCCTGTTCCCAGACGGCCGCGAAGGCGGCGGGTAGGAATCGTTCCGGGTCGGCTCCGGCGGCGATGAGCGCCACGACGATGCGGTCGGCCATTGCCGCGTCGAAGGGCCAGAAGCGGGGTCGGAGGTTGAGCGGCAAGGCGCGCCGTTCGCGCCAACGCTGCAGCTCCAGCATGCGGTAGCGCTGCCGCGATGGATGACGCTCGGCCAGGGGCAGCCCGCCCGACCTCGGAAAGACTGTGGCAAGGCTGACCGGATGGTAACGTACCTCGGTGCCGCGGCGATGCCGGATGGCCGTGAAAGCGGCGTGGCCGAGGTAGGCCCAAGGGCTCACCATCGTGAGGTAACAGTCGATCGTCCGTGTTGTGGTTCTGGTGTGCGCGGCCATGCGGAGGCTCCGACGGGTGTGTCATGGCTGCCGCCCGCCGCTGATGTCCGACCGGCCACGGACACATCGGACGCCCCGAACGGGTCTCGTTAACCATTGGACAGGCGGGACCGCAACTCTGGGTCATGTTTTTCGCGGCTTGGCGGTGTGGGGCGGATATTTGTTCACCCCGCCGATGCCCGGTTCCCGAGCGGCCACACCGGGCATCTTAACCAAGTGTTTACCGTGTTGCACGAAAGTCAGCCTGCGTGGGGTGGACTTCGGCCGTGGCGCGGGGCTGCTCCCCCGCCCGAAACGTTGGCTTCCCGTCTCGATCCAGTGACAGGCGTCGGTCTGCGGGTGCGACAATGAACTCATCGGTTTCGCGGAGCATCAAGGACACCGAGCACGATCCGCACAATGCTGCGGTCGAGACCGCGAACGAGGCCGGTCGACCACTCGGCGACTGGCTCGACGATGTCGTGGCGGGACGGGCAAGGCCTGCCACTGCGTCCGGGAGCGCCGATCACCGAGCTGAGATGGAGGCCATCGCGGCCGAAATGGCTCGGTTTTCGAGGCCGGCCGCGGCTTCCGACATCTCCGGCAGCCCGCGCGGTGCCGAGGTGGAACCGCAGGCGCCGTCCGTGAGCCCCTTCGACACCGGACCCGCAAGGGGCGAAGCGACGCGCTTCGCTGGCCACGATGCCATCCGCAACGCCGTCGCCGACATCGCTCGACGCCAAGCCGTCCTCGACGGATGCACAGCGGCGCAGGCGACTGCTGAAGCCGCCCCAGCATCGGCCCGGAGTCCGGCATCGACCGAGGCTCTTCCCGAGGTCTCGCCTCGGCCTGCCCCGTCCGACGATGACCTGCACGGCTCCGATGAGGCGCTTTCGCCATCCGTGCCGCAGGTGCCGATCGAGAGCGCGTCCTTGCCCGAGAAGGCGGCGCTACAGGACGGAGCGGCGAGCCGCGACGATGTCGCGTCCTTCGCGCTTCCGGGGCGCGGCCCAACCGACCACCGTCGATCTGGAGTCGACCTCGGCGCCGAGGTGGCCCAGACGTTCGAACGCTTCTCGCGCGACCTTCACGATGCGATCCACGCGACCGACGCGAGGCCGGCTGTCCAGGATCTCGAGCGGCAGATGCGACAGATCGGCGGCACCGTGGCGGGGATCGGCGCCGGGCTGCCACCGGGCGAAACGCTCGCGCGGATCAACGAACAGACACGCGAGATGCGCGACCTCCTCGCCGCCGGGGCTGGCCGGTTGCCGTCGCCCGCATCGGCGGACCGTCAAGTCGCG
>CAXUCF010000208.1:7478-8721 GCA_964249275.1 uncultured Lichenihabitans sp.
CTCGGGGACGCAGCTTGGCCGGTCGGTCTCCTCGATGCGGTCCGTGACCTCGGACGGGGGCGGGGCTCCGGCGGAGCTTCGCATACCGCCCGATGGTCCCGGATCGAGCGCTGCTCTCGCGACCCCGGAGAACCAACTCGACGGTCCGTCGATCGACACGGAGGGTGGACTCGACCCCCGAGATCCTGCTGGAGTGATCGAAGGGTTGAGCCGGCGGGTTGACGAGATCCAATCGTCGCTCCGGCCGCAAGCGGCGGGAACGGCCGCCGATCCGCGACCCCTCGCGCGCTTGGTGCGCGGAATATCCGATCACATCGGCCAGGTCCGCGAGGCGTCGTCGGACGTGGCGCAGCTCGAAACCGCCATGAGGGACGCGGCGGGCAAGATTGAAGGTGGCGCGCCAGGGTCCGATCATTCGGGCGTGCAGGCCATCGAGGCGCAGATTGCCAGATTGGCCGAGCGGCTCGACCGTTCCGAGTCGAGCCTCATGGCCCTCGACGGCGTGGGACATTCGCTGGGCGAATTGTTCGCGCAGCTCGAGATGACGCGGCAGGTGGCGGTCGACGCGGCAGAGACGGCGGCCCGCACGGCGGCCCGGGACACGCTACGGGCCGCCCTCCAAAACCCGTCGCTGGGTCTGCGGACGTCCGATGCCTCACCGGGCCTCGCCAACCAGATGACGCGCGGCATCGACGACCTCAGGGCCACGCAAGAATCGGCGGAACGCCGCACGCAGGCCGTGCTGTCCGAGATGCAGAATACGATGGAGCGCCTGGCCCGGCAGATATCTGGCGCCAGCGGGCCGGGCACCGCGACGGACGTCAAGGCCACCGAGCTGCCACGGCCCAGCCTGGACGATGGGAGCCGGCGGCTCGGCAAGGGCTACGCCAACGAGGCACGCCGCGCCAAGGAAGCGCCTCGTGCCGAAGAGAGCCAACGCGGGGCTGACGATGTGGCCGAGGTGGATCTCGATCCCTCCGACCTATTGATCGAGCCGGGGTTCGGCCGCGGCCAGCAGGGCCGACCCCAGCCGCGTTCCGGCTCCGATGCTGAGGGTGGGATCGATACAGATGCCGCCACACTGACGAGTGCATCCACCGCCGCTTCGGGATCATCGGCGCTAGACGGGGAAGGCCCTGCAAGCTTCATTGCGGCTGCTCGTCGCGCCGCCCAGGCGGCCCAGGCTTCTGCGGCCACGAACGCCACGTTGAAGGTTGGGGAGGGGCGTACGGCCGCCTGGGGG
>CAXUCF010000209.1:0-5954 GCA_964249275.1 uncultured Lichenihabitans sp.
GTCCAAGCTCGGCGCGGTGGGCGAGCGACTGTCGGAGGGCATCGAGGCCGCCGGCCGGATGTTCTTCCGCATCATCGGCATCATCGTCCACGTGGCGCCCATCGGCGCCTTCGGCGCCATGGCGTTCACCATCGGGGCCTTCGGCCTGAAGAGCCTCGTCAACCTCGGCGAACTCGTCGCCACCTTCTATTTCACCAGCCTTTTCTTCGTCTTCGTGGTGCTGGGCCTCATCGCGCGGTTCTGCGGCTTCTCGATCCTGCGCTTCATCGTCTACATCAAGGACGAACTGCTGATCGTGCTCGGCACGTCGTCGTCCGAGACGGTGCTGCCCAACATGATCCGCAAGATGCAGGCGCTCGGTGCATCGAAGCCCGTCGTCGGCCTGGTGATCCCGACCGGCTACAGCTTCAACCTCGACGGCACCAACATCTACATGACGCTCTGCGTGCTGTTCCTGGCCCAGGCCACCAACACCGACCTGTCGCTGGCGCAGGAGTTGAAGATCCTGGCCATCGCGGCGCTGACCTCCAAGGGCGCATCGGGCGTGACGGGCGCGGGCTTCATCACGCTGGCCGCCACCCTGCAGGTCGTGCCCGAGATCCCGCTCGCCGCCGTGGCGATCCTGGTCGGCATCGACAAGTTCATGAGCGAGTGCCGGGCGCTCACCAACCTCGTCGGCAATGGCGTGGCCACGCTGGTGATCAGCCGCTGGGAGGGCGAACTCGATCGCGCCAAGCTCAATGCCGCTCTGTCCCACCCCGTTGCGGTCGGCGACGCCGTCGAGGCCCGCATCGCGTGAGCGCTGGGTTGCGCCGGCGACGCCTTGTGGCGTCAGGGCGCCGCCTGTAGGACCGGCGCAGCCCGACTCCAGCCGGTACCGCCCGTGTCGACCTTCCCGTTCGCCGACGTCCAGACCGTGGTCGAGATCCTGCGCGGGGTCGCCCGGGTCGAGATCATGCCGCGCTTCCGCGGCCTCGTGCCGAAGCGCACGCGGGAAAAATCGTCGCGCCAGGACCTCGTGACCGATGCCGACGAGGCCGCCGAGGCCGCCATCACGGCGGACCTGCTCCGTGCCTTTCCGGGCGCCGTCGTGGTGGGCGAGGAAGCGACGGAACGCGAGCCGTCGCTGCTCGACAGGCTCGCCGATCCCGACCTCGCCTTCGTGATCGACCCGATCGACGGGACCAAGAACTTCGCATCCAACTTGCCACTGTTCGGCGTGATGGCGGCGGTGGTGCGGCGCGGCGAGGTCGTGGCCGGCGTGATCCTGGATCCCGTCGAGGACGACTGGGCCGTGGCGCTGCGCGGGGAGGGCGCGTTTCTCGAGCGCGCCGACGGGCGGCGCCACGATCTCCGGGTCGGGTCGGCGCCGAGCCTGCCCGAGATGGCCGGCGTCGTGTCCTGGACCTTCTTCTCGGCCGAGCTGCGCGACCGCCTCCCGGCCCGCTTTCCCCGCGTCGCCAACGCCAGCGACTACCGTTGCGCCGCGCACCAGTACCGGCTGCTGGCCGGGGGCTTCTACGACTTCGGGCTCTACAGCAAGCTGATGCCATGGGACCACGCGGCTGGCTGGCTGCTGCACCGGGAGGCGGGCGGTTACGCGGCCTGCCTCGATGGCCGCCCCTATGCCGTCACCCGGCACGAGGGCGGTCTGCTCTGTACGCCGGACCGCGAAAGCTGGACGATGCTGCGCGACGCCCTCCTGGCGCCCTGAGGCGTCGCCCGGTGTGCAAGCTGGATGCCGCGCCATGCCGCGGCCGACTTGACAGGTTCTCGGGCAGGGCGATTGGTCGGTCCGGACGAGTTCGCCGCGCGGCCCGGCCGGTCACGCCGTCGGGAGGGGATCATGGGCGAGATATCGGTGCGCAAATACGTCACGCAGATCGAGGAGATCCTGCATGAGGGCGGGCCGCCGCCGGAGCGCCCGCACCGGCGTGGCGCCATCATGGCCGTGATCGCCAATCCGTTCTCGGGGCGTTACGTCGCGGAGATCGCGCCCTTCATGAAGAGCCTCGAACCGCTCGGCCTCGACATGGCGGCGCGGCTCGTCGCGGCGCTGGGCCATGCGAGCGCCGTCGAGGGCTACGGCAAGGGCGCCATCGTGGGGGAGGGCGGCGAGCTGGAGCACGGCGCGCTGTGGCACGTGCCGGGCGGCTATGCCATGCGCGGGCTGCTCGGCGACGCCAAGGCGATCGTGCCGTCGTCCAAGAAGGTCGGCGGGCTCGGGACCCGGCTCGACGTGCCGATCACGCACATCGACGCGTCCTACGTGCGGAGCCATTTCGATGCCATGGAGATCGGCATCGCGGACGCGCCGCGCCGCGACGAGATCCTGCTGGCCCTGGTGATGACCACGGGGCCGCGCATCCACGCCCGTGTCGGGGGGCTCGCGGCCGCCGACATCAAGGGCGAGGATGGCCTTCGCTAGCTGACGTCGTGCCCCGTTGCCGACCCTGCCGGCGCAGAACAGGCCCGGCAGCTTACGGCCGCACGCGCTGCACGGCCGCGACCGCGGCCTTGGCCTTGCGGGTGATGTCGGCCCAGCGACCTTCGCGGATGTCGTCGGTGCGGGCGATCCAGGTGCCTCCTACGGCCGCGATGTTCTTCATCGCGAGCCAATCGCCGAGGTTCTCCTCGGTGACGCCGCCGGTCGGGATGAAGCGCAATCCGAGATGGGCGAAGGGCGCCGAGATGCCGTCGAGCGCCTTGGGGCCGCCGGCGGTGCCAGCGGGGAAGAACTTCATCAGCTTGACGCCGCGCCGCAGGGCGGCGCTGAGTTCGCTCGGCGTCATGATGCCGGGCGCAAAGGCCCAGCCGCTCGCCAGGGCCTCGTCCACCACCGCGGGATCGAAGCCCGGTGCGAGGCCGAACTTGGCGCCGCTCTGGCGCGCCGCCGCCAGCGCGTCGAGGTCCAGCACCGTGCCGGCCCCAACGAGGAAATCCGGCCGTTCCTGCGTCATCCGGGCCATCACGTCGGCCGCAGCCCTGGTCCGGAACGTCACTTCGGCGACCGGCAGCCCTCCTTCGGCCAAGGCATCCGCCAGCGGGATCGCATGGACCGCATCCTCGATCGCGATCACGGGCAGCACCCCGTAGGCTGTCGCCCGGTCAAAGACCTCGGTCATCCTGCTGCTCTCCTGTTGGTCCGCGACCCCCTAGCGGTTCGGGCGGGAGCCGACAAGCGGGGCTCTCGTCGACACGGGTCGGGACACGCGTGAACGGAGGTCCGATCCTCGCCGGGTCACACCCGACCGAGAAGGGCAGGACAGTCCATTCACGCCACGCCGATCGCATAAAGGTCGTGCAGATGCAGGATGCCCACCGGCACCCCAGTCCGGTCGACGACGGGCAGCACGGAGCCGCGCTTCGCGTTCAACACAGCGAGCGCCTGGGCGGCCAGCGCATCCGGCCCGATGGTGACGGGCCGGGGCGTCATCACGGCCCCGACCGGCATTCCCATCAGATCGGGACCCATGTGGCGCCGGAGGTCGCCGTCGGTGACGAGGCCGGCGAGCCTCCCGTCGGCGTCGAGCACGCAGACGCAGCCGAAGCGCTTGCCCGTCATCTCGACGATGGCTTCCGCCATGGCGGCGCCGGTCGTCACCCGCGGCAATTCCTCGCCGCGGTGCATGACGTCGCGCACATAGGTGAGCTGGCTGCCGAGCTTGCCGCCGGGATGCAGCGTCTTGAAATCATGGGCCGAGAAGCCTCGCGCCTCCAGCAGCGCCAGCGCCAGGGCGTCACCCATGGCGAGCTGCATGGTGGTCGACGTCGTGGGGGCGAGGCCATTGGGGCAGGCCTCCTCGGCGCGCGGCAGCGCCAGGCACAGGCTCGCGGCGCGCCCGAGGGCGCTGTCGGCATTGCTGGTGACGGCAACCAGCGGGACGCCGAACCGCCGCGCATAGGTGATGATGTGGGCGAGTTCCGATGTCTCGCCCGACCAGGACAGCGCCAGCACCGCATCGGTCGACTGGATCATGCCGAGATCGCCGTGGCTGGCCTCGGCGGCGTGGACGAAGGCGGCGGGCGTGCCGGTCGAGGCCAGGGTGGCGGCGAGCTTGCGCCCGACATGGCCCGACTTGCCCATCCCGGTGACGATCACGCGGCCGCTGACGTCGAGCAGCAGCGCCACCGCGGCCGCGAATTCGGCGCCGAGCCGCGTATAAGGTCCGGACAACGCCGCCTCCAGGGCCGCGATGCCGGCCCGCTCCAGCCGCAGCGTGCGCAGGGCCGACGCGATGGCGCCGGCGTCGGGCGGGACGGAAAGCGAGGAAGAGACGGCCATGAGGGTCGATACCATCCTATCGGCCTCGTTGCACCCGGCTCGTTGCCCTCGGTTCAGGAGCGTTGCGTTCTGCGCCGTTCGGATATGAAAGCAAGCGGCGGAGTGTGGGCACCGCCGTTGCGGCCTAGGGTGGCTGACCGGAACGAACAAGCACCGAGCCCATGAGCCTGCCCATGACGCGACCCGCCGAGACCTCGCCCTTGGCCAAGGAGGATCCGCGTTGGCCGTCCGTCGTTCAACGCGACGCATCGGCCGATGGCCGCTTCGTCTATGCGGTCCGGAGCACGGGCATCTACTGCCGTCCGTCCTGCCCGTCACGTCGGCCCAAGCCCGAGAACGTGGCGTTCTACGACACCTGCGCCGAGGCCGAGGCGGCCGGATACCGTGCCTGCCGGCGCTGCCGTCCCGACGGGCTTTCGTTCGCTGACAGGAACGCGGCCGTGATCGTGGAAGCCTGCCGGTTGATCGAGGCGGCCGAAGAACTGCCGAAACTGGATGCTCTCGCGGCGTTGCTGGGGGTGAGCCCGTTCCATCTCCATCGTCGGTTCAAGGCCGTTACCGGACTGACGCCGAAGGCCTATGGGGCGGCCCATCGCTCCCGCAGGATCCGCGAGGAACTGGCCCAGGGCGACGGCAGCGTAACCGACGCAATCTACGGGGCCGGCTTCACATCCAGCAGCCGGTTCTACGAGACCTCCGACGGAGTGCTGGGCATGACCCCCACGACCTACAAGAACGGCGGCCAGGACGCCGAAATCCGTTTCGCGGTCGGCCAATGCTCGATGGGTGCGATCCTCGTGGCGCTCAGCCACAAGGGCGTCTGCGCCATCCTGCTCGGGGAAGACGCGGAGGGCCTGGCGCACGACCTGCAGGACCGTTTCCCGCGCGCCCACCTGATCGGCGGCGAGGCCGGCTTCGAGGACCTCGTCGCCAAGGTGGTGGGCTTCGTCGAGGCGCCGCGTATCGGCCTCGACCTGCCGCTCGATATCCGCGGCACCGCCTTCCAGCAGCGGGTATGGCAAGCGCTGCGCGAGATCCCGGCAGGGCGGACGGCCAGCTACACGGACGTGGCGCGTCGCCTCGGCGAACCGAAGTCCGTCCGCGCGGTGGCGCAGGCCTGCGGCGCCAACGCGATCGCGGTGGCGATCCCATGCCACCGCGTCCTGAGGAACGACGGCGCGCTCTCCGGCTACCGCTGGGGCGTCGAACGCAAGCGCGCCTTGCTCGACAAGGAGGCCGATGCGTGAGTGCTGACCCTTGCCAGCCACAGCCCCCCACAAAGGCCACCAGCGTAGAGCCGCCATCGGCCGCTGGGGATCCGACCACGCTCGCCCAACAACGATCGAGCCATTCAGACGGAACCATACGACAAGCTCTCGCAGCCAGCGATCGCACACGATCTCATCCGCGCGATGAGGCGATCCCGCCTGAATGTTGGTGATCAATGACCCTGCCGACGTGAAAGCAGAGCAGCCCGACCATGGCGAACGCGCCCGCGCCATGCACGACCATGGGCCTGAATCCGGGTGTCGCAGTCGAAAAGCCTTCCGTCGGCAGTGACAGCTCTTGTAGGCGACCCTGCCGGCACGGCTGGACCGGCGGTGCGTTCTCAGCACCAGTGCTGCACGTCGAACCCGATCGTGCGCAAGTCGCTGCGCTTCTCCCTGGC
>CAXUCF010000209.1:5964-7971 GCA_964249275.1 uncultured Lichenihabitans sp.
GCGGCGGCGATCTTCCGCAGGGTTTCGCCGTTCTTGCCGGTCGTGCCGCGCATCGGCGCGTAGGCAACGTGGCCCGCGTCGGCGACGCAATCATCCGGCCGAAGCCTCTCGATGCTCCGGTCACGAGTGCGATTTGCTCACCTGCGCCCCTCCTTCAGATGAGGCCGCCGTTGGCGCGTAGGACCTGACCGTTGACCCAGGCCCCGTCGGGGCCGACCAGGAAAGACACCACGCGCGCGATGTCCTCGGGCTCGCCGAGCCGGCCGAGCGGCGTGCGCCCGATGATCGGTTTGATGTCGTCCTCGGATTTTCCATGCAGGAACAGCTCCGTCGCGACCGGGCCGGGCGCGACGACATTGACGGTGATCCTTCTCGGACCGAGTTCCTTGGACAGGATATAGCTCATCGCCTCGGTGGCCGCCTTGGTGGCCGCGTAGGCCGCGTAGGTCGGCTGGTAGAGGCCAACCACACTGGATGAGAAACTGACGATCCGCCCGCCCTCCCGCAGCCGTTTCGCCGCTTCGCGCATCCCGTTGAACACGCCCTTGAGATTGACGGCGATCGTCTGGTCGAACAGTTCATCCGTGATTGCGGCCACCGGCGCGAGCTTCATGATCCCGGCATTGTTGACCAAGACGTCGACGCCGCCAAATGCCTGCTCACTTCGGTCGAAGAGCGCCGTCATCGCGGGCGGATCGCTGACGTCGGCCTGCACGGCCATGGCACGCCCGCCGTCCGCCTCGATCGCCTTCACGACTTCGTCCGCCTTTTCGGCGCCGTGCGCGTAATTCACGATGACGGAAAGCCCGTCGCGCGCCAGGCGCCGGGCGACGGCGGCGCCGATGCCCTGGGACGCGCCGGTCACCACCGCCACATTACTCGATCTGTCAGCCATGAAAGGGTCCTTTCTGGACGAGGATGGTCGTCAGTCGTCGGCGGCCCGGTAAGCGTCAGGAATGACGAAAACCTCGTCGGCGCGGGCGTAGCCGCCATCGGGGACGTCCTCGATCAGGACCATCACGTGAGGGCGTGCGTTCTCGCCGAAGTAGTCGACCAGCATCGCGGTCGTGCGGTGAACGAGTTCCTCCTTCTGCTTTCGGTTCAGCGCCGCCTTGGGCAGCTTGAAGTTGGCGAATGGCATGATGGACTCCCTTTGCGCCGCCGCCGACCCGCGGTCGGGACGGTCACCGCAACTTAGGAGGAAGGCAGAGCGAGATAATCATCCGGGTCTTGCCAAGTGCATTCGGTTGAAGCGAACAATGGGTCATGGATCGGTTGGACAGCATGCGCCTGCTCGTGCGCGTTATCGAGCGCCGCAGCTTCACGGCCGCGGCCGCGGACCTTCAGGTGCCGCGTTCGACCGCGACCGGGGCCATCAAACAGCTCGAGGAAAGGCTGGGGGTGCGCCTTCTCGAGCGCAGCACGCGTCATGTGGTGCCGACGCTCGATGGCGATGCCTATTACCGCCGCTGTCTCGTCATTCTGGCCGACATCGAGGATGCCGAGGGTGTATTCGCGAACGCCCAGCCCCGTGGGCTGCTGCGCATCGACGTCCATCCCCTGCTCGCGGAAACCTTCCTGCTGCCGCACTTGCCGGCTTTCTTGGATCGCTACCCGTTCGTCGACTTGCACATCGGAGAAGGTGACCGACTGGTCGACCTGCTGAGCGAAGGGGTGGACTGCGTCATCCGTGCCGGCCAGCCTGACGAGAACGGACTGATCGTGCGGCGGCTCGCCCCCCTGCGCGAGGTCACATGCGCCAGCCCCGCCTATCTGAAACGCCACGGCACGCCGACGTCGCCCGACGATCTGGCCGGGCACACCGCGATCGGGTTCCAGTCCTCGCGTACGGGGCACATCATGCCGTTGGAGTTCACGGTCGAGGGACAGGTCCGACGGGTCACGCTGCCCGGCCGCTTGACGGTCAACGGATCGAACATGATGGCGGCCTTGGCCCGCCTCGGCTACGGCCTCGTCCAGCAGCCGCGCTACCGTTTTCAATGCGAT
>CAXUCF010000209.1:7981-8707 GCA_964249275.1 uncultured Lichenihabitans sp.
ATCTCACAGATGGCAAGCTCATCGAGGTCCTACCGCAGTACCCGCCGCCACCGACTCCTCTTTCCGTTCTTTACCCGCAGAACCGCCAACTCTCGCCTCGTGTGCGCGCGTTCGTCGACTGGGCAACGGAAATCTTCGTCAAAGCCGGTTGAGCGATGGACGATGCATGCCAGCAAGCCCGCGAAGACCGTCGCCGCATTCGAGGCGGCGGCCCTGGATGACGTTTGCGCGGAACGCCGCTCTCGACGGGCCTCGCGTCGAACGACCTCTGGTGCGCCGACTTCAAGGGTGAGTTCAAGCTCGGCAACGGCCAGTATCGCTACCCGCTCACCGTCACCGACCATGCCTCGCGCTTCCTGCTGCTCTGCGAAGCACTCGAGTCCACCCGCGAGGACCTCGCCGCCACGGCGCTGCTCGACAAGCTTTGTGCCGAGGCCCCGTTCCCTGTCACCGGCATCCAGGTCGACGGCGGATCGGAGTTCAAGGGCGAGTTCGAAACGGCTTGCCAGGCGCGCGGCCTCACCTTCCACGTCTTGCCGCCGAAGCGACCCGAACTCAACGGCGGCGTCGAACGTGCCCAAGGCTCATGGCGCTACGAGTTCTATGGCTGCTTCGACCTGCCCCACCGCATCGACACGCTGCAAAAGCACGTCGACGCCTTCGCGTACCGCTATAACCACCACAGGCCCCACCAGGCCCTTGGCGACCGACCCCCGGTCGAGTATC
>CAXUCF010000210.1:0-2125 GCA_964249275.1 uncultured Lichenihabitans sp.
ATGTAGATCCAGGAGCCGGCCGTCATCTGGCCGTACATCATCAGGCCCTCGGCATCGAGCGCGTTGAATTGCTCCCAGGTGGCCCAGTGGGGCACGATGTTGGAATTGGCGATCAGCACGCGCGGTGCATCGGGGTGGGTGCGGAACACGCCGACCGGTTTGCCGGACTGCACCAGCAGGGTCTCGTCGGCGTCGAGCCGCCGCAGCGCCGCCACGATGGCGTCGAAGCTCTCCCAGTCGCGCGCCGCCCGGCCGATGCCGCCGTAGACCACGAGTTCCTTCGGGTTCTCGGCCACCTCGGGATCGAGGTTGTTCATCAGCATCCGCATCGGCGCCTCGGTCAGCCAGGACTTGGCCGAGAGCACCCTCCCGCGTGGGCTGCGGATTTCGACGTCGCGGTAGCGCGTGTTGCTCAGCATCGTGTGGTCACCCCGAACTTGCCCGGGCAGGTTAGGGAGAAACAGTCGGAGCCGCCACCGCTCGGGACTGAAAACATGGATTGCCGGGACGCTCTGAGTGACCCAACCCCCTCCGTCATGGCCGGGCTTGTCCCGGCTACCCACGCCGTTGGGGTAGACCCGGACCGTCAACAAGGGCATCGGGGAGAAATTCCACGGGAGTGCCGCACGTCGGCGTGGGTGGCCGGGACAGGCCCGGCCATGACGGCGAGGCGACACCGCGTCAGGAAGGCGCGTCCGCGCAAAGGCGCGAGACGCTGACAACTGTTGCTCTGCCAGCCGCCTCAATAATGCGGGGGCGGCTTTTCGGGTCCGCCTGGCAGGCGGCTTTCCGCCTCGGTGAGGCGGTCCATGAACTCCCCCATCCGGCGCTTCAGCGCATCGAGCGCGATCCACTGCGCCGTGACGGTGGCGTTGAGATCCTCGATCACCCGGTCCTGCTCGGCGAGACGCATCTCGAGCCCGTCGATACGGTCCGTGTCCTGGTTCATGCGGTCCTCCGAGGAAGCGGAGCGCTACGGCAAGGCGGGGCCGGACGGAAGCGTCGGCCGGCGGGGCTCTAGCCGTGGCGGAAGAACAGCATCTGGGCGAGCGTCAGCAGGACTTCGGTGACGATCAGGGCCACGACCGCGATCTCGAGCACCGTCGTGCGATCCGACTCGATGACGTCGGTCAGGGCGCGGGCCGTCTCGACGATCACGTCGAGCTTGCGCTTGAGCGTGACGGTGCGCTCCTTGATCTCGTATTCGTCCTCGACGCGTGCGTAGAGCCGTTCGAGGTCCGGCCGGTCCCACAACACGTCCGGCTTCTCCTCGACGGCGACGCGACCCGCCAGGCGGTGCTGCGCCAGCAGCGCCTGTCCGATCAGCCGCAGCATGGCGCGGCGCGTCCCGGGCGGCCGTCCCGTCCGGCTGAGGCCGATCGCGAAAGGCTCGATGACGTCGAGGACGGCATTGACTTCCCGTTCGTCGCGCGCCAGCGACACGGTCTTGGCGAGCGCGTCGGCCAGCACCAGCAGGCGGGCCGTCGACAGGTCGCGCACCTGGATGGGACCGCCCGGCGACACCTGGTCGGAGCCCTCGGGCGACAGCTCGAGGATCGCCGTTTCGTCGTCGACACGGACACGTTCGCCGGACACCCGCGGCCTGATCTGCCGCAGGAAATCGTCCTCCTCGACCGGCGAGAGCCCGACCAGGACCGCGACGCCGAACCGGTAGAGCGCCACGAAGCCCGTTTGGCCGACGCTGAACGCCAGCGGGTTGACCGACACCGTGTCGGGCCGCTCCAGGCCTGATGCGTCGAGCCGCGCGCCGAGCGCCAGGGCGCGCGCCGTGACGCGACGGAGGGTCGGGTTGGCGTCCGGCGGGCTATCGGCGTGGGTGACGAGGTCGGACATCGGCCGTCTGAGGATCCCTAATCGATGACTGATCGCTTGTTACGCCGTTGCGCAGTCGCGGGCCACGGGCTCCGAAAGCAGCCGCTCGCGCGGGCCCGGCAGCCTCCGCGAACCCTGCCCGTCATCAAACATGCATGTCGGCGGCCTCGGCTATCGCGACAGGATCTGGCGTGCCTCGCCGGCGTCCACGCTCATGCGGGCCATGAGCGCCTCAACGGACGCGAACCGCTCCTCGCCCCTGATCCAGGCTACGAAATCGATCTCGATGGTC
>CAXUCF010000210.1:2135-8703 GCA_964249275.1 uncultured Lichenihabitans sp.
AAGTCGAACAGCATGGTCTCGAGCAGCGGCGCGCCGTTGTCGAAGGTCGGCCGCCGGCCGTAGGATGCGACGCCGCCGAACTCGCCGGCGGCCGTGCGGACCCGCACCGCATAGATGCCGTGGGCGAGCCTGGCAGTGGGCTCGAGCCGCATATTGGCGGTCGGGAAGCCGAGCTGCCGGCCGAGCTTCTCGCCGTGGATCACGGTGCCGAGCACGAAGTGATGGCGACCGAGCAGAATGGCGGCACCGGCGACGTCGCCGAGTTCGAGCCGTTGCCGGATCGCGGTCGAGGACACGGCCGCGAGGTCGCCTTTGGCGTCGGCCACGATCTTGTCGATCACGGCGACCGCGAAGCCGTGCCGCTGGCCCGCCTCCATGAGGTAGGCGGGCGTGCCCGAGCGACCCTTGCCGAAGTGGAAGTCGTAGCCCACTACGGCCGCCGCGACCCCCAGCCGGAGGACCAGGACGTCGACGACGAACTGTTCGGCGCCGAGCGCCGCGAAGCCGGCGTCGAAGCTTCGCACGATCATGCCGTCGACCGTGCCGAGACGGCTCAGCGCAAGGGCCTTGGCGGGTGCCGGGGTGAGGCGGAAGATGGTCGGCCCTCCGGCAAAATAGTCGGCCGGGTGGGGTTCGAAGGTCAGGACCGCGGTCGGACGGCCGAGTTCCAGAGCCAGCGCCTTGGCCCTGGCGATCACGGCCTGGTGTCCCCGATGCACACCGTCGAAGTTGCCGATCGCCACCACCGCACCGGCGAGGCCGCGGGGCGGTGAGTCCGGATCTGCGGCGACGATGAAATCTGGAGAAAGCAGCGCGTTCAAGCTGGACCCGGGCCGGAGGACGACGCCCTTCGTAGCGCATCTCGGGGGCCGAGCACCACCAGCTTGGCTCCGGGAATGGCGTGGGCCGGCGGTCTCGCAACCCGAGGACACCTCGCCCAAGGGGGAGCCTCACGGCTCCCTCCACCGTTGGCCTGCGCCTTGCTCCCTCATCGGCGACGCGCGAACGCTGCTTCAAACAGGGAATCACCATGCAACAGGGAATCGCCATGCAAGAGCGCCGGATGTCCCAGAGGAACCGGACCTTCCTGGGCGGACAGGTGATCTACAACGACCGATGTTCGACGATGGATTGCCTGGTGCGGAACATGTCTCAAAGCGGAGCAATGCTCGTCTTCGACGACGTTGCATTGATTCCCAGCGAGTTCGACGTGACGATCCGGCACAAGGGTGAAAGCCGCCGCGCCCGGATGGTGTGGCGCGCTGAAACGAAAGCCGGGATCGCCTTCCTGCCTTCCGAAAGGGGCACTGTCGTCTCGTTCGAAACGGCTCGGAAGATCCAAAAACTGGAACGGGATCGTGACGTTCTTGCGAGGCGCGTGGCCCAACTCAGCGAACCAGCGTAGCATTGCATACGCATCATGTTGAGACATGCCCTCACCTTCACGCTCAACCGACTGTTCTTCCTCGCCGTGGTTGCAGTCTTGGTCAGCACTTATGCCCAGAACGCCTGCCACCTGGGAGGCTCGCCTGGCGCGTTGCTCGAACAGGCCGTGTCGGGTCTGAAAGAGGTCACCCGCGCCCTGCAATGACCGGAACGGCGGGTCAGCACTTCAGCCTTGACAACGAGACACTTGCGGCCGCCGGTCCCGGAGCGCCTCACCAGGCGAGGTCGGCCAAAACGGCCGTCGGCACGGCGTCGGCCTTCGCCAGGAAAGCCGCCAGGGCCTCGTGATCGAGGCCGCCGTCGGCCGCGCCCGTGTCGTCGCGGTGGATACCGCCCGACACGAACAGGCTGTCGATGCCTTGCCGGTTGGCGCCCGCAATGTCCGTGCGCAGGCCGTCGCCGATGGCCAGCACGCGGCGTGCCTCGACGTCCGAGCCCCTGATCTTCGCGGCCGTGGCGATCGCTAGGTCGTAGATCGGCGCGTGCGGCTTGCCGGCGTAATGGACCGTGCCGCCCAGAGCCTCATAGCGCTCGGCCAAGGCTCCGGCGCAGAAGATCAGCTTGTCGCCCACATGCACCACCACGTCCGGGTTGGCGCAGATCATCTCGAGGCCGCGCTCCCGCATGGCCGCGTAGGTCGCGTCGTAATGGTCCGGCGTCTCGGCCGCGTCGTCGAAGAGCCCGGAGCAGATCACGTGGGCGGCCCCGTCGAGTTCGACGAGGGCCGGGCTGCGGCCTGTCTTGGCCCCGACCTCCTCCATGAGGGCGCGGTCGCGCGCGGGGCCGATATGGTAGAACGGCCCCTCGCCGCGCGCCGCGATCAGCGCCACGGTGCTGTCGCCCGAGGTGACGATGTCGTCATAGGCGCTGCGCGGGACGCCGAGCCTGTCGAGCTGCGCCCGGATCGGCCCGTTGGGCCGCGGTGCATTGGTGATCAGCACCACGGTTCCGCCTGCCGCGCGGAAGCGGCCCAGGGCCTCGGCCGGCTTCGGGAAGGCGCGGCGCCCGTCATGCAGCACGCCCCAGACGTCGCACAGGATCACGTCGTAGCGGGCGGCGATGTCGGACAGGCCGGAGAGGATCGAGGGACTCGGTGGCAATGATAAGGTCATCGGGGCGGCATAAGCGGACCCACGGGAGTGTCAAGGCGCGACACCTCGCCTGACCGATCTCTCGACATCGGAACTGACCGCGGCCCTATGTCATGATCGGGGCACATGCATCCGGCCGAAGCGTCTCGCTTTCTCGAACAAAGCCTCCGCCTGCCGGATGCCAACTTGGATCACGGGTGCCGCCCCGAGTAGGTCTACGGTCCAGTAGGCCCGCAGTTCAGGGAAGCGTTCGCGGATGGTCCGACGCGCCTTCCTGTCGTCCATGACGACGTCCAGCCCCCGCGACGCGGCAGCCGCGATCACCGCCGCCTCTCCGTCGCCGAGCGCGTCGGGCGCCGGTGCAGCAACGATGTCGAGGAACAGGTTCAGCGCCGAACCGTGGAGCGAGAAGACCTCGATCTTCGCCCCTATCCCGCGCAGCGGATGTCGATCTGGCGCGAAGACTTCACCGGTGACGGGATGGCGCCGGACCTCGGCGATGACCTGTTCGGGCGCGTGACACGGGATGGCCAGGGCATCGAGCACCGCCTCGACATTCTGGGTCGCCAGCAAGTTGATCCAGACGTTGGTGTCGAGCACGAGGCCCTTGCTCCCGACCGGGTCAGGCATGGAGCGACAAGACCTCCTCGGCCTCGAAGGGGCGCAGAGCGTCCTGGAGGTCCAGCCGATCGACGGCCAGGAGATCGCAGAGCTGGCCCTCCGACAGCAACTCGCGCGCGATAGCGAGCGACGCGAGATAGGCCAGGCGCGGCGCAACCATTGGCGGCTTCGGCTGCGGCACGTCAGCTTCGCCGAGCACGCTGCGGTCGAGGTCGCTCGCGAAACCTCGTTCCCGCAGGGAATCCCAGGTCCCCCGAGGCAGCAGGGTCAGTTCCTCCAGACGGCGGCACATAGCCTCGGTCGCGACACCGAATTGATACCCCAGGAGGATCAGCTCGCGGACATCGAACCGGTTCTCCGAATCGGCGACCCGGTCGAAGCGCGCTCTCACGCCGGAGGCAGGCATGAGGATGGCCGATCCGAAACGTTTCGCGAAGCGCTCTTCCGCCGTGAGCGAGACATCCTCGCCTCCTAAGACATCGGCATGCGACCGGGCGGACACGAAATGCCCGGTCTCGTGGGCCGCGGTCAGGACCCGGCGTTTCCAGTGGTGATGGGCGTTGAGGAGCATGCAGGCGCCGACCGCCTCGTCGTAGGCGTAGAGACCGGAAATCTTTGCTGGAAGCGGCCGGAAGAAGATCCGCAGACCGAGTTCGCTCTCGAGCACGCCGATGAGGTCCGGGATCGGGCCGAGGCCAAGGCCCAGCCTGGCGCGAAGATTGTCGGCGGCGTCCTCTGCCTGGTGGGTGACGGTCTGTGGATTGATGCGGACCGGAGGGGGATAATCGGTTCGTTGCTCCTGGCCGAGCAGCCGTTCCAATTGTACGGCGCCGGTGACCAGACGGTTGAGCAGGGCCAGCGCTTCGGTGACGGACTTGGACGAGTCCCGTCCTCCCGTGCGCCTGAACTTCGCCGCGAGGTCGACATGGATCGCGTCGGGCGACATCAACTTGCCGACGCTCATGCCATAGAGGCTCGCCAAGGCCAGCAACTCGTCCGGCTTGACGGGCCGCTGTCCTTTCTCGATCGCCACCAGGGTCGTTCGGGCGACGCCGAGCGACGTGGCCGCGACATCCTGGGTCAGGTTGATCCCCGATCGCGCGGCGCGCAATCGCTCGCCGAGAGTAGCCGGGGAGAGCCTCGCAGCGCTGATCGCCGGGCTGGCGGGGCGTGGTGCAGGGGAACGTCGGTCACGCATCGACATCTCTCTGGTGTGACGATGTCGCGGGCACCTGCCTATTTGCCATGACAATGTCAATCAGGTGGCCTGGATTATGGACGGCTGTCAGGCTCTGATCATTCGACGAGGTTCGCCGCTTCTCCCGATCCGCGGAACCAGTCCCGGCCAGAATTTACGCATTGAAGCCGCTTCGACTTGGCTGCCGCGCCAGCCGCGCTCTATAAGCTCCAGCGTCGAGTCGACCGATCCAATCGGATCCGCATAGAGGAAGAACCGCCATGTCCCCGTCCCCCATCAAGCCGCTCTTCACCGCCAAGGCCAGTGCGGTCGGCGGCCGCAACGGCACGTCCGAGGCCGCAGACGGCAGCGTCAGCGTCACCCTGTCGGTGCCGAAGGAGATGGGCGGCCCGGGCAAGCCCGGCACGACGACGCCCGAACACCTGTTCGCGGCAGGTTACGCGGCCTGCTTCGGCGGCGCGCTCGACTTCGTGGCGAAGCAGCACAAGAAGGATGCCACCGGCGCCAAGGTCACCTGCGCCGTGACGATCGGCCCGCGTGACGCCGGCGGCTTCGGCATCGCGGTGAAGCTCGACGTGGTCGACAAGAGCCTGCCGCAGGCCGAGTTGCAGGACCTCGCCAACGAGGCGCACGAGAAGGTCTGCCCCTACAGCCACGCGACCCGCAACAACGTCGACGTGGACCTCAGGGTCGAAGGCGCCTAAGACAATTCGACCGCGCGGTGCCAGCACCGCGCGGATCCGATCCGACTCCCGCGAGCCTCGTCATGCCGTCATCCCAAGCCGCCTTCGCGCCCCAGGCCGACATCCCGAACGACCTCGAAGCCTTCTGGATGCCCTATACGGCGAACCGCTCGTTCAAGAAGAGCCCGCGCATGATCACGCGGGCCAAGGACATGTTCTACTACGCGGCGGACGGCCGGGCCGTCATGGACGGCACCGCGGGCCTCTGGTGCACCAATGCGGGCCATAACCGCGAGCCGATCGTGGCGGCCATCCAGGCCCAGGCGGCGGAACTCGACTTCGCGCCCACCTTCCAGTTCGGCCACCCCAAGGCCTTCGCCGTGGCGTCGCGCATCGCGGCGCTGGCGCCCGGCGACCTCGATCACGTGTTCTTCTCCAATTCCGGGTCGGAAGCCGTCGACACGGCGCTCAAGATCGCCATTGCGTATAACAACATGCGCGGGCAGGCGAGCCGCACGCGGCTCATCGGACGCGAGCGCGGCTATCACGGCTGCGGCTTCGGCGGCATCTCGGTCGGCGGCATCGTGTCGAACCGCAAGCATTTCGGCACCATGCTGGGCGGGGTCGACCACCTGCCCCACACCTACAACCGCGAGCATCAGAACTTCACGGTCGGGGAGCCCGAATGGGGCGCTCACCTCGCCGACGATCTCGAGCGCATCGTGGCGCTGCACGATCAGTTGACCATCGCCGCCGTGATCGTGGAGCCCATGGCGGGCTCGACCGGCGTGCTGCCGGCCCCCAAGGGCTACCTGCAGCGCCTGCGCGCCATCTGCGACAAATACGGCATCCTGCTGATCTTCGACGAGGTCATTTCCGGCTTCGGCCGGCTCGGGTTCGGCTTCGCGGCGGAGCGCTACGGCGTGGTTCCGGACATGATCTGCTTCGCCAAGGGCGTCACGTCCGGCACCGTGCCGATGGGCGGCGTGATCGTGCGAAAGCCCATCTACGACGCCTTCATGCAAGGGCCCGAGCACACGATCGAGCTGTTCCACGGCTACACCTATTCGGCCCATCCCCTGGCCTGCGCGGCGGCGCTCGCGACGCTCGACCTCTACCGGGACGAGGATCTTTTCGCCCGCGTCCAGAAGCTCGAACCCGTCTGGGCCGAGGCGATCCACGGCTTGCGGGGCTCGCCCAACGTGCTCGACATCCGCACGGTCGGGCTCGTGGCGGCGGTCGACCTCGCCTCCAAGCCGGACGCCGTCGGCGCCCGGGCCTTCGAGGCCATGGACCGCGCCTTCCACGAGGCCGGCCTGATGGTCCGCATGACGGGCGACACGATCGCGCTCACGCCGCCGCTGATCATCACGGAAGCGCAGATCGGCGAGGTTGCCGACAAGCTCCGCGGGCTGCTGAAGACCCTGCACTGATCTCCGAGGTTCCCTCATCCGGCGCTTCGCGCCACCTTAACCCGCAAGGCGGGAGAAGGGCATCGCGCCCGCCCTTCTCCCGCTGCGGGAGAAGGT
>CAXUCF010000211.1:0-7754 GCA_964249275.1 uncultured Lichenihabitans sp.
GAAGAAGGCCGGTTGGGACTGCCTGCGCCACTACGAGATCATGGCAAATGGCTGCATTCCGAACTTCGACGGCATCGAATCGTGCCCGGCCTGGACGATGATGTTCTTGCCGAAGTTCGAACTCATCGAGGCCAGGAACGCCCTTTTGCAGAGGGGCTTCGACTTCTTCACCCAGAGCGTGGGGCGTGATGCCTGGGAGCGGCTGCACGCGCGCGTTCAAGCCGTCCTGCACCGCCACCTGACGACGACGGCATTGGCCACATACGTGGTCGACACGGTCCGGCGCGGGGACGCCCGGACCCCCATGCTCTGACCGCGACCGCCCCGCCTTCCGCTGCCTTCGGATCATCCGAGCCTCGCCCGGCATGATGGGCCAGCAGGGCGATCGTGCGAGGGCGCGGCTCACCGAATCTCAGCAACAGGACGACCCCGCCATGAACGCCTTCGAACCCATGCGCCTCCTGCCGGTCTCGACCCTCAACCTCGGGTCGGGGAAGGATTTCCGCGCCGACGCCTTCAACATCGACATCGATGACAGCTGGGGACCGGACGCGGTCCTCGATCTCAGCGCCGTCGATCTCGCGGATGGAGGCGTGACGTTGAAGACCCAGCGCTTCGGCCTCGTCACCCTGGAACCCGGCTGCTTCGATCGCATCGTCGCCAACGATGTGCTCGAACACGTGCACGACCTGATGAAGCTGATGACCACCTGCTTGGCCTTGCTGCGCGTGGGCGGCCGGTTCGAGATCAGCGTCCCCTACGACCTATCCTTCGGGGCCTGGCAGGACCCCACCCACGTGCGGGCCTTCAACGAGCGCAGTTGGCTCTATTATACCGACTGGTTCTGGTACATGGGCTGGGACCAGGCACGCTTCGGGCTGGAACACCTGAAGTTCGTGCCGAGCCCGTTGGGCGAGAACCTGCAGCAGCAGGGCCTGGCCCGGGAGGCGATACTCGCGACGCCCCGCGCCATCGATTCGATGTCGGCGGTGTTGCGCAAGGTGGAACTCGGCCCTGAGGACCGCGCCACCTGGCAGCACTGGCGCGAGCGGCGCCGACAGGCCCAGGCCGGCCATCATCTGGCACCGCTGCCCGCTGCCTCGGTCCTCGAGGCAGCTCCCGCAGATGCGCTCCAGAGCCTCCTCCCTTTCACTGGCGCCTGGTCCGAACACGCTCACCGCTACTGCATCTGGATCGTATCGCCCCAGGGCTACGACCATCACCGGGCCTTCGACGACATCGCCATCGGGTTGAGCGCGGCCTTCACCGAGCGCGGCGGCTCGGCGCCCGTGGTGCACCACCCCAGCGGATGGGCCGGGCGTATGCCGATCGTCCTCGGCGCTCACCTGCTCAGCCCCAACCTGGCGCTGGTTCTGCCGCCCGATAGCGTGATCTACAACCTCGAACAGGTGGACCGCGCTTCGAGTTGGCTCAACGAGCAATACCTCGGCCTGCTGCATCGCTATCGCGTGCTCGACTACAGCCATCGCAACCTGGCGGCCCTGCACGCGATCGGCGTCGCGCAGGCCCGGCTGCTGCCTCTGGGCTATGCGGAGGCGTTGGACCGCATCGCACCGGCCGCCGTGCAGGACATCGACGTGCTGTTCTACGGCTCGCTGAACGAGCGGCGGATCGCGGTGCTCGAAGCCTTGAGGGCGCTGGATCTCAACGTCGTCCATCTCTTCAATGTCTACGGTGCCGAACGGGACGCCGCCATTGCCCGCGCCAAGCTGGTGCTCAACCTCCATTACTACGAAGCCGCGGTGTTCGAGAGCGCGCGCGTCGGCTTCCTGCTCGCCAACGGCGCCTGCACCGTCACCGAAGGCGAGGAGGACGACCCGGACATCGCGCCGGTCCGGGGCGGCCTCGCGATCTGCGCCTACGACGGAATCGTCGAACGCTGCCGCAAGCTGCTGGGCGACGCCGAGGCACGCCGCGACCTCGCAGCCCGTGGCCGGGCCCTGATGCGGGCGTTCAGCCAAGCCGACCGGCTCGGCGAGCACTTCCGCCCCGATCGCGCCGCCGCCTGACCCGTTGTCGGCCAGCCCGCGAGCCGATCCGTGAAGCCGCCCCGCGAGGGGCGGCTTTCGCCGTAGCCTGCCCGCCGGACACTCCCGCACAAGCTTGCCCGGCGATCCTGAGCCCGGACGACGATGCCGCCAGGGGCTTGAATGAACGCGATGGAACAGGTGCGGCGACTGGGGGCGAACCTGCTGCAGCTCGGAGGCCGCAAGCTCGGCGCCCTGGCGGCCGTCGGACTCGCCGTCTTCGCCCTCGTCGGGGTGGGCGGCTACTATCTCAGCCGCCCCGCCACCGAGACGCTCTATTCGGGGCTCGACCGGGGCGACGTCGCCACCATCGGGGCGGCCCTGCACGACGCCGACATCCCGTTCGACGTCAGCCCGGACGGCACCGCCGTGGCGGTGCATTACGGCCAGACCGCCCAGGCCCGCATGCTGCTGGCCGAGAAGGGCCTGCCGCACTCGAGCAACGCCGGCTACGAACTCTACGACAAGATGGGCTCGCTCGGCCTCACGTCGTTCATGCAGGATGTGACGCGGGTGCGGGCGCTCGAAGGCGAACTCGCCCGCACCATCCAGTCCATGGCGGGCATCAAGGCGGCGCGGGTCCACGTCGTGATGCCCGACGAGGGCTCGTTCCGCCGCGCCCGCCAGCCACCCTCGGCCTCCGTCGTGATCCGGGCCTCGACGCTCGACGACAGCCATGTGGCGGGCGCCATCCGCCACCTCGTCGCGGCCGCGGTGCCCGGCATGACGATCGACCAGGTGACGGTGCTGTCGACGGACGGGTCCGTGCTGGCCAGCGGCGACGACGCCACCAATGGCGCGCCGACCAAGATGCTCGACCTCGAGAAGGTGATCGACCGCAACGTCGGCGAGAACATCCGCCGCACGCTCACGCCGACGCTGGGCGCCAAGAACCTCCAGGTCAGCGTCACGGCCCGGCTCAACACCGACACGAAGCAGACCGCCGAGACCACCTACAACCCCGACGGCCGCGTCGAGCGCTCGACCCGCACCGTCAAGGAGACCCAGAACCAGCAGAACTCCACGAGTCAGGCGCCGGCCAGCGTCGGCCAGAACCTGCCGCAGAACAAGATCCAGGCGAGCGACGGCAAGACCTCGACCGAGCAGAACGACAAGCGCGAGGAACTCAACAATTACGAGGTCTCGTCCAAGACCGTGACGACGTCGTCGACCGGCTACAGTATCGATCGGCTGTCGATCGCGGTGGTCATCAACCGGGCCGCCCTGGTGAGCGCACTGGGCGACAAGGTTCCGGCCGACCAGTCCGACAAGAAGCTCGCCGAGATCGAGCAACTGATCGGCACCGCAGCCGGGGTCGACAAGGCGCGGGGCGACAGCGTCAAGGTCATGGCGGTCGATTTCGTCGACACCGCGCGCGACCTCGAGCCGATCCCGTCGCCCGGCCTCGCGGAAGCCGTGCTGCGCCAGTCGGGCGCGCTGATCAACGCCGCCGTGGTCCTGGCGTTCACGGGGCTCGTGGTGGTGTTCGTGGTGCGCCCGCTGCTCCGCGTACTGTCGACACCGGTCGGGGCGCCCGCCGCCGACGGCGTGCCGATGCTGGCCGGCGGCGCCAACGGGGATCCGATGCTGCCCGAGCCCGGCATGGACCCGATGGAGATCGGCGGCTCCGACATGCCGCGGCCCGTTCAGATCGGGGCCTGGAACGAGGAGGTGAGCCTCATCGACGACATCACCAGCCAGCCCCGTCGCTCGCCCCAGAAGCGGTTGGAGCAGATGATCGAGTTCGACGAGGAACAGGCGGCTGCCGTGTTGAAGCAGTGGATCCACAGGAAGGAAGCCGCCTGATGAACGCGACCGCATCGACGAAGGCGTCGCAAACGCGGGCTCCGGCGCCACGATGACGAACCATGACGAAGCCGTCATCGATCCGGGATCGCGAGGCGCCCTCGGCCGCCTTCTGATCGATTTCGACACGCTGCCGCCCGCTGCGCGCCAAGCCACGAAGGCGCTCCCGGTGTGGTTCCCGATCGGTCGCGCGGTCGCGCCCTTTGCGGCCGTCGAGGGACCCGAAGCCGGCGCGCTCCAGCCCGTCTCGGGGGTCGATGCGTCGGCCCACAGCATCGCGGCAGCGGTCGCGGCCGCCCTGGCGGAGGCGGAGGCCGAGCATGCCGCCGACCGCGCGGCACTCGAAACCGACTTCGCCGAGCGGCTCGCTGCCGAGCGCGCCAGTTGGGCGGAGCGCGAGGCTGCTGCCCTCGCGAGCACCTGGCGGGACTGCTACGGGGCGCTCGAGGAAATGCTGGCCGAGGCCACCGCGGCCGTGCTGGAACCCTTTCTGGACGAAGCCGCCCGCGCTTCGGCGATCGCGGGTCTGAGAAGCGCCATCGTGAGTCTCACCACGGGCGGATCGGGCGCCGCGATCGCGGTGAGCGGGCCGCAGGACCTTGTCGAAGCGCTGCGCAAGGCGCTCGATGCAGGCGGCAGCGACACGCAGCAGATGAGCTTCACGGCATCCGACGCCTGCGAGGTCACGGTCGTGTCGGACAGCAGCACCATCCGAACGCGGCTGGGAGACTGGACCCGGACCTTGCAGGGCTGCCTCGGAGGCCAGCATGAGTGACGATGTGCGCCCGCACGAGATCATCATCGTCAAACGTCACGGCGGTGCCCTCGAGGAGGGCCACCACGGTGGCGCCTGGAAGATCGCCTATGCGGATTTCGTGACCGCCATGATGGCGTTCTTCCTCGTCATGTGGCTGGTCTCGGCCAACGACAAGACGAGGTCGGTGGTCGCGCGGTACTTCAATCCCGTGCAACTGGTCGACTCGACGCCGCAGCCGCCGGGGCTCAGCGACCCGAACGACGGAGCCCCCAACGTGCCGCAGAAGAGCGGCGCGAGGCCGGTGCGGGACGCCAGGGCGGCCGCGGCCGCCAAGGATGCGAAGCCGACCGACAGAAGCAGGCGGGACGACGCGGATCTGTTCAAGGACCCCGAGCGGGCGCTGTCCGAGATCGCGGCCCGGGACGGCGCGCAACCGGAGCAGCCGGCCAGAACCGCGGCCAACACCCCCCGGCACGGCCCGACCGTGTCCGATGCGACGGGCCAGAAAGGCGGCGAGGCCTTCCGCGACCCGTTCGAGCCCCTGACCGCGACGGCCGACGATGCCGGAGCCGAGCCCGCCCGGATCGAGACGGCCGCGCCGCTTGCAGCCCCGGCCCGGGTCGTCGCGGAGAACGCTCCCGCGCCCGAGCCCGAGCCGACGTCGACATCCCTGCAGGACGAACCCCAGACGCGGGCCGCCGAGTTGAAGAGCCGCGTCGAAAGACTGATGAAGGCGGCCGCTGCCGGATCTTCCGGGCCGGAACCCAAGGTGGACGTCAGGGCCACGCCCGAGGGCCTGCTGATCACCCTGACGGACGACGCCAGGTTCGCCATGTTCGCCAGCGCCTCCGCCGAACCCGCCCCGCGGATGGTCATGCTGATGGAGAAGATCGGCAGACTGCTCAAAGCCCAGAAGGGAAAGGTCACGGTGCGCGGCTTCACCGACAGCCGCAAGTTCAAATCCGACACCTACGACAACTGGCGTCTCTCGTCGGCCCGGGCCCATATGGCGCATTATATGCTGGTCCGCGGCGGCCTCGAAGAGGCAAGGATCGAGCGCATCGAAGGCTATGCGGACCGCCAGCCGCGCAATCTCCGGGACCCCGAGAGCCCCGACAATCGGCGCATCGAGATCCTGCTGAGGGAAGCGCCATGATGGCCCTCGGCTTCGGCTCCGGGCTGCGGCGCCTTGTGGCCGCCGGCTCGATGGTACTTCTGGTCGGCGCGGGGCCGCTCGCGGCCGCCCAGGCCAACGAGGCAGCGCCCGCCGGCCCCGAGACTTCCGGCAAGGTGGCCGGGCCGGACAAGGCGGCCGAGGCGGAGGGGAGACCTGCGGAGGCCGCAGGAGCGGCCCAAGGCCCGCTCGCGCCCTACCAGGCGATCCGCTCGCTCCAACAACTCCAGGATCAAGTCGCCCATGGCAGCATGGCCGCTCAGGCGGCGGAGCCGAAGCTGCTGGTGCGGATCGGGGAAGTCTTCGCGGCGGCCGATCCCACGGCCTGGGCGGACAGCCGCAATGCGGGAGCGGCGGTGCTCTACCTGTTCAGCGCCGGCAAGCCCTCCGTGGTGCGGGCCGCCATGCGACAGGCGACCCTGTCGCCCGACAATGACCGGCTGATCAAGGGCGCGCTCGCCTATGCCGAGGGTCAGGACGACGTCGCGCGCGCTCTGCTCGGGAAGTTCGACCCCCGGGCGCTGTCCGCCGTGATCGGAGGGCATCTGGCGCTGGTGCTGGCCACCCTCTATGCCGACACGGACCCGCAGAAGGCCGGCCAGATGCTCGACGCGGCGCGGCTCCTCGTGCCGGGCACGCTCGTCGAGGAGGCGGCGCTGCGCCGGCAGATTTTCCTCTCGGCTCATCCAGCGATGCTCGACAAGTTCTCGGCCCTGTCGCGCCAGTATCTCCGGCGATTCCGCGGCTCGGTCTTCGTCAGCAACTTCAAGGGGCGCCTGGTCTCCTTCGCGGAACGGATCGCACTTGCGGGCGAGGTTGCCCAGATGGCGAAGCTCGACGCGGTGCTGGCCGAACTCCCCGGGGCCGAAGCGCGCGGCATCTATCTCACGATGGCGCGTGACGCGCTGGTGGCGGGGCGCAGCGAAGGCGCGCGCTACGCGGCCGCCAGGGCCACCGGGTCGGCGACCGACGCCACCGCCGACGCGGCCCGCGCCAGACTCTACGCCGCCGCCGCCATCGTGGCGTCGGACGACGTCGCAGCCGGGCGCGCGGCGTTGCGGTCCATCGATGTGGGGCGGCTCTCGGCACGCGACGCCGATCTGCGCGACGCCGCCCTCACGATGGCGGCTTCCGTGGACGCCGATCTCGTCGACCGGGATCCGGGCGCGGGCCTGCCGGACGGCGCCGCTGCCGTCCTGATCGAGCGCGCTCAGGCGGCTTTGTCGGCGGGCGACAAGCTGCTGGGACGGACGCCATGACGGGCGATCTCGGTTCCATCCTGCGGCAGACCATCGGCTCCGGCGGGAGGTCGACGCCCGGGGCCTCCCTCGCCGGCGTGCCGGCGGCCGAGTCCGGGTCACCCGCCAAGGATGCTGCCGGCCCAGATGCGGCGAGCTTCGGCAGCCTGCTCGACACGGTGCGACGCGCTGCCGCCACGGACCGAAACGCCGCCCCGACCGCGCCCACCACACCGACGGACGGCGGTTGCACCTCGACGGCATCGGTCACCGCGGCTTCCATCACCGTCGTGGCCCGCCTCATCTCCGACGCGGCCGCGACGATCGATGCCTTGGCGCACCTCGCGACGGGAGCCGCGCGGAGGCCGTCCGCGGGCGCCGACGGACCGGCCGAGCCGGCCGCCAAGGCCGAAGCCGCGCCCGCCGGCACAGACCTGGGAGCCCTTGCCCAGGCGATGCTTCTGACCGGCCTCGCTCCTCCGAGCGCCGCTGCCGCATCCCCACCGAACGCCGCGGCCTCGACCGCCCAGACCCCGAACGCCGCACGGCACGCCGCGGTCCCGACGGCCACGGGCACCACGGGTTCGGCCGACCCGCAGCCCGGGCCTATGGCGCCGCCGGCCGACCCGGCGGCCCCTGCCGCCGGCGCCCTATCGATGCCCGCTCGGCCAGACTCGCCTGAACGGTCCGCAGCGGCTGGAGCAGGCACGGCCGTCACCGGGGTGTCCCTG
>CAXUCF010000211.1:7764-8636 GCA_964249275.1 uncultured Lichenihabitans sp.
GTCCCTGCCGGCATCCACGCCGTCCGCGCCGACGGGAGCCACGCCGGCGTTGCCGGGCCGGGTGCTCGCCGAACCCCCGCGAGACGGCACTTCCCCTGCATCGCAGGCCACGGCAGCGGGGCCGGCCTCGTCGG
The DNA here is from genome assembly GCA_964249275.1 of uncultured Lichenihabitans sp. Classification (GTDB taxonomy): domain Bacteria; phylum Pseudomonadota; class Alphaproteobacteria; order Rhizobiales; family Beijerinckiaceae; genus Lichenihabitans. The sequence continues at coordinate 7,899 of CAXUCF010000211.1, forward strand.
CCGCGGTACCCACCCCGGCTGCGACGGGTTCCGTTCCTGCGGGCAACAGCATGCCCGGCCCGGCAGGCGACGCTCCGGGCGGCTCAGCCTCGTCGCTCACCCCGGCCGCGGCGGCGACCGGAGGGCCGAGCACCACGACGTTGCCCGCGTCACGGCGTGCGGGGACCGGTACCGCCGAGCCCGCATCCTCCCCGGCCCAAGCCGCCCGCGCGGCCGGCGCGCCGGCATCTTCCGGGATCGCGACGGTCGCGGCCACGTCCGACGGTTCCGAACGCCGCATTGGATCGGGCGGATCGGCTCATGGTCGCCCACCGCCCGGGCCCGGACCCGTGCCGGGGGCGATGACCGCGGCGAGCCAGCTTGCGTCCGTGAGCCAGCAGGCGACGCCGTGCCAGCAGGTGGCCGCCGCCCTATCGGCTCTCGTCACCATGCAGACCCCCGCGGCCCAGGACGGCTCGGCCGACACCGCCCGGAGCGCCGCGACGCCCGCAAGCGCCGCGGCGGATGCCAATGCGACCGGGCAGATGCGTGCCACGGCCGACGGCGGCCGTGAGATCGTCATCAGGCTCGACCCCGAGCACCTCGGGAGCGTGTCGATCCGGCTCAAGATGAGCGGCGGCAAGATCGACCTGGCCATCACGGTGGCGGAGACCGGGACCCTGGACGTACTGAGCCGCGATCGTCACCTGCTGACCGCCGCAGTTTCGGCGGCAGGGCTCGGCGGCGATCCCCTCATCC
>CAXUCF010000212.1:0-7758 GCA_964249275.1 uncultured Lichenihabitans sp.
GATATTGAGAGAGGGGCGGGCGACGATGCTGTCGGCAGGCTGTTTCGCGTCAGGATCCTCGTTCATCCCACAGGCAGCTTCCCATCGGAAGACCCCGTCATGCTCGACACCCTTCGTTTATGGGTGGCTCCACGGTGATCGTCGATCGCGCGACTCATTCTCTCACGGGCGAAAGGGGGACGGCCGGCTTCACGCTGCTCGAGGTCCTGGTCGCCTTGGCGATCTCCGGGCTCTGCCTGATGATGCTGTCCGGCATCGTCGGTCGTTTGGCGACCACGCAACGGGCCGTGCACGACCACGCCGCGATCCTCGATCAAGGGGAGGCCATCATCCAATTGCTCCGCAACCTGCTGCGATCCGTGGACATGGAGATGAAGGATGCCGTCGTCCCCAATTTCAGCGGACGAAGTGGGGAGTTGACCGTTCGGTCGCAGGGACCGGCCGTTCTCGATCTCGATGTCGAGACGGCGTTCCGCCTTCGTTTCGTTCCTTCGAGCGATCCCGTGCCGGGCTCCTCGGGGACGCTCGCCCTAGCCTGGATGAATCCCGCCACGGGTGCCTCGTTCGACGAGACGGTCGCTACCGGAGTGGCGGCGTTGCGGTTGACCTATCGGGCGCGAGGCGGTGGCGATGGCTGGGTCGACAGCTGGTCGAGACCCGTAACCGATTTGGCGCTGGTGAAGGTCGTGATCGCCTTTATGGGCACTCGTGGCGTGAGATCGACCTCCGCGGTGCTCGCTGTCGGCACCAAACTGCCTCAAGCCTGCGTCGTCGACCCGCTTCTCGACGGGTGTCCGCAATGGTAGCCCGCTTCGGGATAGCGGGTCGGCCGGTTTGGCTGAGCCTCGGAGCGCTCGAGCGAGCCGTCTCTGCCACCTGTGAGGATATCGCCTCGCTTCTGCCCAGTCGATGGAAGGACAAGCTCATCCCGCGGCCGAGAGCCGTGCTGCTCGAGGTGTCCCGGGACGCACAGGTGATCGACGCCGTCCTGCCCGATGGACGACGCATGAAGAGTGGATGGCAGGACGATATATCCGAACTACAGGTCGCGGCCAAACGGCATCCTGTCGTGCTCCGGCTCTCCGACGCCGAGATCCTCTCGACCGTGCTGAAGCTGCCGCGACGCGCCGTCTCGCGATTAGACGAGGTTGTGGCTACGAACATCCCGGTCTGGACGCCGTTCGCGGCCGATGATCTGTACTTTGATGCCCATGTTTCCGGAGCAAGGGTGGCGGGCGATGACGCTCGCCGGCCGACCTGCGACGTGGAACTGCGTTGCGTGCCGAAGGCCGCCCTGGCGTCCCGCTTCTCAGCGCTCGCCGGCCGATCCATCACCGTCGACGAACTATGGCTGGGGAGCGATAAGCTCTTCTTCTGCGACCTCGGATCGAGGAAGACGCAAAAGGCGAGACGAAAAAAGCGCGCCGCGCTCGCCCTCTTCGGGCTCGCGATGGTTCAAGCCTGCGCCCTCTCGGTGATTCACCGCATGCACCAGGACGAGCGGATCGCGATCCTGCAAGACGATCTCGAACACATCCGGCATGCCGTCCATGCCCGGGCCGCACGAGCCCAGTCGGACAAGGACGCGGCCAGGACGCTCGCCACGATCGAGGCCAGGGCTACGGGGCAGGACAGCATGGGCTACGCCTTGAAACGCTTGGCGGCCGTCCTTCCGATGGGGGCCCGCTACACGGAAATCAACATGATTTCTGTGGGCAGCGGATCGCTGACGATCGTGTCGGATGCCAGGATCGATCCTGTGAACCTGGTCGCCGCCACCGGATTGCTGACCGTGACGGAGGTCAATGAGACGAACGACGTCCGGGAGGCCGACCACATCTACGCCGTGGCGTTCAAGACCGTTCGACCGGCACCGGATGCGAACTGATGGCGGCGCAGGCGCTCTCCCTTGACCTGTCGTCCCGCACGATAAGGCTGTCCGTCGCCGGATGCACGATGGCGATCCTGGCTTCCTTCGCGATATCGACCGTCGCAGACATTCTGGACGCAGACGACCAGATCGCCGGTCTGGAGGCTTCGCACGCGTCGTTCGCCGTGCAGGGCGGCAGCGCGAAGACGGGAAGCGCCCCACCAGATCCAGGGCAACGGCGAGTGCTCATCGCGTCGAGCAAGGAGAGTGCAGCCTCCCTCATCCAGCACAGCCTGCAGCAGTCCGTCGAGCCTCCCGCGAAGTTGGAAAGCCTTCACCTCCTCGACGCTTCCGATGAAAAGGGACTGGTCGTTGTACGGGCATCGATCCGGATCAGGAATTTGGCACCGGAACGAGTGGCCACGTTCGTGCACCGCCTCGAAGGCACCATCCCTGCCATCCTCTTCGATGACCTCCGCGTCTCGATCCGCACTAGGCCGCCCGTCTTCGGCTCGACGGGTCCTGGGGCGGCGACGGAGACGGCCTCCGCGGAGGTCAGCGGTGTCGTCCGGACCTATGCGATGGGCACGACGGAACCGCTCTCAGCCGATGCCGTGGTACACCAGCCATGAAGGTGCCGATCCTGTCGGTCTTGATCCTGCTCGACGCTGTGCTGGCAGGCGTCATCGTCCTGATGTCGTCCTTTCAGGCGCCAGAATCGCCGAGGATTGCCGAGGCCATCGTGCCTGTTGCGGCTCCCATTGCCATCACCACCTCGCAGTCCGTCGCCGAGCAGCCCACCCCCGCCGAGACGACGATGTTCGGTTCCGGTGCCGTTTCTGAGAAGAAGCCGGTCGACGTGTCGCCAAAAACATCGTCCCGACCGGATGCCGAGGACATCTTCCTCCTTGGAGTGCTCATCGCGCAGCAAGAGAGCGGTCGACAAGCGGTCGTGTCGCTGCTGCGGCACGGCAGTCCTCCCGTCGTCTCACGCCTGGCGCTCGGCGGGACCCTGGACGGATGGAAGTTGACTTCGGCGACGCGGACCACGGTCACACTGTCCGGAGGGGACGGGACGACCCGTGTCCTACAGGTCGGAGCGGGCGCGAAGGGCAAGGCACCGCGATGAGCGCTGTTTCGATCGGTCGAGCCCCGTCGACACCACGTCAAAGATGCCCTTCCGCGATCTTGAACGTCTTGGCATCATTGACGCTGAGGACGATGACGACCGAGGCGGATGACGGCACGGCCTCGGATCGAGGCGCGGCCACCATCATCGTCGCCGTGAGCCGATAGATGGGTCGGGATGGTGTGCCGTCGCTCTCGGCTGGAAGGCGCGACCGATCCTGTGTTTTCTCCACCGTGTCGTCGTCTGCTTCCCGTCCGTCCCTGGGCAGGCTTGGATACCGCTGGCCTGACAAGGTGGTCGTGAACTGACGGAGCCGGTCCGAGACGGACGAGGAGCGTCGATCCAGGGGCAACAACAGCTCGGGGGAGGGAAGCAGGCTCCGTTTCGCCCTCAGGTCGGCGAGGCGCGCCGCGATATGTGCCATCTCCTCCGACGACATCTGCGGTAGGGCGAGGGCCAGTCGATCCATCACCATCTCGGGATCGGCGACATCGACGTCGACCTTCTCGCTTTCGCCACTCATGGCGATCAGGATCCGCGCTCCTCCCCAGGCCAACGTCGTAGGACGCGCACTGAACAAGGCTTCCCTCATCGGGTCACCCGGCGTGACGAGGGCCTTTACGGCCCGGTTCAAGCCGGCCTGGAGGAGCCAGTCTTGGCCAGTTTTCCTGTGATGCTCCACATCGAGAGCATAAGAGTTCTTGGCTTGCTGCGCGACTGCGCTTGCAATGAGCGCTGAGACGATAAGGGTGCCCAGCACGGCCGGCATTGCCACGCCGGCACGGTTCACTTCACTTGGGTGATAGGTCAATGCTCATACCCCCGCGTGTCAGGAAGCGACTAAAATGTCTGATCCCAGTGGACGAGGCTATATCAGACTGCCTGATCGTGCCCACTAAGCTCGCTTAGGAGCTTATGGGTACACCCATAACGGACGGAGCAAACCAGCCATGAACGGGTTCGACGTCAGGTCTAGAGCCCAGCTGAACGGCGTCGCCGGGAGGATCGGTTCAGCGCCGAGCTACGCAGACGTGCTGATTCAGTTTGGGTGTACCAAGGTTATCTGGTGGCGCTTTGTTCTGATGCGAATACGCCTGAATCAGAGCAACTCGCTGAAAATATATCCACTTGGCGAGGAGAAAATTGCCAATGTACCCGGCGTCCGATTGCAGTGATCGGCATCTCGACGAGGTATGTCAAAGCGACAGCCGTCACTACAGTGACGGGGATGCACGCGACCGTCAGGGCTGTCCCGGCGAGGCTCGAAAGGGACGGTTCAGCGTCCAGCACGATGCGGTGGACGAACCAGAGGATCGGCATGTGCGTGAGATAGACGGCGTAGGAGGTCGTGCCGAAGAATGCCAGCACCCGCCCCTCAAACCGCCGGGCCTCGGGAGCGCCCTGTACGAGTCCCATGAGGAAGATCGCCACGGCACCGCATAGGATCGTATGCCCGACCAGGCTGAAGAAACTCGGTCCGATCGTGGTCCGCAAGCCGACGATCAGAAAGAGAAGGATGATCGGCAGCGTACGACAGAACGTTCCTTTCCAGTCGATGGAGGTTGTCAGCAGAGGTGCGCAGGCGAGGCCGATAGCGAGATCATCGGCCCGGGTGGGTAGCAGAGCAACGGATGCAACGCCGTCGATGTTGCACATTGCCATGGTGATGCGCAGGGCGACGGCCGCCAAAACAACGCAGGTCAAGGCGAATATAAGCCAACGATGGGGCGTCACGAGCATTAGGAGCGGGGCAACGAGATAGAACTGCTCTTCGACTGCCATAGTCCACGTCGGCCCAAGCCATTCGGTCCCGACTGCGTTGCGAGCTGCCATGAACAGATTATTGACGAACGCCAGATAACTCCAGCCGGGCACGGCAGGTGAGATCTCCAACCCTAAAGCTACGCTCACACAGAGGGTTGATGCAACGCATAGAAGGTATATAGGAAATGTTCTGAGAACGCGTCTTGCATAGAAGACTTTGAAGAAGTTATCGGCGCTCCCTTTATCGGTGATCAGGCGACCGACAAGCAGGCCGGATAGGACGAAGAAACCGTCCACGGCGACAAAACCAAAGCCCGCTTGTGGAATGCCTCCACGGATCTCCGCGAAGTAATGCGACTCTATGACAAGGATCGTCATGAGCCCGCGAAAGCCGTCCAGCGCAGGGATTCGACGGTCCGGGGTGCCGAAGATGCTCAAAGTTTCGCCTTAGGGTCGCGTGCTCCTGTGCACGATGGTTTCATGGCATCGCTTAAGAATCCTCATCTCGCGCCGTATCAGATCCAGTGTGCATTCACCGCTGCCGGGCGGATCCATGCGATTCTGCATGCCTGCAGAGGTATGCCCAAGCGGATAGCGCCGGAGGCGTCCGAAACCACGTCCGCTACGGTCGAAACGGGTCTACGAACAGATCTGTCAACGGACATGGTCCTTGCGGACGATTCCCGGGCCCTGCGAACAGGGCGGGCGGCGCTGGTCAGGACGTCGTCGACCGGGTCAAAGTCCTATCGATCGCTGGCCACCACCGCGGTGATGATGCTGGGCTACGCTTGTTCGACGGGTACGTTCCAGTTACTTCTTTGGCGGCGGAGAACTCGGCGCCTTGACCCCGCTACCAGTGGTCGGAAGGTTCGGTCGCTGGCCGCCTGATGGGGCCTGATACCCGCCCTGGTACTTCTGCGGCGTGAATGACGGAGCCGGCGCCGGTCGGTATCCGTCTTGTGCGATGCGGCGGGGTGTCGTCGGGATCGGTGCCTTGCTCATGATGACCTCTAGATGTCGAAGAACTCGACGTGCTTCACTTCCTTCGCGCTCACGAAGATTCCGACTGGCTCAGGTCGAAATTCCCATACGCCATCCTCGTTCAGCGTCACTTCCTCTTCGATATATAGGTCGCGTTCCTCGCCCTCCGAAGAGGCAAATGACTTCGATCCAAAAAATCCTGCCACCTGTCTATCGTCAGATAGTGTCACAAGAATGAAGATCCCCCCTCGGGGAATGCTGGAGAAGCGATAATCCCAGGCGGTGGGGATGATGTCGACCATCGTCAATCCAACCCATCCAACAACGGTGTGCATCACGCGCTTCTGCGCAGCTGCGCCGAGTATGAAACCGAACAACGCAGGGCCCAGCAACGTGAGAGCTGCCCAATTCAACGACTGTCCATATAGCTTTCCATCGCCTGCCATGACCTGCATCACGTATGGCAGAGTTATTGTGTAGTAGATGAGAGAAATCACCAGATAGCTAAGGAGCTGTTCTGTGTGTGATGGTCTTCGCCCCGCGATGAACCGCGATCTAATGAAGGCGGTGATAAGCCCGGGGACGATGAAGAACAGAATGAGATGAAGGTTTTCGAGTCCTTTAAAATCTGGCACCTTCGACTCCGCTGATAGCGAGGCTTGAGCGTAGCACCGTCGTAGGCGGCCGGCCATTGAGGCTTTCTGCGATGGGCTTACCCCTCCTTGAGCGACGATTAACGGGAGGGGCTGCATCTTCCGCGGCCGATAATCCGGCGCGGGGATCTCAGGAAGCCCGACTGCCTCCCCGGAAACTGGGAAGAGGCTCACGGGGAGACTGGAGCACCCACGGAACAGCGCGGCGGAGCTGCATAGGAGTGCGATCTTGACCTTTTAATCTCTTATGATCTTAAGCCCTGACAAGAGCTCCAGACGTGGAGAGCTTGCACTGTTATGAGCTGCATGGCACGATGACCGGATGAAGGTTCTCGCACTCGTGTCGTCCAAAGGCGGAAGCGGCAAGTCGACCATCGCGGCCTATGTCGCGGTCGCTGCGGTTCAGGCTGGCAAGCGCGTTGTCATCCTCGATGCCGACCCTCAAGGGTCGCTTTCGGCATGGAGCGGTCGACGACAGACCGGCGACGTTGGTGTGATCTCCATTGAACCGAGCAAAGTTCCGGAGGCCGTCAAGCGCATCCGGGAGCGCGGAACAGTCGACCTCGTGGTGGTCGACACGGCCGGTGTCGAGGATGCTGGTGCTGTCGTGGTGGCCCGAGCTGCTGATCTCGTGCTCGTGCCGTGCAAGCCAACCCAGTTCGATATTGACGGGGTAACGAACACGGCGGCCAAGCTGAGCAAGTTCGGGGTACCCTTCTCGATCGTCATCTCCCAGGTTCCATCGGGGCCGAGGGACCGGGCACGCGAGGCAGCTGTGAAGATCGCCAAGCTGGGGCGCATCTGCCCGCGCTTCACGACCATTCGAGTCGCCTACGGGGATGCCCTCGACGAAGGGCAGGGTATCACCGAGTACGATCCCGGGTCCAAGGCGGCTCAGGAAATCGAAGGCCTATGGGCCTGGATACAGGAGACGGACAGTGACGCCGCGCGCAAGAGCTAAGGATCGGACCGCCAAGGTTCCCGGCTCCCTCGGGCTCGACTACCTCGACGACATAGCGAAGCCTGACAAACCCGAGGCAAAGTCGTCCGGATCTGATGATCTTGAAAGTGCTTCATCTGACCCAGTTGCGAGTGAAAGCCCTGAGCAGGGCAGTGCTAAGCGTCAGCCTTCGCGGGCGTCGAAGCACCACGTCAGCCTCTACGTCACGCCAGCCGTCGACCGCGCGATGAAGCGCATCGCTCTCGATGAGGAATGCAAGGCGTGGGAGATCTATCACGAGGCCCTGCGCCAGTACCTCGACCGCAAGGGCCAGTCCTTCGACGATCTCATGCGAGGTGGTTGACGCGGGCGATTGTCGCGGGCGTGATGGGCGGTCGCTCGACTCACGGGTCGGGCGCGA
>CAXUCF010000212.1:7768-8144 GCA_964249275.1 uncultured Lichenihabitans sp.
GGTCTTGGAAATCATCAGAGCGCTTTCGCCTCCGTAGCAAGGGCGAAGGTCTCATAGCTCCCGAGAGGGAGTCAACGGGGAAATTGCTGTTTCCCCGGATGATCTCGCTTTGCCTTCGACACGGCCCCGGAGAGGGGGCGAAGGATGTTTGTCGACGACGTAAGGCGCGCCATCGAGGCGGCGCCACGGGTGAAGCTTGCCGAGCTGGCGGGAGCTGTCTGGAAAGCGTTCGGGGCTGGCTCGATCGGAGAAGATGAAGCCCAGGCATTGGCCGAGCTGATCGAAGCGCGCAAGATCATACCAGCTTCAGTGCCTCAGAGCATGCCCTTGAAGCGTCGGCAGGGCTCAAGACCTAGATCTTCCGAGAGCATGGAGC
>CAXUCF010000212.1:8154-8589 GCA_964249275.1 uncultured Lichenihabitans sp.
GATGGCTCCCGCCGCAGTTGGCGGCCCGGTTCACGATGGCCGAGACGGCGGTCCTGAGCACCGTGGCGGCTCAGGTCGCGAAGCACGGCCGGTGCGACCTCGCCCTCGACCACGTCGCAGCGCTGGCCGGCGTCGGCCGCACCACCGTGCGGAACGCCCTCAGCGAGGCCCGCAAACTCGGGCTGCTCACCGTTGAGGTGCGCCGGCTTCGGGCCTTCAGGAATGACACCAACGTGGTGCGGATCGTCTCGGCCGAGTGGCAATCGTGGATCTCGATGCGCCGGTCGTCGGGGCAGGGGGTGGGCGCAAAACCCTGCGCTGCACGAAATACCAAAGATTCATCGAGGGAAAAACCCGAACGGGTTAGACCCGAAAGCCGGCAGGACACCCCACGATGGACCTCCAGCGAGCGCTGGCGAGCGCAAACGGTATGAG
>CAXUCF010000213.1:0-8542 GCA_964249275.1 uncultured Lichenihabitans sp.
CGCTACGGTTCCGAGGACGCGGAGGCGACCTTGGACCGACTCGGCGGGGCCGGCTGGCAGGGCCGCAAGGCCCGCATGAAGAACCGCATCCGCGAGATCGCCCACGGCCTGATCAAGATCGCGGCCGAGCGGGCGCTGAAGCCGGCCGCGAGACTCGTGCCGCCCGACGGGCTCTACGACGAGTTCTGCGCCCGCTTCCCCTACGACGAGACCGACGACCAGCAGAACTCGATCGAGGCCGTGCTGGGCGATCTCGCGTCCGGTCACCCGATGGACCGGCTGGTGTGCGGCGACGTCGGCTTCGGCAAGACCGAGGTGGCGCTTCGGGGCGCCTTCGCGTCCGCCATCAACGGCCGCCAGGTGGCGGTCGTGGTGCCGACCACGCTGCTGGCGCGCCAGCACTACAGGACCTTTTCGGAGCGCTTCGCCGGGCTCCCGGTCGAGATCGGGCAGGTCAGCCGGATGGTGCCCTCGGCCGAGCAGAAGCGCGTCAAGGCGGGGCTCGCCGACGGCACGGTCGACATCGTGGTGGGCACCCACGCGTTGCTCGGCAAGGCGATCCAGTTCAAGGATCTCGGTCTCGTGGTGGTGGACGAGGAGCAGCGCTTCGGTGTCGCCCACAAGGAAAGGCTGAAGGACCTGCGGGCCGAGGTCCACATCCTCACGCTGTCGGCAACCCCTATTCCCCGCACCCTGCAGCTCGCCATGACGGGTGTGCGCGACCTTTCCATCATCGCGACGCCGCCGGTCGACCGGCTTGCCGTGCGGACCTCGATCTTCCCGTTCGACGAACTCATGGTGCGCGAGGCCCTGCTGCGCGAACGCTACCGCGGCGGACAGAGCTTCTACGTCTGCCCGCGCATCGAGGACCTGGAAGAGGCAGGCGCGTTCCTGGCCCGCAGCGTGCCCGAGGTGAAGGTCGTGATGGCGCATGGCCAGATGTCGGCCGGCGAACTCGAAGACAAGATGTCCCATTTCTACGAAGGCGATTACGACGTGCTGCTGGCCACCGCGATCGTCGAGGCGGGCCTCGACATCCCGCGCGCCAACACGCTCATCGTGCATCGGGCGGACCTGTTCGGCCTGGCGCAGCTCTATCAGCTGCGCGGCCGCGTCGGCCGCTCCAAGACCCGCGCCTACGCGCTGTTCACGCTGCCGGCCGCGAAGCCGCCGACCGCCCAGGCCGAGAAGCGCCTCAAGGTCCTGCAGTCGCTGGATACGCTCGGTGCCGGCTTCGAGCTGGCGAGCCACGACCTCGATATCCGGGGTGCCGGCAACCTGCTCGGCGACGAACAGTCCGGCCACATCAGGGAGGTCGGCTTCGAACTCTACCAGCAGATGCTGAAGGACGCGATCGAGGCCTTGAAGGCCGGCGACGCCGAACTGGTCGAGGAGGCCTGGTCGCCCTCGATCTCCATCGGCGTTCCTGTAACGATCCCGGAACATTACGTGCCCGACATCGCCCTGCGCATGAGCCTCTACCGCCGCCTGTCGGCGCTCGAAGACGAGGCGGAGATCGAAACCTTCGGGGCCGAGTTGGTGGACCGTTTCGGCGCCATGCCGGACGAGGTCCGCCAGCTCTTGAAGCTGATGGCCGTCAAGGGCCTGTGCCGACGCGCCCACGTCGAGAAGGTGGATGCGGGGCCGAAAGGCGTGATCGTCGGCTTTCGCGACAACAGCTTCATGAACCCGCAAGGGCTGATTCGGCTGATCCAGGATCCGCGCCAGGGCGCCAAGGTGCGGCCCGACATGCGGGTCGCCTTCGCGCGCGACTTCGACCATCCCGACGACCGGCTCGAAGGCACGCGGCAGATCCTGCGGACACTGGTGGAGATCGGCGCGCGAAAGGCGGCCTAGACGGCCGAACCCTGCCGCGGTTCCCCGCGCGTCGTCGACGATCCAGCGCCCCGTCGGTCATTGCACCCCGGTCCATCGTATCTCAGACTGCGGCCGAGTGCTTGCGCCATGAGAGTGCCAACCATGACCAGGATCGTTTCGATCGCGGTGTTTGTTCTCCTCGTCGTGCCCTGCAGCGTCGCACTGGCCGATGAGAGCCGGGACACGGTCGCGGCTCCGACGGGCACCTCGTCTCTCAAGGTGCATGCTGTCGGAGCGCAGATCGACGATTGCCGGGCCGACGCCGGAGGCCAGCTCGTGTGGACGTTCCGGGAACCCGTTGCGGCGCTGGTGAGCAGCGGCAAGACCGTCGGCCGCCACTACGGGGGGCCGACCTGGGAGATGGCGGACGGCAGTGTCGTGGTCGGAAAAGTCGTGGCGAAAGCGCCGGGGCTAGCACCCGCCGACATACCCTGGCTTAAACTTGCCGTCTCCGAGCGGAAAGGCGACGGATCGCTGAAGGACGTCACCACGGTGCAGCGCATCGCGACCGAGGGCGGGAGCAAGGACGGCCCCTGTCCGGCCGAAGGGGCTTTGGCCGCGCAGCCCTACGCGGCCGATTACATCTTCTCCCGGCCTTGATGTCGCGGCCGGCCGGGCATCCTGCGCGAGTTCGCGGGCAGGATGGCCGGCCTCACGTCTGCCCCGGGCGGAGCGTGTAGAAGATGTGGTGGCCGATGACGTCCATCCTTTTCAGCGATCTCGCCCAGAACGGCCGTACGTAGTTGGCGTGATAATGCGTCGAGCCGCCGATGTCGGACACGTAGGTGGCGCCATCCGTCACCTCGCGGGCGATGCGCACCGCGTTGGCCCAGGGCTCGCCCTCGCTGACCCTGAGGGCATGGCCCTCGCAGGCGAAGGAGAACTGGCAGGCGTTGTGGTGCTGCTGGTTCTGGAACACGACTCCGCAGACGGAGCCGGGGTAGAGCCCGCTCATGGCGCGGTTGAGGACCACCTGGGCCACGGCCGCCTGGCCCTCCTCGGGCTCGCTGCGCGCCTCGAAATAGATCGCCTGGGCGAGGCAGCGCTGTTCGGAGGCGGATTTTGCCGTCTCGATCATGGCGGCGTAGTCTGGGTGATATTGCGCGATCCCGACAACGGTCTGGTTCTTCAGGACGAGGCCGTGCGGGCCGCGTGAGAACTTCGGCAGGGCTGCGATCTCGATCGGCGCTCCATCGGCTGCAGCGGGCGTGGACGAGGCGAGCGATTCGGCGCGCGCCACCGCCGGCGTGGAACCGTCCTGGACATGGGGCGTCGTGGCGCTGGCCGAAGCCCGCGGCGAGGACGCGGCATGCGAGTGCCGTGTCGTGATGCTCATCTCCGGCGGCAGTGGCTGGAGCCTGGCGGCATCGGGCCAGGGCGCGTCGACCGGACCGGGCACGAAATCGGCCGGCCGTTCGGCCGGATCGTCGGCCCCGAAGGCGAGGTCTGCAGCCCGATAGGCGGGAAGCGCCCCTGGGGCACGCAGCCGCGTGTCGAACGTCGGTCGCATCGCCACGGCCGGGTCGACCCTGTGGCTCCGATCGACCATGGTCAAGCTTCGGTGGTCGCCCTTGACGGCCGCTTTCGGCTCGATCTCGCCCGCATCGACCTGCGCCGCGTGCGTCTCGCGGGCGCCGCCATGCACGGAACGCGTGAGGAGATCGGCACGGGGCAGGGTGAAGCCGGTGCTTTCGACGGCATCGTTGCGGCTCGGGACGAGGTCGTCCGGCATGGCGGGCGCGAGATCGGTCAGGTCGACGCGGGTCGCTCCGATCACGGAGTCCTGCCCGGCGTCGGCCGTCGCCGAGACGAGCAGCCCCGCGGCGAGGCACCACGGCACCACGGTCAACCCGGCCCAGGACAGCCGGGAGCGCGACCGCAGCTTGCGGCGAACCGCCATACGCGTGCGCACCATACGTGACCCCCGCCATCCGATATCGCGCGGCCGCTCGACGCTGCGGCACCTCACCCGACCGCGACGGTTCCGTCTTGCCCCGGGGCTATTCGGATCTTGGTTAACGGAACGCCGACGGCCTCCCTTATCGGCCGCGATGCTTGCGGAACCCTTAATGCCGGCCTCGGCGGAGGCGTTCGCTGTCCCCGAGGGGATCAGTCGAAGCGTTCCCAGCCGTTCAGGCCGAGACGCTCCTGGGGCTTGAAGCGCGCCTTGTAGGCCATCTTGCGCGAACCCTCGACCCAGTAGCCGAGATAGACATGGGGCAGGCCCATGGCTCTGGCGCGGGCGATATGGTCGAGGATCATCAAGGAGCCGAGCGAACGATCGGTCTGGTCCGGATCGTAGAAGGAATAAACCATGGACAGGCCGTCGGCCAGAATGTCGGTCAGGCACATGGCCACCAGCGGGCCCTGGCCGCGCTTGGTGATGGCGGTGTCGGGCCCGTGCCGCCGATATTCGGTGAGCTTCGTCTGGACGTGCGAATCCTCGACCATCATGGCGAAGTCGAGGATGCTCATGTCGGCCATGCCGCCTTCCCCGTGCCGTGCGCCGAGATAGGCCCGGAAAAGCGAGTATTGCTCGGCCGTCGGCTTCGGGTCGACCGGGGCCGACACGAGGTCCTCGTTGCGTTGAAGCACCCGGCGGAAGCTCTTGCCCGGCTGGAAACCGTCCACGCAGACCCGCACCGACACGCAGGCGCGACACATTTCGCAGGCCGGGCGGTACGCGATGGTCTGCGAGCGGCGGAAGCCCGACTGCGTCAGCGCGTCATTGATCGAAGCGGCACGGCGGCCGATCAGGTGCGTGAAGACTTTCCGTTCCAGCCGGTTCGGCAGATAGGGGCAGACCGACGGCGCCGTCAGGTAGAACTGCGGGGCGTCGCGGGGTTCACGCGTCAAGCCATCGCTCCCCGATGACCCGCGGACACTGGTTCGATGGCTGTCTCATGGCCCGGTGCTCGCTCCGCCCCCAACGGAAAGGGTATCAAAGGCGCCGCACCACGATGACGCCGGACAGCATGTCATGCAAACACCGCTTGTCCGTCGTGAACAGGGACAGCAGAAGCACCGGCGGGAGCATCCAGCTGAAATAGAACAAGACTGCATGCAGGGCGGCGTTGATGAACGGCACGCGCGCACCCGTCGAGGCCATGCGCAGTTCCAGGCCGACGAGGCGCATGCCGGGCGTCGCCATCGACGGGCCCGACACGGTGAGCCCATTGTAGAAGAAGGCCACAAAGGGGAACAAGGGCGGGAGGATCACCAGCGACAGCCCGAAGGTCAGCACCAGGAGCGCGAGCCACAGCCCGAACGCCACGATCGACACCAGCATGAGGTCGGCCGAGACCGCCGCGATACGCCGCCGCCGGACGCTGTCGAGCGCTCCCTGCGGCAGCCCGGCGCGGCCGCTTGCCGGTGTCATGCCGCGCGGTGTCGAGATGAAGGCCATGGACGTCGTCACCCTGCTGAGCCGGACCGAATTTGGGACGGCGCAATGCCCGCTGCAAGCCTCTTCGCCGCGCCACGCTTCAGATACGGCGCGGTGCCGGCTCTCGGTCGCCGAACAGGCCTCCCGGTCGCAGCGTCAGGGCCGCGACGAGGAGGAGGAAGACCACGAGATCCCGATCGGCGATCGGGAAGTAGCTCGACCACAGCGCCTCGATCAGCGCGATGCCGATACCGCCCAGAAAGGCACCCGGCACGGAGCCGATGCCACCCACGATCGCGGCAATCAGCGCCTTGAGGCCGAGCCCCGTCGTATATTCGACGCCGAGACCACCGTAGTGCAGCGTAACGCCGGCCCCCGCGAGTCCCACCAGCGCGGCCGCGAGTCCGTAGGTCTCGAGCGACAGCCTGCGCGGATCCACCCCGAAGAGCGATGCGGCTCCGGGATCGTCGGCCGCAGCGCGCCAGTTCCGGCCGAAGCGGCTGAACCTGAAAGCCACCAGCAGGGCCGCCGCGGCACCGGCGGCCGTGCCGGTCAGGATCGCCGCCATGGGCGTCACCGTGACGACGAAGCCGCCCGCGCGGGCGAGCCTGAAGGGATCGGCCAGCAGCGAGCGCACCCAGTGCGGCTGAGCGCCGGTCGCGAGCCGCAGATATTCCTGGAGGAACAGCGCGATGCCGATCGTGGCCACGAGGCCCTGCTGACCGGAGACGGCGCGAAGCCGCCATAGCACGAGCCGCTCCATCACGAGCCCGTGCAGTCCGGACGCCCACAAGGCCAGCGCGGCCGCGAGCGTCAGCACGCCGCCGGCAGGCGCTGCGGCCAGTGCGGCCGAGCCGATCACGGCCGCGAGGCCCCCCACCGCCGCAAGCGCCCCGAAAGCCAGGTTGATGCGCCCGTAAAGGCCATAGACGATCGAATAGGCGGCGCCGAGCAGGCCATAGACGGCGGCGTTGGGCAGGGCGTCCAGGAGCTGCTGCAGCAGGTAGGCGACCGCGACCGGGAGCACCGGGAGAGCCGCATCGTGTTCGTCGTCGAGGCCCGGATCCACATCCTGCGCCTCGTTCGAGCCGAGCCAGAAGCGTCGCAGCAGCACGAGATGCGTTTCGTCGAGGGCTCCCGCCGGGGTGGCGAGCGCGACGAAGTCGGGTTGCGGTCCGCCCGCGAAGCGGCATTCGAGCCAATTCAGGCGAAGGTCGGGATCTTCCGGCACGATCGTCAGCCTGACGCCCGCCGGCAGGTCGCCCCGCGACGCGAGGGGGCTCTGGGCCGTGATGTGAAGGCGTACCTGGTCGGCAAGGCCTGCCGCGGCCATCCGGCAGAGCGAAGCTTGATCGCGATCGACGTTGCGGGAACATCCCGCAAGCGCAAGAAGGCCGACCAGCGCCGGGATGGCGCATCGGACGGGGCGCATCGGCGTGGTCCCGCCTCGTCCTCTGACGCTCAGCCGCCGCGGTTGAGCCGCTCGGCCACCTTGGGCGCGAAATATGTCATCACGCCATCGGCGCCGGCCCGCTTGAAGGCGATCAGGCTCTCCATCATGGCCCGCTCCCCGTCGAGCCATCCCGTGTCTGCGGCCGCCTTGATCATCGCGTATTCGCCCGACACTTGATAGGCGAAGGTCGGCACCCCGAAATGCGACTTCACCCGGTGCAGGACGTCGAGGTAGGGCAGCCCGGGCTTGATCATGACCATGTCGGCACCCTCGGTGAGGTCGAGTTCGACCTCGCGCAACGCCTCCAAGCCGTTCGAGGGGTCCATCTGATAGGTCTGCTTGTCGCCGACCAGGGCCGCCGAAGTGCCGATGGCGTCGCGGAACGGGCCGTAGAAGGCCGAGGCGTATTTGGCAGCGTAGCTCATGATCTGCACGTCCTCGAAGCCCTCGGCGTCGAGGCCGGCCCGGATGGCTCCGACGCGCCCGTCCATCATGTCGGAGGGCGCGATGATGTCGGCGCCGGCCCGCGCCTGGACGAGGGCCTGGGCGACGAGCACCCGGACGGTGGCGTCGTTGACGATGCGATGCCCGTTGAGCAATCCGTCATGGCCATGGCTGGTGTAGGGATCGAGGGCAACGTCGGTGAGCAGACCGATCTGCGGCACCTCGGCCTTAATGGCCCGGCATGCCCGGCAGATGAGATTGGTATCGCGCAGGGCTTCGGATCCGGTGGCGTCGCGCAGGTCCGGATCCGTGTAGGGGAACAGCCCCAGCACCGGGATGCCGAGTTCCGCGGCCCCGACGGCGCTCCGGACCGCCTCGTCGACCGAAAGCCGATCCACGCCCGGCATGGATGACACGGCTTCGCGCCGTCCCCGTCCGTCGATGACGAAGAGCGGCCAGATCAGGTCGTTCACCGTCAGGACGTGCTCGCGCACGAGCCGCCTCGCCCAGTCGGCCTTGCGGTTGCGCCGCGGACGGCGGATGAGGCCGAGGCTCGCGGTCGGGGACTCGCTTGCCGGATCGCTTGGTGAGAAGCCCGGGAGTCGTGACGCCATGGCGGAAAAAGGCTTCCTGTGTCGACCCCGAGGTTATCACGGCGGCGTGCAGGCCGAAAGCTGCGAGTCGCCAACGTGGCTGCCGAGGGCCGCCTGCAACGGTCGGCATGGCACCGGGCCTAAGCAGGTCGTTCTGGACTTGCCTGCACCCGGAATGGCGCGCACGGTTGATCGCGCTTGACATCGGCGCGATCGACATGGCGCGAGCCACGCCAGGCTGCTCGGACCATCGCGCTGGGAGGATGCACCATGCAGAGATCGACGGCGAAGCGCAGGATCTCGGCATCCGCCCCGCTGGCCGCCATCGCGCTGACACCAGCGGGGATGCGCGACGACCAGACCCGACTGGGCTTCGCGCTGGTCGTCTTCATGCGGGTGACGGCCGTGATATGGATCATGCAGGGCCTCCTGCAATGGAGGGCCTTCCTCCTATCGGGCCCCGATGGGGCGAGTTCCTTCACGGCCCTGGCGGGTCCCGCCATGGTGGCGGCCGTGTTCTTCGCCGTAGTCGATTTCGTGGCGTCCGTCGGCCTGTGGCTCGCGGCGCCCTGGGGCGGCGTCATCTGGCTCGTCGCCGTAGGCGCGCAGTTGCTGGTGCTCGTCGTGATGCCGGGCTTCTTCGAGCACCCAATCGGCGTCGGCGTTCTCGATCTGGGGCTCATGGCGGGCTATCTGGTGCTGGTTTGGTTTTCGGCCCAGGCGACCGACGCAGCCGCCTGATCGCACCGCCCTGTTCAAGTGCAAAAAGCGTCTTTGACAGTGTTCTTG
>CAXUCF010000214.1:0-6495 GCA_964249275.1 uncultured Lichenihabitans sp.
GCTGGCCGACGATGTCGACCGGCCTTGCACGCTTCAGAGCCTCGATGCGTCCCCTTCCGATGGCGATGGGGGACGGAAGCTCGGCGGCCCGGCATGACGGGCTCACGTCCGGGCTTGAGCGCGAGCGCGGTTGCGGACATCCTGCCGAGCATCATGTCCCATCCGGCGCTCGCCCAGGCCGACCTGTTCGGCACCGACCCCGAGGACCGCGGCCCCGCGCGGGCCACCGTCGTCCCGATCAGGGGGCGACGTGCTGCCGCTGCGCCAAACCCCGAACGCGCGGCCCAGCTGCTCGACGGTCACGACGACTACCGCGTGCTGCGGCGCTTGAAGCCGCGTCCGGTCGATCCCGCCTATCGCCTCGGCCCGGGCGAGAGCATCGCGCTGCTGGTCGACGTCGAGACGACCGGCCTCGACCACCGCCAGCACGAGGTGATCGAGATCGGCATGGTGGCCTTCGCCCATGACGCAGACGGGCGCGTCGGCCCCGTGGTGGGCGTGCTCGGCATGCTGCACGAGCCCAGGGGCGAGATCTCGGCCGAGGTCACCCGCCTGACCGGCATCACCGCCGAGATGGTGGCCGGGCAGGCGATCGACAGGGCGGCCGTGCGGGCCCTGGTCGAAGCGGCCGATCTCGTCATCGCCCACAATGCCAAGTTTGACCGCGCCTTCTGCGAGCGGCTCGACGACGCCTTCCGGCACAAGGCCTGGGCCTGCTCGGTGGCCGAGGTGCCCTGGCGCGAGATCGGCTTCGAGGGCGCCAAGCTTGGCTACCTCGTCAACGGCTGCGGCCTGTTCCACAACGGCCACCGCGCCGTCGACGACTGCCACGCCCTGCTCGAGGTGCTGTCCCACGAGGTCGGGGGCGCGACATCCTTCTCGTACCTGCTGCAGTTGTCGGCGCGAACCCGGGTGCGGGTGTGGGCCGAGTGGGCACCCTTCGACCAGAAGGACGTGCTGAAGGCGCGCGGCTATCGCTGGTCTGGCGGCGGCGACGGCCGGCCCAAGGCGTGGTGGACGGAGGTCGACGAGGAGGACCTCGCGGCCGAGCTGCGCTTCCTGGAGCGCGAGATCTACCTGCGCGAGGTAGACCTGCAGCGCGAGGTGCTCACCGCCTACGAGCGTCACCGCCCTGGGTGACCTTGATCGCGAATATGCTGGATCCTGGTAGCAATGAGTGAGGTGAACCGTCTATCCTGCGACGAGGGGGTACAAGGGATGGATGAGACGACGTCGGACAACGCCTGCGCTCCTGCCGTCCTGGCGGAGATGACGAGCGAGCTCGTCGCCGTCTACGTGTCCCACAACCGTGTGCAGCCGTCGGACCTGCCGGCGCTGATCGCCTCCGTCCATGCCGCGCTGGCCAACATCGGCCGGTCGCCCGAGCCGGCGGCTGCCAAGCCGACGCGGCTGATGCCGATCCGGAAGACGGTGAGCGACGACCACATCATCAGCCTGGAGGACGGCAAGCCCTACAAGGCCCTCAAGCGCCATCTCGCCAAGCTCGGCCTTACCCCGCAAACCTACCGGGAGAAGTGGGGCCTGCCGCTCGACTATCCCATGGTGGCGCCGGCCTACGCCCGTGCCCGTTCAGCCCTGGCCAAGGAGATGGGCCTGGGCAGCCTGCGTCGGCGTGCGAAGGCCTGATCGATCTCCAGAAGGTCTCGGCAGAGCCGGCCTGCTCGGAGCGTGACGCGGCGGCACCTCCACTTGGAGAGCTGGCGAACAGGCGAGGACAGCCAAGACCTCTCCGTTTCGTCGGCAGGGCATGACCCTGTGGATGATGAACTCTGCGAGGTACATAGTCTGATGATACGAGGCGCAAGCCATTGTCGAAAGCAAGGGCGCAACCCATAAGCCCATGTAGGCCTGCATTCTGCTCGGCTTGTTCCATGGACATGCCACGATGGCCGAAGATGCATTCGCTCAGAACGACTTGACCGCCATGACGACCGAACTCGTCGCCGCCTATGTGGCCAAGAACTCGGTTCCGGTCGGCGAGCTCCCCAACCTCATCCGTTCCGTGCATCAGAGCCTGTCGGGGCTCGGCACTCCTCCGGCCGTTGAGGCACCCGCGGCTCCGCTGGTGCCCTCCGTGCCGATCAGGAAGTCCGTCACCGACGAGTACATCATCAGCCTGGAGGACGGCCGCAAGTTCAAGTCGCTGAAGCGCTATCTGGCGACCTCGCACGGCATGACGCCGGCCGAGTACCGGGCCAAGTGGGGTCTGCCGCCCGACTATCCGATGGTGGCGCCCGCCTATGCGGCGAAGCGGTCGGAACTGGCCCGTTCCATCGGCCTCGGCCGCAAGGCCGCAACTGAGGCCGTGTCCGAGCCGGAGCCCGAGGCGCCTGAGGCCACGCCTGCGGAGGCGCTGAAGAAGCGCGGCAGGGCCAAGAAGACGGCGTGAGGTCGTCACCCTTCGTCAACCGATCGGGTACGATTGTGCCGCGGTCGGTCACGCGATCCGCCGTGGTTGTCGGGATAGGGGAGGCCGCGTCCGTTCTGGCCTCCCCCGGGCGCCTCACACCGTCGGGTACGGTCCGGTGAACAGGTCGCCGAGCGCGCGCCGGGCGAGGTAGGTCAGCCGCCGCCGGCGGAGATGCTCCTGCTTGTCGTGCAGGATGTGGCAGCGCTGGCAGAATGCCGCCAGGTTCCCGGCCATGTTGTTGAAGGGGTCGTGGTCGAGGTGGGCCGTCGCCAGCACGACGCGCGTCGACCGCCCGGGCGGCCCGTGGTCGACCGGCTCCGGCCGTCGCCGGACCACCCTGCCCTTCCCGCAGCGCCAGGTCTGCCGCTCGTCGTCCCACCACCGCCCGTCGCCCAGGTGGATCACCAGGTGTCCGTGCGGCCGGCCGCAGCCTCGCAGCGGCCCTTGGCACGCCGGAAACGGATCGACACCGACAGCTCGCGCCAGTGAGCGGGTAAAGCCAACGGTGTTGCGGCCGGATCGGCAACGGGCTGGAGCTCGTGTGGAGACGACGAGTGTCTAGGCCGTTGCCGATCGGACGGGCAAGTGGGCGTGCTGCCCGGCTGCTATGGCCTGGAAAGCTCGGCTCGACCGTGCGGCCTCACATGGAGCACCTGCGCGACCTTGTCGTAGATGACGCGGCAACGTGGGCTGAAGGATTGGCGCTTGCCCGTCATACAGGCGATGCCATGGTCCTCGGCGGTCCACACGTCGGGGCAGACCTGCATGGCTTCACCGACGCAGGTCATGGCCTCCTGCTGGAGCTCATCCGGGATGATCGCCGCCGCGAAGCAAGGCGACGCAAGCGCGGCAGCGGTGGTGATGCAGAGGAGTCGGAAGGGCAGCATGTCGATCGTCCCGATCGAGGCGCCGACAATCCGGCTCGTGTCGATCAAGAGCCGTCGCGGTCCTTAATCGGGGGTGAACCGCTCTGGCCATCAGCCCCGGAGCCATGCGTCTCTGTCGGTTCTCGATGTGTACACTCAAAGCAAACCGCTCCGATCGGCGAGTTCGGGCGGGAACGAGAAGGTCCGCTCCCCCTCTGGAGTCCGCAGGGAAGCCGACCCCTCTGGTAGCCGCTGTGTGTCAACCGTGGGAGTGGTGCGAGGTACTGCGACCTCCCTCAGGCTACGCAGATACCGGGTACCTCGACCTTGCGGAATAGGTGTGGGCTGACCGTCGCACTGTCCGGATAGGCTCCGAGCTGCGCTCTGAACTCCGGGTTTGCGAAGGCCTCCCGGAAGTGCGCGACGGACTGCCAGACCGCATAATTGAGGAAGGTGCCGCTACCGGCAATGCCCCGATGAAGCTGGGTCGAGATGAAGCCTGGCTGACGCTGCATAATCGCGGCGTCGCGGCTCCACGTATTCAGCAGCGCGTCGGCATCCTCGGCCGGGACGACGAACGTGTTGATCAGCACCACTGGATTGTTCATGTCGTCAAGAAGCTGGTCGGCGAGCGTGACGGTCGCATCCATTTCCACAAACCTCGGCATGTCGCTCTCCTTGTCGTAACGAACCCCATATGGCATCGTGATGTCAATGTTGCAGATCGACATCATAGTGTCAACAAGGATGCTCGCATGCCCGGCAGAACGCCCTCGGCTGAGACGCTGACCGATCTCGTGCTCACGCTCTTTCGAGTGAACAACGCCACTCTCGTCTGGGGCGACCGTCTGGTTCGGCCCTTCGGTCTGACCAGCGCCCGCTGGCAGATCATGGGTGCCATCGTCTACGCCGAACGGCCGCAACCCGTGGCGTGGCTTGCCCGCGACCTCGGGGCGAACCGGCAGAATGTCCAGCGCATCGTCAACGAGCTTGTGCAAGAAGGCTTGCTACAGTTCGAGAACAATCCGCACCACAAGCGGGCGCAACTGGTAGTGCTGACGGCCACGGGGAAGGGTGCCTACGACGATGCGATCCGCTCATGGGATCCAGCCGCCGATAATATGGCAGAAGGCCTGTCCTCGGATGAGTTAGCTACAACCCTTCGCGTCCTGAGCGTGTTGCACAGTCGACTGGCGGCGAGCAATGCGGGTGAGGACGAAGCTGATGCATGACACTTGCTGAGCGTCCGCTTTCTGGATCGGCACAAACCGAGCGCACCGGCGTAGTCGGGTCGACAGGATTGGTTTCGACTGGTTCATTATGGGTACACCTTAAGCGAACTGGGGTTGGACGCTCCAGATTACCGGTTCAGAGGTATGGGGGCGTCTACCGGTCACGTCTGCGATGAGGGTCATGCCGTCCCGCTCCGCCTCTCGCACTTCAGCCCACCCGATCGGTGCCAACGGGATTTTGATGCGCCAGCCCCAAGGTGCTGCTGCGGCTTCTTCTCGCTTCCAGCTCAGGTAAAGAAACCGGGAGGCAGGTGAGCCATGCGCGAATGGACCGCTGAAAACGGGTCGGTCGGTCTCGGAAGTACGAAGATCCAAATCTACATCGAAGTGTTGCTTCCCGTCAGCTTGCACTGTGCCGGGATGCACGCCACCCTTCACGTCCTGCACGCCGAAGGTGAGAGCCTCATTTAATGGCGGTCCCGGTTGAATGCCGTCGTGGAGCAGCCGAACGCGAACCTTCCGCATTGTGGATTATCTCCTCCTGTACAAACTCGCCCTGAAATCTAAATGTATCATATCCGATATATCCTATGCCTGGGTAAAGTTGTCCCAAGCCATGAGCTCACTCTGGATATAGGCATGGCGAGAAACTAAATGAGTAGGCATAAATGTCAGTCAGCTTTTACGTGCCGGCGCGAGCGAGTTCCATTGCGTGGGACTCTACTATTCCAGGATCGTCTGCGGGTGCGAACGCGGCTGCTGCAGGCCGTGCATCTGCATCCGTCATGCCGGTCGCTAGCTGATAGACTGCTGCCGTGCTGCCAGGGCCGCCCCCCGTATGCCCGACAAACACGCCGGGTATCTCGCCACTTCCGATCATCAGGCCCAGCCCGTAACTGGTGGATCGCCATGGACGACCCGCACTGACTCCATCCACCGGGTACGCATCTTGCATTTCAATCAGTAATTCCGGTGGCAACAGGTCTCCAGTGAGCAGGCGATATAGGAATAGTGCAGCGGCAGTTGGTGCTCCAATTAGGAGGCCGTGATACACCCACTCAGGATGGTAGCGTTGAGTGTTTCCCCATGCGGTCGCGTCGAGGTCAGCTCGCGTATGCGCAACCTCGATACTAGATATGCCGAGCGGGCCGAACACAAGGCGACTCAACGAAGGGCCAAGCGACAATTGAGTCTCTTGCTCAATGAGACGACGAACAAAGAAATAGCCGATATTTGAATAAGCCCAGCCGTTTCCCGGTTCGTATGCGAGTGTGTCTGCATCAGCCTGCCGCAACATTTTGTCCGGGGACCATGGCTCTGCGCCCGCAACCACATCAGAATGGTAGCTTCGCAGATTGCCATAGCAGCGAAGTCCGGCGCGGTGCTGCAACAGCTGGCGGAGCGTGAAGGGCTTGTTGTGTACCGGCTTGTCGAGCTGCAAACGACCTTGAGCCACGAGGGTCAGCGCCGCACTTGCGAGCACGGTCTTTCCGTAACTCCACCATGGCACCGTTACGTCAGCATCTCCGTAGACAGCGTCCTTCTCGACAAAAGCCTCTATGAGCGGCATCGGCATCATCAATCCGTTCGCATTCTCAAGCATCCGACATCGTCTTAGCGACACCTCAACGTCAGCATTGCCGATTCCATCCAAAGATTTCGGTTCGTTATGGGTATGTCTCAAACGGAGCGCCTCCAAGGCGCTCTGGTAAGCCGCATTTGACCAATCAAAGCAGAGCATCTATAACGGAGCGCGCAAATCAGAGCGCATCCCTGTATGTTCGTCCGCGCCTACCTTCGAGCCTCGACCGACCAGCAGGACGCGACCCGCGCCCGCGCGGCGCTCGACGCCTTCGCGCACGAGCGCGGCCTGCGGATCGCGGCCAGGTATGTGGAGCACGAGAGCGGCGCCAAGCTGCCCCGGCCCGAGCTGTTCCGCCTCCTCGGCGACAGCCAGCCGGGCGCC
>CAXUCF010000214.1:6505-8520 GCA_964249275.1 uncultured Lichenihabitans sp.
CGAGTTTACCGGCCGTATGCTGGCGGCCGTCAACGGCATGCTGCTCGACATGCTCGCCGCCATCGCGCGCAAGGACTATGAAGACCGCCGCCGGCGCCAAGCCGAAGGCACCGCCAAGGCGAAGGCGGCCGGCCTGTACAAGGGTCGCCCCGAGGACCGGAAGCGCAACGACGGTATCGCCACCATGCTGCGCGCCGGCATGCCGTGGCGGCAGGTCAGGGACACCCTGGGCTGCAGCATGACGACCATCGCCAAGGTCAGGAGGCGGCTGGACGAGACCGAGACGAAGGAGGTCTGACGGCGCGCTGTCCCGAGGCGGAGCTCACAGACGAGAGAGGACCGCTGATGCGCTTGGCCGACGCGTGGACAACGGCGTAGCCGGCTCTTCAATCGTGCGGGAAGTGGTGGAGGGTGACGACGACGTCGAACGCAGCGAAAAGTACGAGCGGCAGGAACAGCCACGTTCGGCGCCACCACAGGCTCGGGCCGCCCGGACTCATTGCTCAGCCCTCCCGCCCATCTCGTACATCTGTCCACCCCGCCGGACGGATCGCCGGACGCCCGCGAGCCCCATCCGTCCGCGGATCTGTCCAACCGTGGTCGGGGAGCAGCCGAGCGCGCGAGCGATGGCGCGATCCGACCGGTTCAGCGAGCGCCGTGACCTCCACGGCCTCGTCTTCTGTCAGCCGAGATAGCAGTTCTCGCGGTGCCACCGGAGCGCCTCGGGTGCCGGGACCGGGAAGCCTCGCTTCGGCCGGCCCAGCTCATGCCCTTGCATGGCGTAGTAGTGTGCGCCGTTGTCGAAGTCGGCCTTGAGCCGCGCCGACACGGCGAACCGGAGGTCCTCGGTGATCGTGACATAGCCGCGGTCGAGCAGCTTGTGGATGTCCGTCCTCAGCAGCATGCCGTTGGACACCTCGTGCTCGCCTCCGGCCGCGTAGGACCTGATGTGGGCGGCGTCCAGGATTGGCAGCGTCCGCTCTCCCGAGACGGCGCAGCGGCGGCCGTAGCCGTCCGTCACGGCCATGCGGAAGGCGCCCTGCCCGAGGCGTCGCCGCATCGCCACTGGCGCACCGAAGCGCTCGCCGGTGACGGGTTGCGGCGGGGCCGGTGTCGCCTCGAGCCGCTCCTGCACGGCCCGCCAGAGGCGGAGCCCCTCCGCTTCGTCGGTGGAGTAGCTGCGGCCGACGACCGTGCTGGGGGCGAAGCTCTCCGGCGTCGCGATCCATCGGTCCCGCGGCCAGAAGAACGGCTGTGTGAGGATGCGGCAGCCGACGGTCGGGTCCTCGCGCTCGTCGAGCGGTCCGGAACGCCGCAGGGCGGCGATGGTCCGCCGCATCTCGGCCAGGGTCGCGCTACCGTTGTCGGCGCCGAACGCTTCCCAGACGAGCGACAGCGGCGCGAGGCTCGCGTAGGCGAACACGCCGCCACCCGCGATCGCGTTCCATGGCGCCTTGAGCTTGAACAGGAACAGGTCGCCGGGCTGGAGTGCCCTGAAGGTGCCGGTCCCGGTGGGCTGCCAGAAGTTGACCTCCTCCGAGCCGAGCCCGGACAGGTAGTCGAACCAGGGCTTGTGGGTGACGCCGACGAAGATCCTGACCACGTCGGGAGCTTCGCGCCTCGGCCGTCACGGTGCAAGCTGGTTGCATCTCCGGTTAATGCTCCTTGATCCAAGGCGGTCAGCGAAGGCAACAAAAACGCTGTCACGTGACGACGTGAAAACGTTAGAACGTCGACAGTGATCGCTGTGTGTCAGTGGATGGCTGCCGTTGCCCTCTCCCGGTTCAGGTCCAGCAGCGCCGCGAGCGCGTCCTCGGTCGAGATGTCCTCGGGCCAGCCATAGGCGGCAGCGAGCTCGCGGTGGGCCTCATCGAGTCACGTGGGGCGCTCGTCATAGAGAGCTGTCAGCGTACGCTTCTTCAACTCGGCCGGCGCGGCAGGCGGCAGCTTCGGATCTGACTGTTGTTAAACTCAAGACGCCGGTTTCATGATCCGCCCGCCGTCGCGACCCGCCA
>CAXUCF010000215.1:0-8460 GCA_964249275.1 uncultured Lichenihabitans sp.
ACCACGCCAGACCATCGCCCGCGCCCGGCAACTGCGCCGCGCCATGACGCCTCCGAAACTGCGCGTTGTCCCGCGGCGGGCAGCCCCCTCCACCACGCTTCGCGTGGTCCCCCGCCCCCAAGGGGGGCGGAGACGACCTCGATCGGTCGCGCTTCCCCTGACGGCGATCGCGCGGATTGGAAGAAAGGGTGATCTTTGACACGGACGCTCCCGAGGCGGCGCTTCCTCCCCTCTGGCGGCGCGGGATCGCGGATCCCCGGGTCGAGCCCGGGGACGGTGATGGGGGCGTCGTCGCCGCAGGACCGGGCCACGGGTTGGAGGACGTCATCGCCTCGTGCCAAACTCCTGCGCCCGCTTTCCACCGTATCGCGCCAGAAGGACCCTTGATGCTCCCTCTCGATATCCCCTCGGATATCCTTGCTTCCGCCGGCGCCTGGCCTTTCGAGGAAGCCCGCAAACTGCTGCGGCGCGTGGAGCGGACCGGGCAGGGGAGCGTGCTGTTCGAGACCGGCTATGGCCCATCGGGCTTGCCGCATATCGGCACCTTCGGCGAGGTGGCCCGCACCTCGATGGTCCGCCATGCCTTCCGGGTGCTCACGCGCGACGCCATCCCGACCCGTCTCGTCACCTTCTCGGACGATATGGACGGGCTGCGCAAGGTGCCCGACAATGTGCCCAACAAACAGCTGCTGGCCCAGCACCTCGGCCGGCCGCTGACCGAGGTGCCGGACCCGATCGAGCCCGGCGTGAGCTTCGGCCACGCCAACAACGCGCGGCTGCGGGCCTTCCTCGACCGGTTCGGCTTCGACTACGAGTTCATGTCGTCGACCGAGGCCTATCGGTCGGGGCTGTTCGACGAGGCCCTGCTGCTGGTGCTGGAGCGGCTCGAGGCCGTGATGGCCATCATGGTGCCGAGCCTCCGGGCGGAGCGCGGCGCCACCTATTCGCCGTTCCTGCCCCTTCATCCCGAGAGCGGCGTGGTCATGCAGGTGCCGCTCGTCGGCCATGATGCCAAGGCCGGCACCATCGCGTGGCGCGATCCTGCCGGCGGCACCCTCTATGAGACACCCGTGACGGGTGGCCGCTGCAAGCTGCAATGGAAGCCCGATTGGGCGATGCGCTGGCACGCCCTCAAGGTGGATTACGAGATGTCGGGCAAGGACCTGATCGACTCGGTGAAGCTGGCGGGCCGGATCGCGCGCGCGCTCGGCACGGAGCCGCCGGAGGGGTTCAACTACGAACTCTTCCTCGACCAGGATGGCCAGAAGATCTCGAAGTCCAAGGGCAACGGGCTCACCATCGAGGAGTGGCTGCGCTACGCCTCGCCGGAAAGCCTGGCGCTGTTCATGTTCGGCAAACCGACGGCCGCGAAGCGTCTCTATTTCGACGTCA
Organism: uncultured Lichenihabitans sp.; assembly: GCA_964249275.1. Taxonomy (GTDB): domain Bacteria; phylum Pseudomonadota; class Alphaproteobacteria; order Rhizobiales; family Beijerinckiaceae; genus Lichenihabitans. The sequence goes on from CAXUCF010000215.1 coordinate 1,393, forward strand.
TCCCGCGCGCAGTGGACGACTACCTGTCATCCCTCGACGCTTACGGACGGCAGGCGCCGCGGGAGCGGCTCGGCAACCCGGTCTGGCACGTCCATGCGGGGATGCCGCCCCCTCCCGAGCGCCTGGCCCCGGTGGTCGGCGATTCTCCCGGTGAGCGGCAGGGCGCGACGGCCCTGTCGTTCGCCATGCTGCTCAACCTCGCGACCGTGGCCAATAGCGAGGATCCGGCCGTGCTCTGGGGGTTCCTGCGCCGCTACGCGCCGGGCGTGTCGCCCGACACCCATCCGCGTCTCGACCAATTGATCGGCTATGCCGTAAAGTACTACCGCGATTTCGTGCGGCCGCAGAAGCGCTACCGGGCGCCCGATGACGTCGAGCGCGACGCCCTGCTGCGCCTCGACGCGGCGCTGGCGACGCTGTCGGCGGGTGCCAGTGCCGAGGAGGTCCAGACGGCACTCTACGACGTCGCCCGTCCGATCCCGCGCTACCAGGACTTCAAGGCCAAGACGGCGACACCGGAGCGGCCCGGCGTCTCCAACGAATGGTTCAACTCGCTCTACCAGGTGCTGCTCGGCGAGGAGCGCGGTCCGCGCTTCGGCTCCTTCGTGGCCCTCTACGGGATCCCCGAGACGCGCGCCCTCATCGCCAAAGCGCTCCACGGCGAACTCATGGCCGAGCACGCGGACTTCCTGGCCGAGCGCGAGACGGCTCCGGCCTGAGGCGCCGTGGCCACGGGAACGCCGTCCCGATCACATCCCGTGACGCATCATGCGCCGCATGCGATGCATCATCCGGTGGTGCATGCGGTGGTGCATCATCATACCGTGGTGCCGGGTCATCATGCGGTGGTGCATCCTGTGGTGCGCGGCTTCTGCCGGGGCCACCGCGCCCAGCGAGAGCGCCAGGGCAGCCGCCATGGCGGCGATTTTCAGCTTGTTCATTGGGTCGTTTCCTCGATGGTGCGGCGGGCGCGATGCGGTCGTGCACGGCTCCCAGCGGACTACATAGGGCCGACGACAAGGGCGGAAAGCCTTTCCAGCGTAAGCCGGACTATGTCGGGCAGAGCGCCGATGCGAGGCGGTGAAAGGCTGAAGCCGCTTCTCCACGGCCCGTTGCCGCGCTAGACGCGGTGTCGCACGGCAAGGGAGGCGGTGATGGACGAAGCTGAGGCGAAGGCCCGTCATGCCGGCTCGTTCGGGGCGGCGGCCGATGTCTACGAGCGGGGCCGGCCCTCCTACCCGGCCGCGGCGCTCGATTGGCTGCTGCCGCCTGGCGCCGTGCGCGTGCTGGATCTCGGGGCCGGCACCGGCAAGCTGACACGCGACCTCGCAGGGCGGGGCCTCGAGGTCATGGCGGTGGAACCGTCGGACGGCATGCGTGCGGAACTGTCGCGATGCCTGCCGGACGTAGCGGTGCTGGCCGGCACGGCGGAAGGCATCCCGCTCGACTCCGCTTCCGTGGACGCCGTTCTGGTGGCCCAGGCCTGGCACTGGGTGGACCCATCCCGGGCCGTGCCGGAAGCGGCGCGCGTGCTGCGGCCGGGCGGTCGGCTCGGGCTCCTGTGGAACTGCCGCGAAGAACCCGAGGGCTGGGCCCGCGACCTCGGGCGGATCCTGCGGACCCTCGGCTTCATGGAGGACCACAGCGGCAGTCCTCTCGTGGGACCGCCGTTCGGCCCGGTGGAACGTTACGACGTGCGTTGGACCAACCCGATCACGGCCGATGGTCTGATCGATCTCGTGGCGTCGCGAAGCTACTTCATCGTTCGGCCGTCCGCCGAACAGGCTGCCGTCGTGGCGGAGGTCCGCCGGGTGATCGCGCGGGAGCCGGGTTTCCGCCACGGCGCACGGGTCGCCATGCCTTACGTGACGCGCTGCTCCCGCGCGGATCTCCGGTAACGGCGCCGAACGTCACGCGGTCTCGTCGAGCGTGAACAGTTCCTGCGCCTTGCCGACCCCGCGCAGCGCGTAGCGGCCCACCGACACCATATGACCCCGCGCGTCGGGCGGCGCCGCGGCCGCGAAATCGCTCGACAGCAGCACGGTCCGGTCGGCGGAGCGGCACATGGCAGCCACGCGGCTCACCTCGTTGACGGCCGGTCCCACCACCGTGAAATCGAGGCGGCTGTCGGACCCGATATTGCCATAGAACACCTCGCCGATGTGAAGGCCGAGATAGACCGTGGTGACGGGCCGTTGTTCGGCAGCGCGGCGCTGGTTCAGGGCCGCGATGCGCCCCCGCAGGTCGGCCTCGGCCAGCAGCGCGCAACGGCATGCTTCGGCCCGGTCCTCGGCCCTGAAAATCGCCAGGATGCCGTCGCCGATGAGCTTCAGGACGTCGCCGCCCGCGCCATCGATGGCCGAGATCGCGGCTTCGGCATAATCGTTGAGGAGCGGGATGATCTCGCCGGGCGGTGCCGTGTCGGTGATGGTCGTGAAGCCCCGCAGGTCCGAGAACCAGAGCACGGCCGCGATCTTGTCGGCGATGCCGCGGGAAATGCGCCCGCTCAACACCAGGCGGCCGGCATCCCGGCCGAGGTAGACATCCGCCAGCGTGCCGGCGATGCGGGCCAGGGACGCGCTCTTCACCGCCAACGCCAGGACGGGCACCAGCCTGCGCAAGGCCGCGATATCCGTGTCGCGGAAGCCGTCCGGGTGGCGCGTCATCCAATGGGAGTAGACGCAGTCCATCTGGCCGATCGCGCCCTCGCCGGCGAAGCGCGTCACCATGGCGAGGTAATCGACCTGACCCTGGTCGCGGAAATCGGCCAGATTGTGGAAGTCACAAGGGTCGCCGTGCCCGAGACGGCGCCGAAGATCGCTGCTCCCGCTGGTCAGAATGTGGCTGAAGATGCTGCGCCGCCAGTTTTCCGCCGCCTCGCCCTGGTCGGTGCGGCCGTACTCGGTCATCTTGGCCTGGGTGATGCCCTCGTCGCGCCAGTGAAAGGCTCGCCCTTCCCAGACCGGGTGCAGCGTGTCGACGAGCGCCATGGCCCGCGACAGATCGAGCCCGGCCTCGCGGCAGCGGTGGCAGAAGCCGTGCAGCAGATCCGGTTCCGAGGCCCCCGCGAGCCCTTGCTCGACCAGCCAGGCCGATAGGGCGACGATGTCGCTTTCCTGCATGGATGCTTCCTTTGTCCCAGGCGTTCGGGGCCGTGTTACCCTGCCGCCGGCCAACCCCGATCGAGGATCGCCTTTGTCCACGACGCTCATCTACAAGATCGCCCCCGAAGCGTTGTGGCATGAGGCCGAGGCCGCCGGCGTCTTCGACGGTGCGCCGGTCGACCTCGCGGACGGCTTCATCCATTTCTCGACGGCCGACCAAGTCCACGAGACCGCGGCCCGGCACTTCGCGGGCCGCCCCGACCTGCTGTTGATCGCCGTCGACGCGGAAGCGCTCGGCCCTGCGCTGCAATGGGAGCGGTCGCGCGGCGGAGCGCTTTTTCCACACCTCTACGGGCCGCTTGGACTGGTCGCCGTCCGGGCGGTCGAACCCTTGCCCCTCGGACCGGATGGTCGCCACCGCTTTCCCGCGCTCTAAGCAGATTTTTGCAAATCTGCTTACACTTGAGATGCTGGGCAGCATTGATTTCACTTTGAAAAGCGAAATCAATCGTGGCTTTCGCCACGCAAGGCTGCTTAGGATCGTCGCCCGTGACGGCGCACGAGGGTCGGTCCTGCCGATCGTCGCGGCTCAAAACCTCCGCTCGTCGCCGACCCGCTCGGGATCGGACCAGCGCGACGCCCCGGCGCTCGCGGCCCGGGGTTGCGCCGCCGGCGCGCCGGACACGTCCCGGACGTCGTCGCGATCGCGCCGGAAGCGCGGGTCGCGGTAGCGCAGGAGGCGCAGCACGAACCAGACGGGAACCACCACCAGGGCGCCGGCCGCGACGGTGCGGCCGATGTCGCCCAACGCCGCGAAGCCGCTGCCCCACAGACGAACGACACCGCGTTCGACGCTGCGCAAGATGTCGGCCGCATCGATCCCCAACCAGGACATCAAGGCGCCGACCAGGAGAGAGACGACCACCAGTCGGATCAGCACGGTCAGGGGCGAGCCACCGAGGAAACGCGTCGCTGTCGTATCGTGCATTGCAGGCGCTCCCCGAAACTTCGCGCCGGAACGCGGTCGAGCCCGAACCGCGTCGGGCGCCGCAGCCAGATGTAGCGGGTGAGGTCGGCCGCACAAGGGCCGCCGCAGGTGGCCGGCGGAGTCTTCACGAAATCTGAAGCCTTGCTGCCGAAGACTGGCCCGATTATGCAGGCCACGGCGAGGGAGTGGCGCGGCAACATAGCGGGAACAACCACATGGGTCGCAGGTATTTCGGAACCGACGGCATCCGCGGGCGCGCCAACGGCGTGATCACGCCGGACCTCGCCATGAAGGTCGGCCAGGCGACCGGATTGCTGTTCCAGCGTGGCTCCCACCGCCATCGCGTGGTGATCGGCAAGGATACGCGCCTGTCGGGCTACATGATCGAATACGCCATGGTGGCGGGTTTCACCTCGGTCGGCATGGACGTCATGCTGCTCGGGCCCATGCCGACGCCCGCCGTGGCCATGCTGACGCGCTCCATGCGGGCCGATATCGGGGTCATGATCTCGGCGTCCCACAACGCCTACGAGGACAATGGCATCAAGCTGTTCGGTCCGGATGGATTCAAGCTCTCGGACGAGGTCGAGGGCGAGATCGAGGTCCTGCTCGACCAGGACCTCGGACGCCGGTTGTCGAAGTCCCCTGCGCTGGGCCGTGCCGTCCGCATCGACAGCGCGCAGTCGCGCTACATCGAGTTCGCCAAGCGCACCCTGCCGCGCCAGCTCTCGCTGGAGGGCCTGCGCGTGGTGCTGGATTGCGCCAACGGCGCCGCCTACAAGGTTGCGCCCGAAGCCCTGTGGGAGCTCGGCGCCGAGGTCTTCTCGATCGGCGTGTCGCCCGACGGCTTCAACATCAACCACGATGTCGGCTCCACGGCGCCGGACGCGCTGGTCCGCAAAGTGCGCGAGATGCGGGCCGACGTCGGCATCGCGCTCGATGGCGACGCCGACCGCCTCCTGATGGTCGACGAGAAGGGCAACATCATCGACGGCGACCAGCTCATGGCCGTCATCGCCCAGAGTTGGGTGGAGGATGGACGGCTCGCCAGACCGGGCCTCGTCACCACCGTGATGTCCAACCTCGGCCTGGAGCGTTACATCGAAAGCCTCGGGCTGTCCCTGGTCCGCACAGCCGTCGGCGACCGCTACGTGCTCGAGCACATGCGCCAGCACGGCTTCAATGTGGGGGGCGAGCAATCCGGCCATATCATTCTGTCGGATTTCTCGACCACGGGCGACGGCCTCGTGGCGGCCCTGCAGGTGCTGGCCGTGGTCAAGCGCCACGGCAAGCCGGTCAGCGAGGTCTGCCACCGCTTCGAGCCGCTGCCGCAGGTGTTGCGGAACGTCCGCGCCGTCGATCGCCGCACACTGGCGCAGAGCGACGTGATCCGCGCGATCGAGGGTGGCCGCGAGCGGCTCGGCGGCTCCGGCCGGCTGGTCATCCGTCCTTCCGGCACCGAACCCGTGATCCGCGTCATGGGCGAAGGCGACGATCGGACCCTGGTCGATACCGTGGTGGACGAAGTCTGCGCGGCGCTGTCGGCGCATGCGGCCGCGATGGCGGCCGAATAGGGCGGCCACGGCCCTGAGGCTCGCTGCAAGCTTCGAGGCCGGCCTCGTCAGGGAGATCAGCGCCGACGCCTAGGGGCCGGCCTACAGAGCGGTCATCGGCGTGGTGCCGAGACCGGCTCACGAGGACTATAGCCAGCGCATCGCCGACGGGCAGGTGTGGCTTCACGAGATCGGGGGCGAGATCGCCGGGCTGATCGTCCTCGAGCCGAAACCGGACCATCTCCTGGTCTACAGCGTCGCGGTTCGACCGGCCCACCAGCGCCGCGGCCTCGGGCGCGACCTGCTGGCTTTCGCCCAAACCGAGGCCGCGAGGCTCGGGCTGCCGGAGTTGAGGCTCTATACCAACGTCCGCATGGTGGCCAACATCAGGTTCTATGAAGCCTGCGGCTTCAGGCGCTTGGGCACGAGACCTCATCCGAGCCGGCAGGGGGAACGGCTCGTCGACATGGCGAAGGCCGTCGGGGCCAGGTAGCCGGTCCGCCCCGGCGGCTCGCTGACCGGTCGCCCTGCCGCAGGGGGATGTCGCGAGCGTCCTCGATGTCAGTCGGTACTGCCCCTCAGCACGACGGCGTCATCGTTGGCGGTCGGCACCGGTTTTGCCTCGGTGGCCGGGGCGGGTTTGATGGCCTGCATGGCGGCGGCCTTGGCGTTCGACCATCTGCGGGACAGCGTCCTCTCGGTCTCGGAACTCCATCCGGCGGGCGCGGGGCGGGTCGGCGTGCCGTCGCGGCCCGGCACGACATGGACCACGTGAAATCCGTCCTGCTTCAGGGCCTGAAGGAAGCGCGGCAGCATGTCGGCGGTCTGGCGCTTGATGTCGTGCAGCAGGACGATGCCGCGCCCGGCGGCCCGCAGCCGGCCCATCAGCCGGTCGAACTCCGCATCCGGCGTCATGCGGATCCAGTCCGAAGCCCAAAGGTCCGCACCGAAGACCGCGACGCCGCGCGCCTTGAGATCGGCCCGCAGGGCCACGGTGTCGCCGAAGCCGGGGAAGCGGAAGAAGGGTACGCGCGGCGCGCCGGTCCAGGGTCCATAGCCCGCGGCCTTGTCGTCGGCCTCCATGCCGCGGTCGATCTCGGCCAGTGCGGCCTTCTCGGTCAGGCCGCGCAGCGTCACGGCGGGGTGCGACCAGGTATGATGGCCCACGCTGTGGCCTTCCGATACTTCGCGCCGCACGAGATCCGGACGCGCCGCCGCGTTGCGGCCGATCAGGAAGAAGGTCGCTTCGACGCATTGTGCCTTCAGCGCGTCGAGCACCTCGGGCGTGGTGGCGGGCCAGGGTCCGTCGTCGAAGGTCAGCACCACCTCGTGATCCTCGAGCGCCAGGGTCCGGGGATAGGTCTTGAGCCCAATTACCGCCCACCACCCATACACACCGTACCGCAACGGCCCATGTCCGCGG
>CAXUCF010000216.1:0-1175 GCA_964249275.1 uncultured Lichenihabitans sp.
GATCCCGGATCTGCGCGCCTTTCGGCGCTGGTCCGGGATGACAACCGGAGTTGATCGTGCGTAAATCGTATTACAGGTCCGGGGCCGTCGAGTCCTCGCTATCGATGCCCGCTATGGCGGCCGCTCAGGTCAGACGGGCGACCACGACGAGGCGCTTGATTTCGCCGTTCAGATAGGCCTGCAGGAACGCATTGTAGTCCTTGATCGATACGCATCCGTTGGAGTCGCCGTGCGGACCCAGCATGTAGGTATGGGCCAGAAGACCCGTGCGCCCGAAAACGCCGCTGTCGCCGACGGGGTTGAGGCGCAAAGCCTGAACACCGTGGAAGAGCTGTGCCCGCGGCTCGAGGTCGTAGACATGGGGTGGCGTGGCTCCGACGTTGCGGTCGCCGACGTGGCGCGGATCGTCCAACCTGGCGCCGTATCCCGAATGCGCTTCCAGCCGCGCGCCGTTCGGCATGTAGACGGTATGGGCCGCGATATCATAGACGGCGGTCCAGCGATCATGGATCGGCGAAGGGTCCGTGACGGTTCGCGTAGGACCGAACAGCCTGTCCTCGGGCGTCGCGTAGGCGAGGACGGGCCCGGGCGGCCTCAACATGCCGAAGAACCTGTCGAGGAACGACCGGTTGTCCGGCGGAATGTTCGGGGCGACGGACGGGCCGTCTGACGTCGCGGTCTGACGGGCGGGCACGCGCAGCGGTGCCCGGCTCACCCGCCATCCTGGTTGCGACGGCCGCGGCTCGGGCAACGGTACGCTCTCGACGAGCGGGGACGTTTGTGGCGTGGTGGCTTGCGGCAGCGCGACGTCCGGCTCCGTGCGAGCGGCAGGACGCGTCGATGGAGCGGGTGTGAAAGTCGGGCCGAGGGGCAGGCCTCGTCCGAGGACCGCGGGTATCGTGCCGAGGGTGGAGGCCGGGTCGAGCAGCGCAACGAGGCCGGTCGTCGTGGCGTCCTGCGAGGCCGTCGGAGCCGCGGGAGCGATCGGCGGCAGGGCAGGTCGAGCCGCCGGGATAGCGCCTAGGGCCACGGCCGTCGGCACGCGAGCGGGGGAGAAGGCCGAACTGGCGCTCAGGATCCACGCTCCGGCCGGGAGGCCGAGCGCGAGAGCGACCGCGATCGCGACGGCCCGCGGGGGTATGGTGGATCTCCGGGGCAGCGGACCGATATCGAAG
>CAXUCF010000216.1:1185-8433 GCA_964249275.1 uncultured Lichenihabitans sp.
GTCTGGTGCAACGGTCGCGTCGGTCATGGGCCCGGCTTTCGCAATGGGATCATGCCGCCGCCTCCCCGTCCCGCCGACCGGAGATCCTCCGCGCCGAGGACTCGCCCGCTCGCGCGAGACGCCCGGCCGCGAGCCGACCACCTTTTACGACCGAACCGAAAGGCCACACAATCCCGTTGCGTTCCATCAACTCCAATTTGAGTTAATTGCCGTTTAAGGCCGGCCGGGAAAAGCGGCTTTTCGGGCCCGGCGAGACCATCGGACCTGACCCTGCCGGGCGATCGACCCGTCGGCTTCCGCTCGCAAAGGCCGAGAGGGCAGCGTCGGCCCGCGTCGCTCAATCGAGCCACTTCCCGATGATCGCCGCATAGCCGCCGTTGAGCTGCTGGAGGTGGATATACTGGTCGACGAAGAGCTTGAACGCGATGTCGCGCGGCAGCAGCCATGCCTTCTCGGCGTGGTCGAAGGGCTTGTCGGGGTGGATGGCACAAAGACCGGGGTTGAGCTTCTGCTGCACTCGCGTCTCGACACCGTCCGTGATCATGACGTCGGCGCGGCCTTCGGCGACCTCGCGGAAAATGGCGGTGTTGTCGGGGAACACGCGGATCGGCGCCTGCTTCAGGTTGGCCCGGTCGAAGCGCTCGTTGGTGCCCCCCGGGTTGACCACGACCCGCACGTCGGGGCGGTCGATGGCCGCGAGCGAGCCGAGCCTGTCCATGTCGGCGCAGCGCGCGATCGCCACCTTGCCGTCGAGGTCGGTCGGGATCGAGAAGAACCCCGCCTTCTGGCGGTCGAGCGTGATCGACACGCCACCCGCCACCATGTCGAACTTGCCGCTCGTGAAATCGGCCAGCAGGGTCGACCAGCTCGTCTTCACGAAGACCGGCGCGGCGCCGAGCGCCTCGGCGAGGCCCGTCGTGAGGTCGACGTCGATGCCCGAGAAGGCGCCGGTCGCGGCATCGCGCACACCGAACGGCCTGTAGTCGCCCGGCAGGCCGATGCGTAGCTGCTTGCGGGCCATCACCGCATCGAGCAGGCTCGCTTGCCCGGCAGCGTCCGGCGGGGCTGACGCCCCCGGCTGAGACGCCGCGACGGGCCCGGCCGGGGTTGCGGCCTGCTGGGCTCGCGCGACAGGCCCCTCTATCAGCATCGCCGCGGCCCCGAAGGCGAGCACACCGGTTCGCGCCAGCGAAGCCAATCGCGAAAACGTCACGTGTCGCTTTCCCCCGCGCGGTGGGCTGACGCCCGGCAAGATGGCGAAGCCGAGGATACCGCCGCCGTCGCGGTGCCGTTCACCACGATTCGGCCCCTGCCAGTTCCGGCAGGAACTGCGGACCGCAGCCGCGCATTGAGGCAGCACTGTGTCAAGGGATCGATTCGATGCTCAAATGGGCTCTCATTTTCGCCATCATCTCCATCGTCGCCGGCGTGTTCGGCTTCGGCGGCATCGCGGCCGGGGCCGCGGGCATCGCCAAGATCCTGTTCTTCATCTGCGTCGTGATCTTCGTGATCTTCCTGGTGCTCGGCCTGATGGCCGGCAAGGCCGTACTGTAACGGCCGCTCTGCCCTAGCCCGCATCGGGAGAGGCAGTCCGAAGGACCCGACGAGGGTCCGTCGGACCACTTCCTCGTCGGTGCTCGCTGCGCGGTTCCGCCTCTATGCCTGCGGCTTCGTTTTCCGCGGCGGCAGGTTGACCACCTTGCGGTCGGTCTCGACCGGCAGATCCTCGCGCTCGGGATCGTCCGGGTCGTCCCCGTCGTCATCGTCGTCCCAGAGTGAAAGTGTCTGGACGAGGTTCGACTCGGCATCGACCAGCACCGAGACTTCGAGATCGACGATCTCGGCATCGCGCGGGAAGCGGCGCAGGTGCGCCATCAGCTTGGCAATGGTCATGCTGGGGGTGTCGCTCATAACGGGATCCGCTCCTGCCGATGACGGCCCAATGTAGCGCTCAGGCGCCACTCGATCAAACCGAACCGTTGCGCTCACGCGCTGGGGGACCGAGGGAGCCCGCTTCGGTGACCGACCCTGGCCTGGCAGGGTCTCACGCGGCCGCGAACGGGTTCCGGACGCGCAACCGCCCGTCGACGACGAGGCCGTCGTGCATGTCCTCCGACCAGAGGGTGTCGCAGCCGGACCGCAACGCCGCCGCAACCATCAGGCTGTCGAACACGGACAGGCGATGACCCTGGGCGATCCGCAGGCCGTCCGCGTGGACGTCCAGATCCATGGGCACGACAGAATGGCACAAGGTTCGGATCGATCGGAGTGCATCACCGACCTCGTCCCAATCCAGGCCGAGCTTCCGGCGCGCCACATTGGCGAACTCGTTCAGGGCCTGCACGCCGGTGACGCAACCCGATCCGAGCAGGACCTCGGCTTTGGACGTCCGATCATCATCGGTGAACGCGTAAACGAGGACGTTCGTGTCGAGGAATCCCCGCGGCATCATCGCCGGTTGGCCTCGTCACGGTCGAAGCGCCAGCCGGGCGGCAATGGCCGTCGCAACGCGCGGACGCGCTCGAGCGCGCGTTCGCGACCCCGGTCGCGATCGACGTCGAAGGCCCGGCGCCCCACGACATCGATCTCGATCTCGTCCCCTTCCTTCAGATCCAGCGCCTCGACGACCGTCGCGGGAAGCCGGACCGCGAGACTGTTGCCCCACCTGGCGACCTGCATCGAGCCTCCTACGATATACTTCGGCTTTCGTATATCCGACGGTTACGCCCCGTCAACGGCGTGGCGAGCCGCGGACAGCGTTCGAAACCGGCTCCGAACTCGTTAGGACCACCGGGCCCTCGCATGGCGTTCGGGCCCCAGGCCGGATAGGATCACCCGCGATACCGAGGCTCCGCCAGTCCCATGCCCCCTTCCAGACCCGTCGCGGCCGGCGACCACGTGTTCCTCGTGGACGCATCGAATTTCGTTTTCCGCGCCTACTTTCAATCCATCAACCAGGATCGAAGATACAACTATCGCTCGGACCAGCTGCCGACGGGGGCCGTGCGCCTGTTCGCCACCAAGCTGCTGCAGTTCGTGCGCGAAGGCGCCATGGGGGTGATGCCGACCCATCTCGCCATCATCTTCGACAAGAGCGAGAATTCCTTCCGCAAGGAACTCTACGCCGACTACAAGGCGCACCGGAAAGACCCGCCCGACGATCTCGTGCCGCAGTTCCCGCTGATGCGCGAGGCCGTGCGGGCCTTCGCCATGGTGCCGGTCGAGCAGGACAGGTACGAGGCCGACGACCTCATCGCCACCTATGCGCGCCAGGCCCGCGAGGCCGGCGCCGACGTGCTGATCGTGTCGGCCGACAAGGACCTGATGCAGATCGTCGGCGACAAGGTATGGATGTACGATCCGGCCTCCGGGGTGCCGGGCGCCGCGGGCTCGCGCGACGAGCGCCGCATCGGCATCGAGGAAGTGCAGGCTTATTTCGGGGTCGGGCCCGACCGCGTCGTCGACGTGCAGGCGCTGGCCGGCGATTCGACCGACAACGTCCCGGGGGCGCCGGGCATCGGCATCAAGACGGCGGCGCAGCTCCTCGCCACCTACGGCGACCTCGATACGCTGCTGGAGCGTGCCCACGAGATCAAGCAGCCGAAGCGCCGCGAAGCCCTCACGTCCCCCGAGAACGTCGCCCGCATCCGGCTGTCGCGAGACCTCGTGACGCTCTGCGACGACGTGGAACTGAAGGTGCCGCTCGACGCCTTGCGGCTGCCCCGCCTGGATGGCGAAAGGCTGCTCGGCTTCTGCAAGGCGCTCGAATTCACCACCCTGACCCGGCGCGTCGCCGAACTCTACGGTGTCGAACCGAACGGCATCGAGCCCGACCCGGCCCTGGCCGGCCCTGGCGGCTGGCGCACGCGCCACGGCGCGCCCGCTGCACCCGTCGAAGAGGGAAGCGGCATCGTGGCTCTGGCACCGGACGTGCCGGAAGGCGACGAACTTCCGGCGCCGGACCGCGACGCGGCCGCGATCGCGGCCGCCATGCCGAAGATGGAAGGCCCGGCCGTGCTGGCGGCGGCCCGCGCCATCGAAGCCCGTGCCGGCGCCTTCGACCGTGAGAATTACCGCACCGTCACGACGCTCGATGCGCTCGACGCCGCCATCGCGGCCGCCCACGAGACCGGCATCGCGGCGATCGACACGGAGACCACTTCGCTCGACGCGCGCCGGGCCGAGCTCATCGGTGTGGCGCTTGCGACCGCGCCCGGCGAGGCCTTCTACATCCCGCTCGGACATCGCGACCCCGGCCACGGCGACCCCAAGGCGGGCGGCCTGTTCGGCGAGGGCGATCTCCTCCCGGGCCAGCTCGCGACCCGCGACGTGCTCGAGCGTTTGAAGCCCCTGCTCGAGGCGCCCGACGTGCTGAAGATCGCCCAGGACATGAAATACGACTGGCTGGTGTTCGCCGCCCATGGCATCGAGGTCGCGCCCTTCGACGACACGATGCTGATGTCCTACGTGCTCGATGCGGCCGCCACCGCCGACACGCACGGCATGGACCAGCTGGCCAGGCGCCACCTCGGCCACCAGCCGATGGCCTTCAAGGATCTCGCGGGGTCGGGCAAGAGCTTCATCGGCTTCGCCCGCGTGGCGCTCGACAAGGCCACCCAATATGCCGGCGAGGACGCCGACGTCACGCTGCGGCTGTGGCGGGCGCTGAAGCCGCGCCTGCCGGCCGAGCACGTCACCAACGTCTACGAGACGCTGGAGCGGCCGCTGGTGCCGGTGCTGGCCCGCATGGAGCGGCGCGGCATCCGCGTCGACAGCGGGATCCTGTCGCGGCTGTCGGGCGATTTCGCGCAGACCATGGCGCGGCTCGAAGCCGAGATCCACGAGCAGGCGGGGGGCCCCTTCAACCTCGGCTCGCCGAAGCAGTTGGGCGACATCCTGTTCGGCCGCATGGGCCTGCCCGGCGCCAAGAAGACCGCGACCGGCGCCTGGTCGACCTCGGCCCAGGTGCTCGACGAACTGGCCGAGACCGGCAACGGCTTCGCCAAGCTGATGCTCGAATGGCGGCAGGTGTCGAAGCTCAAGGCCACCTATACGGACGCGCTGCCGACCTTCGCCGACAAGGGCCGGGTGCACACGTCCTTCGCGCTGGCCGCCACCACGACGGGCCGGCTGTCGTCCTCCGACCCCAACATCCAGAACATCCCGGTGCGGACCGAGGCGGGGCGCAAGATCCGCACCGCCTTCGTGTCCAAGCCGGGGCACAAGCTCGTGTCCGCCGACTATTCCCAGATCGAGCTGCGCCTGCTGGCCCACATCGCCGACATCCCGCAGCTGAAGCAGGCCTTCGCGGAAGGGCGCGACATCCACGCCACCACGGCCTCCGAGATGTTCGGCGTGCCGCTCAGCGAGATGACCGGCGAGGTGCGGCGGCGCGCCAAGGCCATCAACTTCGGCATCATCTACGGCATCTCGTCCTTCGGCCTCGCCAACCAGCTCTCGATCGGGCGGCAGGAGGCGGGCGACTACATCAAGACCTATTTCGAGCGCTTTCCCGGCATCCGCGACTACATGGAGGCGACGAAGAAGGCCGCGCGGGCGCAGGGCTACGTGTCGACGCTGTTCGGCCGCAAGTGCCACTACCCGCGCATCAACGCCTCGAACCCCTCCGAGCGGGCCTTCAACGAGCGCGCGGCCATCAACATGCCGATTCAGGGCACGGCCGCCGACATCATCCGCCGCGCCATGGTGCGGATGGACGACGCGCTTCGGGCCGAAAGGCTCGAAGCCAGGATGCTGCTGCAGGTGCACGACGAGCTGGTGTTCGAGATCGCCGACGCCGAGGTCGAGCGCGCGATCCCGGTGATCAAGCGCGTGATGGTGGAAGCGCCGCACCCGGCGGTGTCGCTGTCGGTGCCGCTGGCCGTGGAGGCGGGCGCAGCCCATAACTGGGACGAGGCGCACTGAACGCAGGCCCGAAGGGCACCCGGCCCTTCGCGGAGCCCTGGAGCGGGCGCCATTTCTCCCGCTGTCATCCCGGGCAACGCGCCGGCGGCGCTGCGACCCGGAACCCAGCCGAACGGCGGGCTCGATTCTCGGAAAGGGCGTCCCGTCGGACCGGCTGGGTCCCGGGTCTCCGCTGCGCTCCGCCCGGGATGACAGCGGAAAAGGCGGCCAAAACATCGGCCGTCGCCGGTTCGGCGTGCTCCGCTCCCTCGCCGGTTCCCTACGACGCTATCGCCACCAGCGCCCGCGCGGCATCCGCCTCGGTGCGGTCCGAAAGCGCGCGGCGCAGCTTCTCCATGGCGCGGTTCTCGATCTGGCGGACGCGCTCCTTCGAGATGCCGAGCCGCGATCCCAGCGCTTCCAGCGTGGCGGATTCTTCCTCCAGCCGCCGCTCGCGCACGATGCGCAGCTCGCGCTCGGTCAGCACACCCAGGGCTTCCCGCAGCCAAAGGACGCGACGGTCGCCGTCGATCGCCTCACCCACCGTTTCGTCCTGCAACGGCTTGTCGTCGACCAGGAACTCCACCCGCTCGGTCTGTCCCGTGGAGTCGGCATCCGTCACCGGCGCGTTCAGCGACACGTCCGGGCCGCTCAGCCGCGTGTCCATCAGCTCGACGTCGGCCGGCGACACGCCGATCGCCAGCGCGATGGTTTGGAACATGGACGCGTTCGACTCCGCCCCGCCCCCGTCGCGCGACAGCTTGGCGCGCAGCCGGCGCAGGTTGAAGAACAGCGCCTTCTGGGCAGAGCTGGTGCCGCCGCGCACGATCGACCAGTTGCGCAGGATGTAGTCCTGGATAGACGCGCGGATCCACCAGGTGGCATAGGTGGAGAAGCGGACCTCGCGCTCGGGCTCGAACCGCGCCGCGGCTTCGAGCAGGCCCACGTGGCCCTCCTGGATCAGGTCGGCGATGGGCAGGCCGTAGTGGCGGAAGCGGGCCGCCAGCGCGATGACGAGGCGCATGTGGGCGGCGGCGAGCTCGTGCAGGGCGCGCTCGTCGCCCCGGTGGCGCCAGCTCTCGGCGAGGGCGCGTTCCTCGTCCCGCTCGAGAAAGCGGGCCGACATCGCGGCCTTGACGAACTGCCGCCTCACGCCCGCCATCTGCAACATGGTCGCTCTCCCCGGGTGGTCCAGGGGAGATACGCGGAGCACTTACGAAGGTTTCAGCATGGGCGCGGGTTCGGCCGGACCGCCGTGCGGCAAACGCGACCCCTCCTCCATCTGGAGCGGGCTCCGCGCTATTCAACCACGACCTTGTAGCGCCGCCCCGCTTCGAGCTGGGT
>CAXUCF010000217.1:0-1711 GCA_964249275.1 uncultured Lichenihabitans sp.
GATCGCAGCCGACCTCACACGCTCATCCTCAACCCCACTCCGACAGGCTGCTAGGCCCGCGATCACGCCGAGGCAGGCCCCGGCCATCAAGGCACTGTCAACTTGACTCGTCGTGGCTGCAGCTGAGCTGAGGTAGTGCATAGGGTCATGCGCAGGCCGCGGTCGCTCCGCACCAGTTCTCGATCGCCTCCGATCGAAAGGCCTTCAGAGTTTTGCGGGAGAGAAGATGACGCTGGGTATTGAAGGTGTTTTGGACGGCGGCATGGGCCGATAGGAAGCGCTGGGCCGATCCCGGCGACTTGAACCTCTGCATCTTCCGTTCCCGACGGCGGGTTGGCTGGTGCGAGTTCTCGGCCCGGTTGTTTCGACGCTGCCCCTGGTCGTGGCGGGCGGAGAGACGGAGCTGGCGTATGGGGGCGCCGTAAGACCCGAGCTTGTCGGTGGTGATTGTCTCCGGCGCGAAACCCTGCTTCCTGATCAGCTTGCGCAGAAGCCGGACAGCCGCGGCCTTGTCCCGCCGCGATTGCACCAGGATGTCGAGCACTTCGCCTTCGTCGTCCACCGCCCGCCAGAGCCAACACCGCTTGCCTGCGATCCGTATGGCCATTTCGTTTAGGTGCCATCGTCCGGTCGGACGGGGCCGCCGCTTCCGCAGCTCCCGGGCGAACAGCGGGCCGAACTTGGTCACCCAGCGCCGGACCGTTTCATAGGAGATGTCGAGACCGCGCTCTGCGAGCAGGCCCTCGATATCGCGGAGGCTGAGCGTGAACCGCAGATAGAGCCAGACTGCGTGCCTGATGATGGCCGGAGGGAAGCGATGACCGTGGTAGGGGGAGCGCCGCAGGCTACCTTGTACCCCAAAGCGCTGCGAACTTGACAGTACCTCTCCATCTTCATCGATTCGACGATGGCCACCGTGTCGCCTGCCCGCACTGCCTCGCCGACTGCCACGGTGTATTTCCAGACATTGCCCGGAACGGTCGAGGTGACGGCGACGCAGCCGACGGGTAGGTCCCGGTCGAGCTCGCCCGCAGCCTCCTCGGCCTGGAATGTGTCGAGTCCCTCGTCCTTCCAGCGGGCGCGCTCGGCCTCGAAGGCCCGTTGCTGGCCGGTCTTGAAGCGCGCGACGCCCTCCGCCTCGCAGCCGAGGGCCGCGACATGCTTGGCATGGGAGTAGAGGGTCTCCTCGATGCGCAGTGGATGGGCGCCGTGCGGAAAGGCGGCGCGCGCCTCTGCGAGTTGCGCGTGGGACACCGGAAAAAAGCGGATCTGGTCGAAGAAGCGCAGCAGCCAGGGCGTGCCGGGGCGGAAGGCGGGCGTCGTCCGCCAGACGTTCCACACCTGGATCGTACGGCCGAACAGCTGATAGCCGCCCGGGCCCTCCATGCCGTAGATGCACATGTAGGCGCCGCCGATCCCCACCGCGTTCTCGGGCGTCCAGGTGCGGGCGGGGTTGTATTTGGCCGTGACGAGGCGGTGGCTCGGATCGAGCGGGGTGGCGACGGGCGCGCCGAGATAGACGTCCCCGAGGCCGAGCACGATATAGCTGGCGTCGAACACGACCCGGCGCACAGCCTCCTGGTCGGGCAGGCCGTTGATACGGCGGATAAACTCGATGTTGTCGGGGCACCAAGGCGCGTTGGGTCGCACCAGCTCCTGGTATTTGCGCATGGCCAGCACGGCGTCGGGATCGTTCCAGCAGAGCGGCAGG
>CAXUCF010000217.1:1721-2954 GCA_964249275.1 uncultured Lichenihabitans sp.
GCACGATGCGGCTGGGAACGCTGACGCCGGCGGGATCGGGCAGGCTTTTTTCGATCTCGGCGAGCACGCCGAGCAGGCGCGTGCGGGTGAGCGCCTGCCCGTCGTCATGGACCTGCAGAGAGCGGATGCCGGGCGTGAGGTCGATCAGGCCGGGCAGCCGGGCGCTTTCGAGGGCTTCGGCGAGGAGGTGGACGCGCAGCCGCAGGGCGATGTCGAGCGTCATCGGGCCGTATTCGACCAGCAGGTTGTCATCCCCCTGGCGGCGGTAGACGACCGCCACCGGCCCGTCCTCGCGCCGCCCGACGATGGCCGAACCCACCTCGACGCGGGACGCCGCAGGGCCGGACCGGACACGGGGTCGCCCGGCCGCGCCACCGGGCGGAAGCGGACCCTGTCGCCCGGGCGGAGCTGCCCGAGCTTCCATTGCTCCTCGCGCGCCACCACTGCCGGGCACACGAAGCCACCCAGACTCGGACCGTCCGGACCCAGGATGATCGGCATGTCGCCGGTGAAATCGATCGAGCCCACCGCATAGGCGTTGTCGTGCAGGTTCGACGGCTGCAGTCCCGCCTCGCCCCCGTCCCGCCGCGCCCAGCGCGGCGCCGGCCCGATCAGCCGCACGCCGGTACGCGCGCTGTTGAAATGGACCTCGTAGGAGGCCGCGAAAAGGTCGTCGATGTCGGCCGGCTGGAAGAAGTCGGGCGCGCCATGCGGGCCGTAGACGACGCCGAGGGTCCAGTCATGCGTCAGCGGGGCGGGCGGCTCGCCGTCGTGTTCCTGCGCGGACGTCGCATCCGCGGGCCCGGTGAGGTGCAGGACGTCCCCGGTCTTCAGCACGCCGGTCGCATGGCCGCCGAAACCGCCCAGGGCAAAGGCGGCGCGGGAGCCGAGCAAGAGCGGCGCGCCGAAACCGCCGCCTACGGCGAGATAGGCGCGCTGGCCGGGGCCTTCGATGCGCCCGATCGCCAGCACCTGGCCGGCGCGCAAAAGCAACGGCTGGTCGTGCGGCGCGGGCACCTCGTCGACCAACACAATCATGCGGGCGCCGCTGAGCGCGACCACGGCGCTGGTATTGAAGCGGAGCGTCGGTCCGCTGACGGTCAGCTCCAGGGCGGCCGTGCCCGGCGCATTGCCGACGAGCTAGTTGGCGCGGCGGAACGAGCGTTCGTCCATCGGGCCGCTCGGCGGCACCCCGACATGCCAGTAGCCGAGCCGGCCGGGCAATTCCTGCAG
>CAXUCF010000217.1:2964-8399 GCA_964249275.1 uncultured Lichenihabitans sp.
ACTGGGCGCCGGGCGCGAGGATGTCGACCGTCCGGGAGGCGAAGGCGAAGCTGCGCAGCGCCACGCGGGCGTCCGCCGGCCAGCGGACCTCGGTCAGCACGCCGGCGCTCGGGCGGAAGTCGGCCTGCGCGTTTTCGGCGTAGAGGCGCACCTCGATGGCCGCGCCGGAGGGCGTGGGCGGCAGGGCGCCGATCGCGTCCTTGCCGGCGGCCTGCCGGATCATCCACTCCACGAGGTCGATGCCGAGCACCGCCTCGGTCACGGGGTGCTCGACCTGCAGGCGGGTGTTGACTTCGAGGAAGAAGAAGTTGTCGCGCTGCGGGTCGTAGATGAATTCCACCGTGCCGGCCGAGGCGTGGTTCCATGGGCGCCGAGCGCGACCGCGGCGGCGTGCAGCCGGTGGCGGGTGGCCGCGGGCAGGCCGGGCGCGGGGGTTTCCTCCAGGACCTTCTGGTTCCGGCGCTGCAGGGAGCAGTCGCGTTCGCCGAGGGCGACGACGCGGCCCCTGCCGTCCCCGAAGATCTGCACCTCGACATGACGCGCCTCGGCCACGTAGCGCTCGAGGAACACGCGGGCGTCGCCGAAGCTGGCGCGGGCGGTGCGCTGCACGCTCGCGAAGCGCTCGCGCAGCTCCCGCGCCTCGGTGCAAAGCTGCATGCCGATGCCGCCGCCGAGCTTGTCGGTCGGGTTGACGGCGAGGCGCGCCGCCGAGGCCAGCGCATAGGCGAGGAGCGTCAGGCCGAACGGCAGCGCCGCCAGCACGATCCGCGCCCCGCGCTCCGGCCTCAGGTTGATCAGGCGAATCGGCGCAGCCTCACGCGCGGGGTCGGCCGCCCTACAGCTTGCCGTCGGCCGCCATGGCCATCAGGGCGTCCGTGAAGCGCAGCTTCACATTGCCCTTGTCGCCCAGCACCTTGCCGTCCGCGAGCTCGATGCCGACCGCGTCGGCCGACGCCGCGTTGTTGCCCAGCAGGTGCTTCTCGAACGGGAAGGCGCGGACATGGTCCATGGTGGCGCCGATGTCGGCCGAGCGGGTGAAGCTCACCGCGTCCGGCGCCTTGGCGAAGAGGCGCCTGGTGGTGAGCTGGCCGTCGAAGCCGGCGAGGTCGGTGCCCGAGGCCTTGCCCATCGCGGTGCGGGCCGCCTTGGCGGCCTCCGCGTCACCCGCCATCAGGGCCATGGTGTCGTACCAGATGCCGACGAGCGCCTTGCCGAAATCCGGATTGTCCTTGAGCGTTGCCGTGTTCACGACCATCAGGTCGATGATCTTGCCGGGAATCTTCGACGAGTCGAACACCTTGTAGGCCCCGGGAACGCCGAGGATCTCCGACACCAGCGGGTTCCAGGTGACGACGGCCGACACCTCGGGCGTCTTGTAGGCGGCGATCATGTCGGCGGCGGAGGTGTTGACCTCCGTGAGGTCGCGCTCGGTCATCCTCACGCTGTCGAGCGCGCGGGCCAGGAGGTAGTCGGACACGGAGAACTGGACGAGGTTGACCTTCTGCCCCTTGATGTCGGCGAGCGCCGCCTGGTCCTTGAGGATCACGGCATCGTTGCCGTTGGAGAAATCGCCCACGATCACGGCGGTGGTGTCGACCCCGCCGGCGCAGGGGACGGACAGGGCGTCCATGTTGGTCACGGTGAGGGCGTCGAAGGCGCCGGCGGTATACTGGTTGATCGACTCCGCATAGTCGTTGAACTGGGTCACCCCGATGTCGAGGCCGTATTTGTCGGCCCACTTCTTGACGATGCCGTTGTCGGCCGCATAGCCCCAGGGCATCCAGCCGACATAGATGGACCACGCCACCTTTAAGCTTTTCTTGGTGTGGCGAAAGCGCCGTTCACGAGCGACGTCGCCGCCACAATGCCGAGAAACAGTCCTGCGAGCCTAGTTTTAAAGCAGTTCATGCCGATCCCTTCCGCGTCGAGGGATGGCGAAGACCTGAGCTGCTAACTCGGCAGAAATTTTCGCAAGGGGCGTGCCAGCCCGCGACGGCGACTTTCACCTGGAGCGGATTCGCCGGGGGCGAGAACGTTCTCGCGCTGGCATCACGCTCGCATCGCCAGCCCGCCTTCGCGTTACCGCAGGGCATCCAACGCCATCCGACGGAGATCCGACCCATGTCCCGACACGGCTACGACACCGGGCGGCTGAATCTGCCCTTCGTCGGCATCGCCACCTTCGCCAAGAGCCCCTATGTGGCCGACTGGGACCAGATCGACGCCGACATCGCCGTGCTCGGCGCGCCCTACGACTTCGGGACCCAGTGGCGCGCGGGCGCGCGCTTCGGGCCGCGGGCGATCCGCGAGGCCTCGACCCTGTTCGCCTTCGGTCATGCCGGGGCCTATGACCACGAGGACGACGCCACCTATCTCGACGGCGTGCGCATCGTCGACATCGGCGACGCCGACATCGTCCATACCGATACGATGGCCAGCCATGCCGCGATCGAGACCGGCGTCCGAAAGATCCTCGCCGCAGGCGCGCTGCCCGTCGTGCTCGGCGGCGATCATTCGGTCAACATTCCCTGCATCAACGCCTTCGACGGGGCAGGGCCGATCCACATCGTCCAGATCGACGCCCATCTCGACTTCGTCGACGAGCGGCACGGCGTGCGCTACGGCCACGGCAACCCCATGCGCCGCGCGGCCGAAAAGCCCTATGTGACCGGCCTGACCCAGCTCGGCATCCGCAACGTCTCCTCGACGGCCAGGGACGGCTACGATGCCGCCCGGGCCATGGGCTCGGACATCCTGTCGGTCCGGCAGGTGCGCCGGCTCGGCATCGACGCCACCCTGGAGCGCATTCCGAAAGGCGGGCGCTACTACCTCACGCTCGACATCGACGGGTTCGACCCCTCCATCGCGCCGGGCACGGGCACGCCGAGCCACGGCGGGTTCATCTATTACGAGGTGCTGGAGCTTGTGGCGGGCCTTGCCCGGCGCGGCACGGTCGTCGGCATCGATCTCGTCGAGGTCGCGCCCGACTACGACCACACCGGCACCACCGCCATTCTCGCGGCGCAGATCCTGCTGAACACCCTCGGCCGGATCTTCGCGGCCCGGTGAATCGGGCGGCGAGGCCGCGCCCCCCTCAGGCCTGCCGCGACCGCGCCAACCCGCGCGCGATCACGCAGAGCAGTTCGAAGGCCATCGTGGCGCCGGCCAGCGCCGTGATGCCGCCCACGTCGAAGGGCGGCGCTACTTCGACCACGTCGGCGCCGACGATGTTCACGCCGTCGAGCAGGCGCACCATCGCCTGCACCTCGCGGGTCGTGAAGCCGCCGACCTCGGGGGTGCCGGTGCCGGGCGCCATGGAAGGGTCGATGCAGTCGATGTCGAAGCTCGCATAGGTCGGGCCGTCGCCGGCGATCCGGCGCGCCTCGGCCATGACGTCAGCGGCCGAGCGGGCGACGAACTCCTCCATGTAGAGGACGCGGATGCCCTGCTCGCGCGCCCAGTCGTGCTCGCCGGGCTCGTAGATCGAGCCCCGGATGCCAATCTGGATCGTCCGCCGGGGGTCGAGCAGGCCTTCCTCGATGGCGCGGCGGAAGGGCGTGCCGTGGGTGTAGCGGTTATCGCCGAAATAGGCGTCGTTGGTGTCCGAATGGGCATCGAAATGGATCAGCCCGACCGGGCGCGACCTGGCGACGGCGCGCAGCGCCGGCAGCGTCGTCAGGTGGTCGCCGCCGATGCCGAGCGGGATGGCCCCGGCCGCGACGACAGCCGCGATCCCCGCCTCGATCCGGGCGAGCCCGTCCTGCAGGTCGATGGGGTTGACCGGCATGTCGCCGATGTCGGCGATGTTGGCGATGCTGAAGGGTTCGGTTCCCGAGACATGGTGCACCCGCCGCATCAGGCTCGACTGGTTGCGGACCTCGCGCGGTCCATGACGAGCGCCGGCGCGGTTGGTAGTGCCGCCATCCCAGGGGATGCCGTAGAGCGCGATGTCGAGCTCCTGCGGCGAGGGCACGAAGGGCAGGCGCATGAAGGTCGGCACGCCGGCATAGCGTGGCACCACCGCCGCATCGACCGGCTGGTGGTGTGCGGGCCCGGCTTGCGTCACAGGCCGAACTCCGCGCGCACGGCCTGCTCGATGCCCGCCACGGCGTCCTCGATCAGCCAGCCGCCCTTCTCTGCCGAAGAACCCTTGGTGATCGACAGCACGCCCGAGGGCGGCACCTCGTCGGGCGGCATCGGGTAGCGATCATAGGGCTTGAACAGCGCCGGGCCGTCGTCGAGCGCCGCCTCCAGCCGGACGAGGTCCGGCCGCAGCACCAGCATCATGGAGGTTTCCAGCACGCTCGCATGTTCGAGCGCGATGCCGGGATAGCCGTCGGGAAAGATCCGCTCGATCGTGTCCGGCCGGACCATGTCCCAGTGGTCGAGCCGCAGGACCTTCAGGCTGTCGAGCCGGCCGGGGCCGAGCGCGTCGAGCATCAGTTCGACCCCCTCGACCGAGGGCCAGACATTCTCGTAATGGCCGTTGACCAGCACGATCCGCCGCGCGCCCTGGCGGAAAAGATCGAGCAGGATGTCGCGCAGCAGGGCCGAGAAGGTACCCGCGCTGATGTTCACCGTGCCCGGAAACTGCGGCCCGCCGCCCGTGCGGGCCTGGGAGCGCATGCCATAGGCGAGCGGCGGCAGCACCAGCCCGCCCACGGCCCTGGCGACCCCCTCGCAGATGGCGGTGGGCAGCACGACGTCGACATTCATGGCCATGTGGTGGCCGTGCTGCTCGGTGGAGCCGAGCGGCAGGAAGAGGGGGGCGCCGGCGCCGATGCGCTGCCTGGCCTCGGGCCAGGACAGCTCGGCATAGGAAACCGTGTCGTTCATCGGGACCTCACAGCATGGCGGCGCCGCCATTCGCCCCCAGGCACTGCCCGGTGAAGAAGGTGGCGGACGGGCCGGCCAGGAACAGGATGGCGGCCGCGATCTCCTCGGGGCGGCCGAGCCGGCCGAGCGGATGGGCGGTCTCGAGGCTCTGGACCTCCGGCGCCAGCGTGTCGAAAGCCAGCAGGGGCGTATCGGTCGGGCCGGGCGCGACGGCGTTGACCAGGATGTCGGGCGCGAGTTCCCCCCCCCACGACCGTGTCAGCCCCAGCACCGCCGTCTTGGTGGCGACATAGACGGAGGCCCCCTGGCGGCCGAGATAGGCGAGTTCGGAGGCGAGGTTGATGATCCGCCCGCCCGGGCCGAGATGGGGCAGCGCCTCGCGCGTCACCAGGATCATGCCGCGGACATTGACGGCGAAATGGCGGTCGATCTCGCTTGCCGTGACCGTGGCCAGCGGCGTGTCGGCCATGATCCCGGCGTCGTTGACGAGGATGTCGAGGCCACCGAACCGGCGCGCCGCCTCAGCGACCATGGCGACGATCTGCGCCTCCTCGGCGAGATCGCAGGGCAGGATGGGGATAGCCGCGGAAGGGTCGCCC
>CAXUCF010000218.1:0-8361 GCA_964249275.1 uncultured Lichenihabitans sp.
GCCTTCTCGGCCAGCATGATGGTGGGAGCGTTGAGGTTGCCGGTCGTGATGGTCGGCATGATCGAGGAATCGGCCACCCGCAGCCCCTCGACCCCGATCACCCGGGTGTCGGGTCCCACCACGGCCTCGGGATCGTCGACAGCACCCATGCGGCAGGTCGAGCAGGGATGGTAGGCGCTCTCGACATGCTGGCGGATGAAGCTGTCGATGTCCTCGTCGCTTCTCACCTCGGCGCCGGGCTGGATCTCGCGGCCGCGATAGCGGTCGAAGGCCGGCTGCGCGAAGATCTCGCGGGTGAGACGGACGGCGGCTCGCATCTCGGCCCAGTCGTCCGGGTGGCTCATATAGTTGAAGCGGATCGCCGGCGCATCGCTCGCATCGGCCGAGCGCAGCGTCACGCGACCCCGGCTCTTCGAGCGCATCGGCCCGACATGGGCCTGGAACCCATGCTGCTCGGCCAGATCCTTGCCGTTGTACGAAATGGCCGCCGGCAGGAAATGGTACTGCAGGTCCGGCCATTCCACGCCGGCACGCGACCGGATGAAGCCGCAGCTCTCGAAGTGGTTGGTAGCGCCGAGCCCCTCTCGCGTCAGCAGCCATCGGGCACCGATTTTGGCCTGGGACAGCTTGCCGAGCGCACCGTAGAGGGTGATCGGCTCTTCGCAGGCTACCTGAAAGTAGAATTCGAGATGGTCCGTCAGGTTGCCCCCGACGCCCGGCCGATCCGCCACGACCGGGATGCCGTGTTGGCGCAGATGGGCCGCCGGACCGACGCCCGACAGCATGAGGAGCTGCGGCGAGTTGATGGCGCCGCTGGCCAGGATCACCTCGCGCCGTGCCGTGGCCTCCACGGGCCGGCCGTGCAGCCGACACGCGAGCCCGACGGCCCGGCGGCCCTCGAAGAGGATCCGCTCGGCCCCGCACTGCGTCCAGACCGTCAGGTTCGGCCGGCCTCGCGCAGGGTCGAGATAGGCCCGGGCGGCGCTCCAGCGGATGCCGTCCCGGATGGTGCGGTCCATCCGCCCGAAGCCTTCCTGCTGGAAACCGTTGACGTCCTCGGTCACCGGGTATCCGGCCTCGCGCCCCGCCTCGACGAAGGCCGCGTAGAGCGGGTTCGCCATCGGGCCATAGCTCGTATGGAGCGGACCGTCGCTGCCGCGATAGGTGTCGCCGCCCTCCTCCCGGGTTTCGGCGCGCTTGAAATAGGGCAGCACATCCGCGTAGGCCCAGCCGCGGGCTCCGGCCCGGTCCCAAGCCTCGAAGTCGAGCGCGTTGCCGCGGATATACACCATGCCGTTGATCGAGGATGACCCGCCCAGAACACGGCCGCGCGGGCAGCTGATGCGGCGGCCGCCGAGATGCGGCTCGGGCTCGCTGAAATAGCTCCAGTTGGTGCGCTCGATCCCCATGGCGATCGCGAGCGCGCTCGGCATGCGGATGAAGGGCGACCAATCGTTGCCGCCACTCTCGATCAGCAATACCGAGGAGTTCCCGTCCTCGGTCAGCCGGTTGGCCAGCACGCAGCCGGCCGACCCGGCCCCGACGATGACGTAGTCGAATTCGGTGGACAAGGGCGAGCCTTCAGCGGTTCGTGCGCCGCTCCTGCGAGGGCGTGCGGTGGAAGTGCTCGGAGTAGCATTTCGAGAAGTGCGAGGCCGACACGAAGCCGCACGCGAGGCCGATCGACAGGATCGGCATGCTGGTCTGCAGCAGCAACTGGCGTGCGCGGGTGAGCCGTAGGCCGAGATAATACCGGGTCGGCACCTGGCCGATGTATTTGCGGAACAGGCGCTCCAGTTGACGCGTCGACAGGCCCGCCCCTTCGGCGAGGTCGACGCAGGAGAGGGGCTGCTCGATGCAGCGCTCCATCTCGCCCACCACGCTGATCAGCTTCGGGTGGGCCACGCCGAGCCGCGAGCGCAGTTCCATCCGCTGGCGCTCGTCGCCATCCCGCATGCGGTGGTGGATCAGTTGGTCGGTGACGCCCGACGCCACCTCCTGACCCTGCTGGCGTGCGATCAGGGCCAGCATCATGTCGATTGCGGCAGTGCCGCCCGCGCAGGTGAAGCGCGTGCGGTCGATCTCGAACAGTTCCTCCGTGATGTCGATGTGCGGAAACTGCTCGCGCAGGCTGTCCTGGTTCTCCCAGTGGATGGTACAGCGATGGTGATCGAGCAGGCCGGCGCGCGCCAGCACGTAGGTGCCGGTGCACACCGCGCCGATCGGGGTGCCGCGCGACGCCGAGCCGCGCAATCGGGCCGAGAGGTCGCGATGGTCGAAGGTCTGCACGTCGACGCCGGCGCAGACCACGGCCGCGGTCGCGCCCTGCATCTCGGCGTAACTGCCGTCGACGGTGAGCTTCAAACCGTTCGACGCGGTGACGGGCTGGCCGTCGGCCGAGAGCACCCGCCAACTGAAACTGTCCTGCCCCTGCACCCGGTTGGCGAGCCGCAACGGCTCGATGGCCGACGAGAAGGCAATCATCGAGAAGGATGGCACCAGCAGGAACGCCACCGAACTGATGTCGGCGAAGCTGCGCGGCATCGCACCCCGGGCTGGATACTCATCGCCCGGCCGTCGCGCCACCGGTCGCAAGGGGAGCGCCGCAGGCGGCTTCTGCGGCACAATCCTCAAGGCGAGGCCACCAGGATCCTGTTTGACGATGGACATGACGCGGGACCGATCATGCAGCCGTTGAGGCGTCGCGAGCCGGATCTTGCGGAATCCTGCATTCGCGACATCCATCGTCGAGAATGGGCGAGGCCGAGGCTTTCGTCAATCGGCGCTCGCCTTGCACGATCCCGGGGTGCCGCGCGACCGATTTCGGCCTTTCATCGCCCGAGTGAAAGCTCACACCGGCCAGTCTTCGCGGCGGTAGGCCGAATCCCAGAACATCCATTCGAGTTGCATGGCGCGGGTGAAGGCCAGGTGCATGGCGTGGTGCTGGGCCGGGTCGGCCGTCGTGGCGAGGGCGTCGGTCGTCGCGATCATGGCATCGACCGCGGCCGCGAAATCGTCACCCGCATAGGTGTCGATCCAGGCGCGGTAGGGATTGTCGGGCGCCGCCGTCCGGTGGATGTGACAGCCGACCTCGCGATACACCCAGAAGCAGGGCAGCAGCGCCGCGAGGTGGACCGGCAGCGGTTCCCGGAAGCCCGTCGCGACGAGGAACGACGTGTAATGGTGGCAGGCCGGCGACATCGGAGCGGCCGCCACGACGGATTCGTCAAGCCCGAACCGGCTGAAGTAGTCGCTGTGGAGCGCGCGCTCCACGACCACCGCCTCCTGGGCGGCCGCCGCGAACTGGACGATGTGATCGGGACGGTCGGCCCGTGCGGCCGCCACGGCCAGCGCCTGGGCAAAGGCGATCAGATATTTGGCGTCCTGCACGATGTAGTGACGGAAGATCTCGAGGCCCAGCCGGCCCTGCGCCAGTTCGACGTTGAACGGCATGGCGCGGATACGCTCGTAAAGCGCATCGTTCCTGGCCCAGGCCTCGGCGGAAAAACGTTGTGGTGCCAGGGTCATGGTGATCCTCTCCGTCGCCAGCCTGGGGAAGTTCGCCCGGCTGCCGGGCGGGAGAACGCGCCCGTCATGCGAAGCGTTTCGCAGCCTGGCGCTGGTCCGCGATCAGCTTGGCGAGATCGATGCCGACCGGCTGGCCATCCTCGACGCGCCACAGCCCCGCCACCATGACGCGGTCGGCCCGGTGGGCATGGCACAGGATCAGCGCGGCCAGAGGATCGTGGGCACCCGCGAACCGGGTCTCGTCGAGCGTGAACAGGGCGAGATCGGCCTGCAGACCGGGCGCGATGCGGCCGATGTCGTCGCGTCCGAGGCAGCGCGCCGACCCTTCCGTCCCCCAGCGCAGGACGTCACGGTGCGTGACGGCGCCGGCACCGTAGCGCAGCCGACCGATCATCAGGGCCTGACGCAGGGCCTCCATCATATTGGACGCGTCGTTCGAGGCCGAGCCGTCGACCCCGAGCCCGAGCTTGGCCCCGGCCGCTTCGAGTTCGACGGTGCGGCAGATGCCCGAGGCCAGCACCATGTTGGACGCCGCACAATGGCAGATCCCGACGCCATGGCGGCCCAGAACCGCGACCTCGGCATCGTCGAAGTGGATGCCATGGGCCAGCCAGGCCCGGGGCGTGAGCCAACCGTTACGCTCCAGGAGTTCGACCGGGCGGCAGCCGTAGCGCTCGACGCAAAAGCGCGTCTCGTCCGCGGTCTCGGCCAGGTGGGTGTGGAGCGGGCAATCGAAGCGTTCGGCGAGTGCCGCCGTCTCGCGCATGAGCCGCTCGGTGACGGTGAAGGGCGAACAGGGTGCGAGCCCGATCTGGATGTCGGCGCCGGGCGAAGCGTCGTGGAACAGCGACAGGACGCGCTCACTGTCCCGCAGGATCGTTTCCTCGTCCTGGGCCACGGTGTCGGGCGGCAAGCCGCCGTCTTTCTGCGACAGGTTCATGGACCCGCGCGTCACCGTCATGCGCAACCCGATCTCCCGCGCTGCCTCGACCTCGATGTCGACGGCCTGCTCCAACCCGGCCGGGTACAGGTAATGGTGATCGGCCGCCGTGGTGCAGCCCGACATCAACAGTTCGACGAGCGCGATCCGCACGGCCGAACGGAGGTCGTCGGGCGTGAGCCGCGCCCAGATCGGGTAAAGGGCCTGCAACCATGGGAACAGCGGCTTGTTGATCGCAGCGGGATGGGCGCGGGTCAGCGTCTGGTAGAAATGGTGGTGCGTGTTGACGAGACCCGGCAGCACGACGTGCCGCCCGGCATCGAAGACCCGATACAGCCCATCGGGTTCACGCCCGGCCGGAACCAGGCTCTGGATCTCCCGCCCCCGCACCACGATGCCGCGCTCGGCGCCGTCGGCCAGGATGGCCAGCGGGTCCTTGATCCACAGCCGATCCTGCGGCGCGGCGGCGCTCAATAGAGCACCTTGTCGGTCTTGTCGGCCCAGGCGTGGAACGCGGCTTCCGCCTCGGGCAGCGGCAGGTGCAGGGTCGGAAGGCGGCGCTCGAGCGGCGGCTTCGGCACTTCGGCGTAGAGGAATGCGTCGTCGAAGCCGATGGCGGCTGCCTGATCGCGCGTGTTCGCGAAAACGAGGCGGTCGAGCCGCGCCCAGTAGATGGCGCAGAGGCACATCGGGCAAGGCTCGCAGCTGGCATAGATCGTGGCGCCGGCCAGCGAGAAGTCATCGATCGCCGCGCAGGCGCGCCGGATCGCCATGACTTCGGCATGGGCAGTGGGGTCCCTGGCCGAGGCAACGGCGTTCCAGCCCTCCGCCAGGACGACGCCGTCCCGCACGATCACGGCCCCGAACGGCCCGCCGAGTTCGGCCTCCATGCGCGACCGCGACAGCGCCGCAGCCTGGGCCAGGAAGGCCCTGTCGGGGTCGTCAGGATCCATTCCGAATCTCCTCGCCTCCACCGTCGCGCAAGACCACCGCCGCGCAAGAGGAGCGGCGGCGCAATCATCAGAGTGGACCGAGACCCGGATCGGCGCCTGTCACCATTCCCCGGTGTTCTTCATCGAGGCCCAAGGCTCGGCCGGCGCCTTGGGGCCGCCCTTTTGCAACAGTTCGAGCGAGATGTTGTCGGGCGTCCGCACGAAGGCCATGTGGCCGTCCCGAGGCGGGCGGTTGATCGTCACCCCGGCGTCCATCATCTTGGCGCACAGGGCGTAGATGTCGTCGACCTCGTAGGCCAGATGGCCGAAATTGCGGCCACCCTTGTACTCCTCGGGGTCCCAATTGTGGGTGAGTTCGACCAGGGGGGCCTGCTCGGTCTTGCCGCGCGCCACATCTTCCGAGGCGGCCAGGAAAACGAGCGTGAAGCGCCCCTTGTCGTTGTCGATGCGACGCGTCTCGGCCATGCCGAGCAGGTGCTCGAAGAAGTGGAGCGTCGCGTCGAGGTCCGTGACCCGGATCATGGTGTGCAGATAGCGCATGGTTTGTCCTCGTCGAAGAACGGCCGCAGGCCGCCCGGGCGGCGAAACGACGGCGCGAGCGGGGGACGCGCTCGCAAACGTCTGTCACCCGCGAAAGGTGCCGGGGGTGAACGGGCGGTGAATTCCACCCTCAGGGCAGGTTCAGGCATCCCTCGTTACGAGACGCTGGGGCAACGCGGTCGGCCGCCGGGGTCGAACGCTCACACCGAGGTTATCCATGCAATCTCTTGTCACATCCACCCGCGGCATCTTCAGGACCGCCATGGTGGCGGGCGCGGTCGCGCTGACGGTCGCGGGCACCGCCATTGCCACGACCGAGCCGGCCGAGGCCTATATCCACGTCGGCGGTTACGGCCCCTACGGCGGCGGCTTCCATCACGGCGGCTTCGGCCACTTCGGTGGCTATCGCTATGGCGGCTTCGGCCATCGCTATGGATTCGGCCGTGCCTTTGGCGGGTACGGCTTCCGTCATTTTGGGTATGGGTTCCGGCCGTACGGTTACGGGTACCGTCGGTTTGGCTACGTGGTCCGGCCGATCCACCGCATCGTGTTTCGCCCGGTCGTCTATCGTCCTGTCCGCTACGTCTTCCGGCCTTACCGCCCCGTCATAGTCCATCCCGTCCGCTATATCGTGCGGCCCTTCCACCCCATCGTGTTCCGTCCGATCCGAGCCGTGTTTCGGCCCTATGGTTACGGGTTCCGTTCCTTCGGATACCGGCACTTCGGCTATGGCATCCGCGGCGCCGGTTTCGGCTACCGCGGTTTCGGCCACGGTTTCGGCGGCTATGGCCACGGCTTCGGCGGTTATGGCCACGGCTTCCGCCAGATCGGCTACGGCTACGGCCACGGCTACGGCCGGGGTTGAACGGATCCGCCTCCTGATTTCACGTTGAAGGTTCCAGCCGGGCATCAGTCCGGCCGGCTCACATCGGGATCGCAGCCTCGCCGCGATGGATCGCTTCGGCCGCGGCCGTGAACCCGCCGTCCGGGCGATGCAGCACGAGATCCGGCCCGATCCGTAATGGTGCGCGGCTGCCCTTCACGCCGCCGAACAGGAGCCGAACGGCATCACCTCCCGGCCGCGCCCGCACCGGCAGTAGCACCACGGCGCCGAGCCGCCCTTCGCAGGCCGCCAGCAACTCCGGCAGGGCGTCCGGCCGGTGGATCGCCACCAACCGCCCCTTCGGGGCCAACAGCGCGGTTGCGGCGCGCAACCAGTGTCCGTGGTGGCCGGCGTCCAGCACATGCGCGGCCGACCGTGCGGCATCGGGCGAGGGGCGAACCTCGCCGGTGCGGTAGAACGGTGGATTGGTGATGACAAGGTCGGCGCGTTCGGGCAGCAGCCCCGCGGCCCGGCAGGCCAGCCCGGAAAAGAGATCCGCCTCGATTACTGCCACGCGGTCCCCCACGCCATTCAGGCGGCAGTTCTCCCGGGCTAGGCCCGCCGATGAAGGATCCGCCTCGAGCAGCAGCCCGCGTGCGCCCGGGCAGCGGAGCGCCAGCGCCAGACCCGCTGTTCCGACCCCCGCTCCGACGTCGACGAAGGACCTGGGCTGAGCCGTGACGGCCGCCGCCGCCAGGAGCACGGCGTCCGTCCCGGCCCGATGCCCCGACCGACTCTGATACAGCCTCAGACGTCCGCCGAGCAGCCGGTCGACCGTGGCGGGCGCCGGTTCAGCCACGGCGCAACTCGTCGGCGAGCCCGGCATCCGTCAGGAGGCGCCGCGCACGGGATTCCACATCGCGCTCGACCATCACGCGACGCGGCAGGAAGCCGGCCGAGCCCTCGAGGACGCTCATGTGCTGATCGGCGATGAAGTAGGCGATGTTGGATTCGTCGAACAGGGACGACACCACCGAGATCAGGATGAGGTCGTTGGTCCTCAGGATTTCGATCATCGTGTCTCGAGCAACGGTTCGGGCGGCCGGGGAGCCGCGCCGCAGAGGGGCCGCGCGGGAAGACCCCGGGCCGATAAGGCATGTTGCGACGCGGCCACCACGGCCTTATGGTCCGCCCGCGCAGCAGTGACAAGGAAGTGTGCCTTTGGGCGTGGTCATCCCTCTCGATGAAGCGGCTGCCGAGGCCGGCATCGGTAAGCTCTGGACTCTTGTGCGGGCCGACATGGAACGGGTCAATCAGACCATCCTGTCGCGGACCGGGTCCAAGGTCACGATGATCCCCGCAGTCGCCAACCACCTCATCGAATCAGGGGGAAAGCGGCTGCGCCCCATGATGACGCTGGCGGCGGCGGGCCTCTGTCATTACGTGGGCGAGGGCCATGTCAAGCTCGCGGCCTCGGTCGAGTTCATGCACACGGCGACGCTGCTGCACGACGATGTGGTGGACCAGAGCGACATGCGCCGCGGCAAGCTCGCGGCTCGCATGCTGTGGGGCAACGA
>CAXUCF010000219.1:0-8339 GCA_964249275.1 uncultured Lichenihabitans sp.
ACCCTGGGTGGCGCCCTCAAAACCGGTGCACCGTTTGTCTGCATCGGAGCACTAGAGTCTGTCAGGGAGTTTCAGCACCATAGCCTGCGTGCCGAAGGTATCGGGCGCACTCGTCTGACGGGAACAGGTCGAGCAGGCTGCCCAGCTTTCGCCACGCCTCCTCGACGGCGCGGGCGTCGGCTTTCCGGAACAGGGTTTTCAGTTTGGCGAAAACCATCTCAATCGGGTTGAGATCGGGACTGTAAGGGGGCAGGAAGAGCAGATGTGCGCCGGCGGCCCGCACGGCGCGCCGGGCGCGCGGGGCCTTGTGGCTGGACAGGTTGTCGAGCACCACGACGTCGCCGGGTTTCAGGGTCGGCACGAGGCTCTGCTCGACCCAGGCCGTGAACCGGGCGGCGTTGATGGGGCCGTCGAAGACGCAAGGTGCCACGATCTCGCCCTGGCGCAGCGCGCCGACGAAGGTCAGCGTCTTCCAGTGGCCATATGGAACCTTGGCCAGGAGCGCTTTGCCGCGCGCGAACCAGCCCCGGACGCGGGTCATGTCGGTCCTGATCCAGGTCTCGTCCAAGAACACGAGGCGCTCGGGCGCGATCCTATGCTGACGAGCCTTCCATCGTGCCCTGAACCGAGCCACCTTTGAACGGTCCCGTTCGCTGGCCACCAGAGTTTTTTTTGAACGTCAGGCCTTCCCGGCGAACGAAGCGCCACACGGTGTCGTGCGTCATCGCCGTGCCGCGGGCGCCCAACTCGGCCGCCAGCGCCCGCACGGTGAGGTCCGGCTTCTCGGCCAGTCGCGCCCGGATCCAGTCCGCAACCGTGCCCGTGACAAGACGGCCCGGCGAGCCGCCCCGCGGGCGCGCCGCCAGGTTCTGGCCAGCCCGCGCCTTCTGTCCCAAACGCACCGCTGTCGCAGGCGACACGCTGAACCGGGCCGCAACGGCCCGCACCGTCGAGCCATCGAGAACAGCCGAGGCGATCCGGCCGCGCAGGTCCAGCGACAACGATGACGGCATGACAAGCCTCCTCAAAAGACCACCAAACCGAATCACAAAATAAGCCCAATGGCACCCCTCATCGATTCCGTTCCGCGCTGACAGACTCTAGTACCTGCGCTACCCGTTGAGCTACCGCGACATCGAGGAGATGCTGCTCGAACGTGGCCTCAAGGTCGATCACTCCACCGTGAACCGCTGGGTGCTGGCCTACGCGCCGTCGATCGAACGCCGGCTGCGTCCCTTCCGCAAGCCCCATTGCGGTTCGATCCGCGTCGATGAGACCTAAGTCCGGATCCGGGGTCAGTGGCGCCACCTGTATCGCGCCATCGACAAGCACGGCGAGGCGGTCGACTTCCTCCTCACCGCCAAGCGCGATCTCGACGCCGCCAAGCGGTTCTTCCGCAAGGCGCTGAAGGAGGCGCCCTTGCTGTCGCCCGATCGGATCGGCACGGACGGGGCCGGCACCTACCCACCCGCCCTCACGGCGGCGAGGAACGAGGGCTTGCTGTCCCGCGACCCCGTCCATCACGTCACGAAGTACCTCCAGCAAGGAATCGAGAGCGACCACTTCCGGCTGAAGAAGAACATGTCGCGGGTCGGTGGCTTCCAGAGCTTCAACACGGCCCGGCGCTCCATCCAGGGCTTCGAGGTCATGCTGTGGCTGCGCAAGGGTTTTGGCTTCGCAGGGGCTTGGACGGTTCTCGATCAGAACCGGCTGCTCGGGCTCTGCTTCGGACTTTCGGAGGTTAACGAAGCGTAAAAGACGACGTGAGGCCGACAATTTGCAACCGTCCGCAGAGCTTGCGACACGCCCCAAGCCCAGCGGCTTTTCCCGCTGGCTGCTGCAGTATGAATGGAACCGGTGCCGCAACTTGGCCATCCTTCTCCTCATATGATCTCGTCGGCAGTGCGGTGGAACGTCTCGGCGTCCGGCGGGGCTCCGGATCTAAAGCGAAAGTCCTGGTTGCTACGCCTGCGTACATCCTCGCCGAATGGAGAGAGGGGCGCATGGCTGTAAGACGGGACTGCGCAAACGAGGCGTTAGACTTCTGCGATATGCTCGGTGGCCTGCACGAGCCAGCGTCCATTGCGGCTAAGATCCAGATCGCCATCTCTGGCTTCGGCTTTGAACACTTCATCATCACCGACATTCCGAACGTCGACCAGCGTTTCGAGCAAGCGGTGCTGCTTCGACACTGGCCGACGGGTTGGTTCGAGACCTATGCGCGTGAGGACTTCGTGCGCGTTGATCCGGTAATCCGGCTCTGCCGCTCGACAACTGCACCGTTCGATTGGGCCGAAGTTCCCTACGACGTTGAGCGCGAGCCGCGCGCCCACAAGGTCATGAGACGCGCTCTCGATTTCGGTCTCGTGCGCGGCCTGTCGCTGCCGATTCATGGACTTGACGGCTATGAGACCTGTTTCTCGATCTCGGGACGGGCTCCGGACCTCTCAACGCGCACCCGCCCCGCATTGCACCTCATGATGATCTACGCCTACGAGCGGCTGCGTCAAATCCTGACGATCGATATCATACGATCTAATCCGCTCACGCGGCGCGAGCGGGAGGTACTATGCTGGGCAGCAGCGGGCAAATCGGCCAGCGAGACGTCCGAGTTGATGATCATCACTGAACGCACCGTGAACGCACACGCAGGTGCTGCGATCGCGAAGCTCGGCGCGAGCAATCGCACTCAGGCCGTCGTGCGTGCAATGAAGAACCGCTACATCCGGGTCTGACACGACCCTTGTTATTTCTGACAATATGATCTTCGTTCCAGATTCGGCATCCTTGCCCCGATGCAGTCGCACCGGGAGAGGGAGATGAGTGCACTCCACGTTATCACGAACGAGAACCGCCACCTCTACTGCGATGCTATCGAGCAGCATCACAGGCTACGCCATGATATCTTTGTCGGCGAGCGCCGCTGGCTTAACCTTGAGCGACCCGACGGGCGCGACGTCGACCTCTACGACGACGAGCACGCAGTCTATATCCTCGCCATTGATGCCGGACGCGTCACGGGCGGGCAACGGCTCTACCCGACGGTCCGCTCACACATGCTCTCAGATGTGTTTCCGCATCTCGTCCAGCGCGTGCTTCCACGCCGGCCGGACGTCCTGGAATGGACCCGCTACTTTGTTATACGGGAGCGTCGATTCGGCAGAACGGACTGGCGGCTTCTAGCAGCCGTTCAGGCGTATTGCCTGTCTGAGGGCATTACGGAGCTTACAGCAGTTGTTGAAATGTGGTGGTTACCGCGCTGGCAACAAGCCGGGTTCCAAACCCGCCCACTCGGGTTGCCACATTTGATTGAAGGCCAGCCCACGCTGGCTGTGTCTATCGAAGTCAGCTCCCAAGCGCTCGCGTCAGCGATGCATCGCGGTGGACTGAGGAGTGCGGATCTGGTGCGCCCAAGCTTCTCGCCTGAGCCGCAATTGCTTCATGACCAACCCACTGAGAAATGGCTCACATGATGGTTACGTCCGGGACACGGTCGGTTCGCTAGCGGGCCATCCCGAGCCGTCCGTTAGGCAGGGAACTGCACTACCTGTATTGGTGTACGAGCCCACCCTTTAGCTCTCACCGCAACCTTTAGCCGGAGCGCACGGCTGCGCTACGAGACGGGACGATCTTCAAACCGGACGCCACGCCTCGCGCGACGACTCCCCGAACAACTGCACCTGGATGGATCCGATGCCGACCGCCTGGACTGAGGTGGCTCCGCTCGTTTGAACAGCGTGCGGCGCTTTGTTGAGTGGAGCCCTGCCGGGTTCAAGCCGCCGCAGAGTGCGGCAGCCTGTCGAAATAGGCCTGGTCCGGCGTCTTCCGGTCAAGGCTCGAGTGTGGCCGACGGCCGTTGTACAACTTCCCTCCACAAGACCCACGGTACCGCCATCAGCGGCGAGACCACGGTCGTCTATGGGTGGCATCCCTGGTCTGGGCGAGTGATCCGCCTCCACGAGGTGATTGAAAGGGCGACCGGCGCGTCGGCACGCTGCAGCCTCGTGGACGTATTCGTCGTGCGAGTTCAAGAACTCCCGGTCTGGATGTTGGACGCCACGGTCTGCCGCGCGACGCATCCGGCGACGGAACCCGTCGCGGCGTTGGGTGCGCTCACGGCCTTGGCGGGCCTTCTTCGAGAAGCGGCGCGACACACGACAGCCGACGCGGTGCCGAACGTAGGGGTAGCCTCTCCCGAGTCTCAAGGAGAGCGCCGTGCCGCAACTGCCCCATCGTCGGCCCCGGAGGCCGCATCGACAATTGGAACTGCTCTTGGCGGCTATGCCGGCGCCAGCGGATGCAGCGCCGCGATGGAACAGCCTGCCGGATCCGACCCGCCAGGCGCTGACCAGCCTTCTGACACGACTGATGGTGGCCCACGTCGCCAACGCCGGTCTGCCGCCGAACGCGGTTCCGAAGGGCGACGCCGATGAGCAGTGACAAGATCGGCCCGCAGCATCGGGCTCGCAAGGCGGTGCTGTATGTCCGCCAGTCCTCGGCTCATCAGGTCCAGCATAATCGCGAGAGCCAGTTGCTCCAGTACGCCATGCGCGATCGCCTTGTGCAGCTCGGCTGGTCCCAGATCGAGGTCGTCGACGAGGATCTCGGCTGTTTGGCGGCGGGCGGGACGATGCGCGCCGGCTTCGAGCGCATTGTCGCCGAGGTCTGCTTGGGCAAGGTCGGCGCGGTGGCGGCGCGCGAGGTGTCGCGCTTCGCGCGCAACAGCCGTGACTGGCAGCAACTCGTCGAGATGTGCCGCGTCGTCGACACGCTGCTCATCGATCAGGAAACGGTCTATGCGCCTCGACAGGGCAACGACCGTCTGCTGCTGGGGCTCAAGGGCAGCCTGAACGAATACGAACTCGACCTTCTGCGGCAGCGCTCGCTCGCAGCACGGCACGAGAAGGCGCGTCGCGGCGAACTCGTCGTCGCGGCGCCGGTCGGTTTCATCAAGATGGGCGATCGACTCGAGATGGATCCCGATCGACGCGTGCAGGCGGCCATCAGGCTCGCCATCGACAAGGTCGCCGAACTCGGTAGCGTGCGTCAGGCCCTGTTCTGGTTCCTGGAGCACAAGCTCGATCTGCCGACCCGTCTACCGGGATAGGCTTTAAGCGTTGCTCCACCCTCCCACGGGTGGAAGCGCATCTCGAATCCGTCACCCTGCCGACCGGCCACTATGGCATCATGCGCTCGCCCGTGATCGAGGGCGTAGCGAAACGCATCGCCGCGGCGATGACGGTCATCGAGCGTGGACCGGTCGCGGCAGCTCCGACCTGAGGACGGGCCGGGTCCGGTCAGTCAACAAACCCCGTTGAGCACGCCGGTCGAGCGGACCGCGACCGTCATGGCGCCGACCGCAGGCGGCGAGCCGAAGGCGATGGAGACGATATGCCTCAGCGTGGGTCTCAATATACGGAACTGCCACAGGCTGCGATGATCGAGCACCGTATCCGTGAAGTGGATCACCGGATCCGCCCCGTCGAGGTCGAAGCGGAAGCCGTCGAGGGGCAGCGACAGCCCAATGCCGCGCGCCTTGATGTAGGCTTCCTTGAGCGTCCAGATCGCGAAAAAGGTCGCGGCCGTCACCTCCGGTGCAGCACCGGCAATGAGGGCGGCTTCGACCGAGGTAAATATGCTCCTTGCCAAATCGACATAATCTAGCCGGCGATCGAGGGCTTCTGCGTCGACACCCACCTCGGGGCACGCGCTCACGGCACAGGCGAGCAACCCCTCAGTATGGGACAGACTGAAGAAGAGATCACCGGCGGCCGCGGCCGGTTCCACGAAGGGCCGGCCATAGCGATTTGTCGAGAAGCGCCACCGCTGCGGCGCGATCGGCCGGTAGAGCGACAAGGTCGTCCGCAGCAGGCCTCGGGCGGCCAGGAATTGGGTTTGCGAGGCGGTCACCCTGAAGCGCTCGTACCGCTCCCGCTCGTCGGGACTGAGCAACGACAGGCACGTCGACCGCTCTGCCGCGCCGGGCAATTCGAGGTCGGCGATCCAAAGGTCGATATGGCCCGGCGGCAAGGCGAGGGAGCGCGTCATGGCTCTCGGTGGGGGTTGGGCGGTGCGGAGCGGGAGCGCCGCCATCTCGATCGGGCCCGCACCCTCGCTATTTGTAGCATGCGGCACACCCACGCCGGAGGCCTGATGACACGATGCTCGCATTGATTTATCCGGGCCAAGGCGCCCAGGCGAACGGTATCAGCCGCGACCTTTTCGAGAACAGCCCGCTCTTTGCGGAGCGATTAGGAGCGCTTCTGTCGTTGCGAGCTGGAGGGTATACGAGTCGCTATGTGATCGCGTCGGGTCAAGGATCTTTGTTTAGCGAACTGTAAATCTTTACTAACCTTCGATCGTTGAGGATACTCGCCATCGTGACGATCTTCTTGTCGAGCGCAACCTTCAAGCACGTCGCAGGCTGCATACCGATTGATGAACAAACTCGGTTTTTTTCCCAGTTGCTCTTCACGAACTCCCGCAGGCGGGAGCGCGGTATGGGTAAGTCGCCGATCTTGCGCGAGAGCCCGACGTTGACGCCGACAGCTTCGAAGGCTTGGTGCACGAGCCCGGTGTCGGTCAACTTCGTGCGATCCGAAGCGAGGAAGTCGTCCCTACGGCGATCAGAATATTGCCACGCCGCCGCCGCCGCTCTGGCACCCAACCGGTATGAGAGACGTGATACACGGTAGATCGCGTATTCAGCTCCGGCGCCACGCGCGACGAAATCTTCGACGGGGACCTCCGACGCCGAATTGGTGAGGTCGAGGACGTACGGCCCTCCACCCGTGAGTCGAATGATTCCGATATGGTTATATCTGCTCCCGGCAAGCGACCAAAGCGACGCCTCGCGCGAGCCGAGGCGGTTCTGAGCCACCAGATCTCCGTCGCGCCAATCGTCGAAGATCTCTGCGCTGGACGCAACGGCGGGAATCAGCGAGACGCACACCCCGAGTACTAACGCGCATCGTCGGGAACTTCGAGCCACTGATGCGCGGGCTGCGGTCGATTTCCGAAACATCGCGCGAAGAATGGCAGACATATTGCCCTCGCTGGCTATCCTCATGTCTTTCCAGCCCATTCATCATTGTAGATCGTATCGACGTATTTAAACCCCATATCGGGCATGATCGTGACCACGACATCGTCGGGTTGAACGATGGAGCACGCTTGAGCGACCCCGGCCAGCACGGACCCCGTCGAACCGCCCAGCAACAGGCCGCGTTTCGCGAAACGGCGGCACATGGCAATCGTATCCTGCTCCGTCACGTGGACGACCGACGAAACGAAGTCATCATCAATGATTTCCGGACGGCGGCTTGTGCCCAGGCCGGGTATACGCCTCGATCCGGGGGGCGCCCCGAAAGTGATGGACCCGACCACGTCCACGGCGACGACATGTGTTGCCGGCGAGAATGACCGAAAGTACCGGGCGCAGCCCATGAGGGTACCGCCCGTGCCCGCGCCGATGAACAACTTATCCACCTTGGGATAGCGCTCAAGGATCTCCGGAGCTGTGCTAGTATAGTGTGAAATCCAGTTATCCTCGTTTGCGTACTGGTTGACCCACAATAGTGAGTTGTCGTTTCGACACATAGATGTGATGAGTTTGATGCGGCTACCAAGAAAACCGCCGTTCTGGTCTTTCTCCTCAACGACGATCACCTCGGCTCCGACTGCCCGCATGATCTTTATGCTGTCTTCGGAGGCATTCGGGTCGGTGACGCATATGAACCGATAGCCTTTCGCGGCAGCAACCATGCTGAGCGCCACGCCCAAGTTGCCCGACGAAGACTCAATCAGCGTTCCCGTCTTGCTGAGCAGCCCGCGCCTGACGAAACCGTCCACCATCCTCAGAGCGGGCTTCAGCTTGATTGATCCGGCGATGTTGAGCGCCTCGCATTTGACGTAGACTGGCGCGGGCGCCAGATCGGGTATGCAGAAAAAAGGCGTCCCGCTCGCCGCCTCGGTCATGTCGTCCAGCCACATCGTCCTCACTCCCTCCAGTCGATAGTTGATCGCCGCCTCGGTCCGACCGATTATGCTTGGCTCCCGGCCCACGTCGGCGCCTCAGGCGGCCCCAGGGGAGCGTGCGTCGCGTTCGACGCGATGACCGCGGTTGCCCCCCGAAGGGCCGGGTTCGCCGAAGCGCGGTGTCAAAGCCCGCCGCGCTAGAGCGTGCTCGCAATCACCCCACCCCCGAAGCGTCGCTGGGCGGCTGCGTCCCTCTTTCTTCTCCCCCCTCGTCGAACGACCGCGGTTGGGGGACCGGTAGCAGGCGATCCAACGGGGAGGAGAGCGCCAGTAGGAGGGCGCTGACGAGGACGGCCCTGTCC
>CAXUCF010000220.1:0-8251 GCA_964249275.1 uncultured Lichenihabitans sp.
GGGCCACCGATGGGATCGAAGACGATGCGCACGTTCTTGCCGCCGGTGATCTCCGCGACACATGCCACGAGATCTTCCGTGTCCGCGACGACCACATGGTCGGCCCCGAGCGCCAGGATGCGGTCCTTCTTGGCGGCGGTTCGGGTGACGGCGATGGACGTTCCGCCCTGCGCCTTGACGATCTGGATCGCCGCCAGCGCCACGGAGGAACTCGCGGCGGTGATAATGACGAAGTCGCCTTCCGACACCTGGCCAAACGGCACGAGCGCACCGTAGGCGGTGGCGTACTGCATCCAGACAGCGGCGGCTTCGGCCGCGGAGAAGGCGTCCGGCACCGGCGCGAGTGCACTCGCGGGCACGACGGCCGCCTCGGCCAGCACGGGATACCG
This sequence comes from uncultured Lichenihabitans sp., assembly GCA_964249275.1. Taxonomy (GTDB): domain Bacteria; phylum Pseudomonadota; class Alphaproteobacteria; order Rhizobiales; family Beijerinckiaceae; genus Lichenihabitans. The sequence goes on from CAXUCF010000220.1 coordinate 390, forward strand.
GTTCATCGAATAGCCGGGGATGGTGCCGAGGCGCTGGCCGACCAGCGATGCGTCGACATCGGCGCCGACCGCCGTCACCGTGCCGACTGCCTCGTAGCCCAAGCCGGACGGCAGGTCGGGCTGCTCCATGTAGAACCCGTGGTAGTACATGCTCTCGGCCCTGTTCAGGCCAACGGCCTCGACCTTGAGCGAGACTTCTTCGGGGCCCGGCTCGCGAGCAGGGATGTCGGCGAAATGGAGAACTTCCGGGCCGCCGAGTTGCTCGAAGCGGATGGCTTTGATCGAGGTCATATCGTCTCGCTTTGATGGTTGGTTTGTGGGTGAGTACGAACCGGCAGACCGCCTACTGCGAAGGTCGGACATGCGCGGCGAAGCCGGTCAGGTCCGGCGCGGCGACTTCGGCGCGCAGCTGCATCGACGGGATGGTGTAGTCGCCGCCGTTCTGCTGCCGGAACGGAATGGGTGATGCGGTGAAGAGCGTGCGCATGCGCTCGCGCAGCGCATCCGCGGTGCGCCGGAAGGCGCCATCGTCCAGGCGGTCGGCTTGGTAGACGACGAACGGGGGCAGCACCTCGTACCCCGGGTAGAACAGCACGCCATGGTTGATCGGGAACAGCAGGTCGTCGATCGGCCCGTTGATGCCGCGGGGACCGTAATGCGGCTGCCACCCCCCGGCAGTGACGACAAGCATGGCCCGCCTTCCCGCGAGCCGTCCCTCTCCGAAACGGTCTCCCCACCGCTTGTCAGAATGCTCGCCGACGCCATAGGCGAAGCCGTACGCAAAGACCCGATCGACCCAACCTTTGAGGATCGCCGGGAAGGAGAGCCACCAGAACGGGAAGACCAGGATTAGCGCGTCGGACCAGAGGAGCTTAGCCTGCTCACCGGCCACATCGGGGGTCATCGCGCCGGCGGCGAACGCCTCTCCTGACGCGGCAGCCACTTTCAACCGTTCGGCCGGCGGCAGGGTCGGGAAATCTTCCCGATCGACGACGGCCTTCCAGCCGGCGGCATAGAGGTCGCTGACGCGCACATCGTGCCCATCCGCCCGTAACTGCTCCACAGCCTCGTCACGCAACGCGTTCGTCAGTGACGCCGGCTCGGGGTGAGCGGATACAATCAGGATGTTCATCAACCGCGCTCTGTTTGTGGCAACGGTCGGAAGGTAGGCGCGCCATCAGCTATGCTGTAGAAGGCGAAAATAGATAGGATAATTTCACTCAGTGGATAAATCGATCGTCACTTTGGAGCGAATGCTCAGCTTCGTCAGGGTTGCGGAGCGAGGCAGCCTGTCAGCGGTCGCTCGTGAGCAGGGGATTGGGCAGTCGACCGTAACCCGTCACATTGCGGAGCTGGAGCGAGCGCTGGGCGTGTCACTCCTCAATCGCACGACGCGGCGCGTCACGTTGACCGAGGAGGGCGTCCGCTACCATGTGGAAGCCCGCAACATCCTTCGCCTTGTAGATCAGGCTACTGATGAGGCACGCAGCGCGGGCGGTGATCTGGCCGGCAAGGTGCGCGTGTCGTGCACCGCCGCTCTTGGTGTACGCCATGTCCTTCGGGGGTTGTTCGACCTTCAGGATCGCCACCCAGGCCTTAGCGTCGATTGCAGCCTGTCAGATTTGAAGATCGATCTCGTTCGAGAGGCCGTCGATATCGCGATCCGGCTAGGCCCGCTGGCGGACAGTTCCATGCAGGTTAAGCCAGTCGGCCAGTCCCGCCGCGTTCTCGTCGCCTCGTATAGCTACCTCGCTCGTCACGGAACTCCAGAACGTCCGGATGACCTAAGCCAGCACGAAGCGATCCGCATGACCAATGTCGTAGGCAGCAGCGAGCTCGTCCTGCTCAAATCTGGCGAAGAAGCGAGGTCCGTGCCGGTTGCCGGGCACCTCACGCTCGATCACGGCCTCGCCGCACGAGAGGCTTTGATACAAGGGCGAGGGATTGTGGCAGCTAACGTCTGGCTTGTGGATGACTTGCTGGCATCAGGCGCGCTGCAACAAGTGTTGCCAGACTACAGCCTGGAGTCGATGCAGCTCTCGATCCTGTTCGTACCCACCCGCGCAAAGCTCAGCCGTGTGCGCCTTGTGATCGATGCCCTCGCTGCGTTCCTGCACACACTTCCGGGCATCCATGACCAGCCGTAGGACAGATGGCGAGGACTTAGCCGGCGCGAACGGGCGACGCTGCCTCGCTACGTCGATCATGTCGTAGCTGACCAATGACAGGAACCCGGCGATGCACTCGGGCCGAAGCTAGCCACCATCCGGTGCGGTGCGGTCGTTCTACGATCGCGGCAAGCCACCAGTTTCAGGCGGCGAGGTCGAGATGGAGCTTATCACCCTCTACCGATCCTACTTGGCGGCCACGAGCAAACCGGCAGCAGGCCAATCCCTAAAAATCTCAGCATAGCCTGAAAGGCATACTCCCAGGCTAACTTGGTCAGCCATTGCCAGCTTACTTACGAGCACAATACCTAACTTTCTTGCTAAGCGAAACAAGCAGTAGTACTGATTAGCTAATCTTGACTGCAGATGCTACAGCGGGCCGGCGAGACATTGTGTCTGCTTCGCATCCGTGAACCGGCCCACGTCCGCCATGACCTCAGGCGTCTCAGGCGAAGCGAGTGCTGCCTGCATGGCCACCTCGTCCCGGAACCGGCACTCGCAGATGGCGATGGTGCCATTGTCGGCGTCATCGGGCCAGAACGCTGCGCAACTGCCAAGCCCATACGGGCCCCATTTCGCCATAACCAGAGGCCGATGCTCGCGCGTGTAGTACGTGCGATCGAAGCGCGTCGCCGCGTCGCCGGGGTAGGTCACGTACAGGATCGTCACTGGCCGAACTCCTCCTCGCTGGGCACGTCGAACGCGTTGAGCGTGATCGAGACCTGGGCGTAGGTGCCGACCCACAGCACGAGCTCGCTGAGCGCGCCCTGGCCGAGCCGTTCGCGCGCCGCGCGGTAGACCGCGCCTGGAAGTACGCCGCCGTCGAGAAGCGAGGACGCCACATCGAACGCGCACGCCTCATCGGGCGTCAGGTTGAGCGGGCGGCCACCTGCGGCGAGCGTCGCGATCTTGGTCGGGTCCATGCCCTCGGCCGAGGCGGTCGCCGCGTGCGCGTAGAGCTCGTAGGCGGCCTTGAACCGCGCGCCGACGACCAGGATCGCGACCTGCTTGGCCGCGGGCGACAGCCGCTTCATCGCGGTGATGGCGGCGATCTGGTCGTAATGCGCCTGGCCGACCGCCGGTTCGTGGAGGAACACGCCCCAGGGCCCGAGCAGCGCGCCGTCGTCGCGGGTCGTCGTGAAGGCGGTGAAGCCTTGGGCGATCTGCGCGCGATTGCGATCGTAGAGCGCGCGCTGCTCGGCCGTAAGCTGGTCGGGGGGCAGGGTCGGCAGGCGCATCGCGGAAACTCCCTTGGTCAGGCGGTCAGCAGGCGGTCGGGGGTGATCGGCAGCTCGCGGACCCGCTTGCCGGTGGCGTGCCAGACGGCGTTGGCGATGGCCGGAGCGACCCCGCACAGGCCGAGCTCGGCCAAGCCCTTGACGCCGAGCGGGCTCAGCACGCGGTCGTCGCTGTCGACGAACAACGCGTCCAGCTCGTGAATGTCGGCGCAGACCGGCACGAGGTACTCGGCGATGGTCGCGTTGGCGACACGACCGAGGTTCGCGTCCCACTCCGCTTCCTCGAGCAGCGCCATACCGATCCCGCCGACCATGCCGCCGATGCACTGGCTGTGCGCGAGGCGCGGATTGACGATACGCCCCGCGTCATAGGCACCGACCAGCCGCGCGACGCGGGTGGAGCACAGGTCCGGGTCGACGCGCACCTCGGCGAACACCGCCCCGAACCCGACCGAGGAATAGCGCTTCGCCTCGTCGCCCGGCGCGGCGTCGGCCCCGGCGTCGAGGCGGTCCAGCCCGGCGCGGGTGAGGACGCACGCCGGCTCGCTCGCCCCGCCGTGGATGCGGGCGAGCTCGTCGAGCTTGCCGCGCAACGCGGCGCACGCGGCCTGAACCGCGGTGCCGACACTGGCCATCGTCGTCGAGCCGCCATGTTCCTTGGCGGCGGGCAACGCGGAATCGCCCAGTTCAAAGCGCACCCGCGCCACGGGCAGCCCGAGCGCGTCGGCGGCGACCTGCGTCGCCGAGGTGTAGGTGCCCGGCCCCATGTCGGTGGTGGCGCAGCGCCCGGTCGCGGTGCCGTCGGCGAACAGCGTCGCCGAGCCGGAGGTCGGGTAGCGGGACACATGGTAGATCGCGGTCGCCATGCCGTAACCGACCAGCTCGCGACCGTCACGCAAGCTACCCGGCTCGCCCGGGCGCCGGTCCCAGCCGAACCGCCTCGCCCCCTCGCGGTAGCACTCGCGCAACGCGTTGGACGACCAAGGCAGCCCCTTCATCGGGTCGCGCTCGGCGAAGTTGCGCAGCCGTAGCTCGACCGGGTCGAGCCCGAGCGCCTCCGCAAGCTCGTCCATCGCCATCTCCTGCCCGATCAGGCCGGTGGCCCAGCCCGGCCCGCGCATCGGGCACGGCGTGTTGATGTTCATCGGCACCAGGCCGTAGCGGGTGCGGCGGTCGGCGCAGGCATAGGTGGTGGTGGCGGGCGCGAGCGTTCCTTCCGCGAACTCCTCATAAGTGGAAGTCTGGCCCGTCACCTCGTGGATCATCGCGAGGAGCCGCCCGTCATGCCCCGCACCGAGCGCCACCCGCTGCCGCGTTTCGGGGCGGAAGCCGATCGCGGTGGACAGCTGACGCCGGGTCAGCTCCAGGCGCACCGGGCGGCCGGTGCGGCGCGCGGCCATCGCCGAGAGCGTGACGTGCGGCCAAGTCCGCAGCGCCGAGCCGAACGCGCCGCCGACGAACGGGTTAATCACGCGCACCTTGCCCGGATCGATGCCGAAGCGGCGGGCGATCTCGTCGCGCTCGTTGCCGACCCACTGGGTCTTGCTCCACAGCGTCAGCCCGTCGCCCTGCCACGCCGCGACGGTGGCGTGCGGCTCCATCGCGTTGTGCTGTTCGCGCGCCTGCGAATAGGTCGCGTCGACGCGGACGGGGGCGCGCGCGAAGGCGGTGTCGGCGTCGCCCTGCTTCGTCTCGGGGCCGCGGCCCCTCTTCGCCGCGACTTCCGCGGTGGGCCGGGCGCGCGCGGGATCGAAGCGGGTCCGCGGATCGGGGTCGGTCGCATAGGTGACGCGCACCAGCGACGCCGCGTAGAGCGCCTGAGCCTGCGTCCGCGCTACTGCCACCGCGACCGGCTGGCCGCTGAAAAGGATCTCGGGGCCGTCGAGCACGCGGAGCTGGTCGCCCGACACCGGATCGACCGCGGGCCGTTCGGCGGCGGCCTGGTAGGGCAGCCTGTCGGCGTTCAGGTGCGTCAGGACGATCAGCACGCCGGGCGCGCGCTCGGCGGCGGCGGTGTCGATCGCGGTGATCCGGCCGGCCGCGACCGTGCTGTCGTGGGTCGCCGCATAAACGAGGCCGTCGGGATGGAACTCGGCGGCGTAGCGGGCCGCGCCGGTCACCTTGAGCGGCCCGTCGACACGGGTGAGCGGTGCGCCGACCGCGGTCATGCGAGCCCTCCCGTCTCGATCAGCGCACGCGCGACGGTGCGCCGGATCAGCTCGATCTTGTAGGCGTTGCGACCATGCGAAACCGCGCCGTCAGCAGCATAGGTAGCGGCCTCCCGCGCGCAGTCGGCGGTCAGCCGCTCGCCCCGCAGCAGCGCCTCGACGCGCGTCAGCCGCCACGGCGTCGTCGCCACCCCGCCGACCGCGATCCGCACGTCCCGCACGAGTCCGTCATCCGCGAGGTCGAGCGCGACCGCGGCCGAGGCGATCGACCATTCGAAACTCGCCCGGTCGCGCACTTTCAGGTAATGCGAGCGTCGCGCGGCGGCACCGGTCGCCACGTCGACCGCGACGATCAGCTCGCCGGGCGCGAGCCGGGTCTCGACCGCGGGGGTATCGCCGGGCAGCCAGTGCAGCTCGGCGAGCGGAAGCACGCGCGCGCCGCCCGGCCCGGCAATCCGCACACGGGTGTCGAGCACCAGCAGCGCGTTGGCGAGGTCGCCCGCATAGGTGGCGATGCAATGGTCGCTGCCGCCCAGGATCGCGTGGAAACGGTTCTGCCCGGCGATCGCGGGGCAGCCGCTGTCGGGCTCGCGCTTGTTGCAGGGCGCACCCGGATCGCGGAAATAGCCGCAGCGCGTGCGCTGGAGCAGATTGCCGCCGAGCGTCGCGAGGTTGCGGACCTGCGCCGAGGCGCTGGCCAGCAGCGCTTCCGACACGACCGGACATTGCGCCCGCACCGCCGGGTGCGCGGCCGCGTCGCTCATCCGTACGAGCGCGCCGAGCCGCAGGCCGCCGGGTACGACCTCGATGCGGTCGAGCCCCGGCAGCGCGGAGATGTCGACGATCCGGTCCGGGTTGCGCAGATGCTCGCCCATGAGCTGCATCATGTCGGTGCCCCCCGCCAGGAAGTCGGCACCGGGTTCGTGCGCGCCGTCCGAGCGGTGGCGCGCGCCGCTCGCAACCGCACCGGGGACGCCGGTCGCGCGGGAATAGGCGAACGGGACCATCTCAGCCCTCCTTCCCGGCGACCTGCCGGATCGCGGCGACGATGTTGGGATAGGCACCGCAACGGCAGAGATTGCCGCTCATCCATTCGCGCACCTCGTCGTCGGACCCGGCATGGCCCTCGCCGATGCAGGCGATGCCGCTCATGATCTGGCCCGGCGTGCAATAGCCGCACTGGAAACCGTCATGCGCGACGAACGCCGCCTGGAGCGGGTGCAGCGCGCGCCCCTCTCGCTCGTCGGCGTGCGCTAGGCCCTCGATCGTGGTGATCGCCCTGCCCTGCGCCATCACGGCGAGGACGAGGCAGGCGTTCACGCGGCGTCCGTCGAGATGCACCGTGCAAGCCCCGCACGCGCCGAGCGCGCAGCCCTTCTTGGTCCCGGCGAGCCGGAGGTGATCGCGCAACGCGTCGAGCAGGGTGGTGTGCGCGTCGAGGCCCGGCAGCCGGTGCTCGGCGCCGTTCACCCGCAGCACGACGTCCAGCTGCCGCAGCGGCGCGTCCTGCGGCTGGGGTGCCGCCGCGGCCTGTTCCGGCCCGAGCATCATCGCCGCGCTCCCGGCGAGCGACGCCGCCATGACCTCGCGGCGTGACCAGTCCGGCGTGTCCACAGGGTGCTTCTCCCCCTCGCTCGAGATCCAAGATACTGTCCGCACGCTCGCCTCAGTCGGTCTCGGCGAAGCCGGTGGCCAGCGCCTCGGCTTCCCATGCGTCCATGTCCTTGCCGAACGCCTCGAACTTGTGGCGCGCGGTGTCGTGGACCAGCTTGCCGAGCGGCAGGTGGAGCGGCGGCTCGGCGGCGTCGACCGCCTTGAGGATGACGGCCACCGCCTTGTCCGGGTCGCCCGCCTGCCGGCCGTCGTTGGTCTCGCGGTAGTGACGCCGCTTGCCGGCGGTGTCCCGGTACGCCGCGATCTCGTTGGCGGCGGTGGCGATCGAGCGGCCGAGAAAGTCGGTGCGGAACGGGCCGGGCTCGACGATCACGACCCTGAGCCCAAGCGGCGCGACCTCCTGGGCCAGCGCCTCGGAAACGCCCTCGACCGCGAACTTGGTCGCGCAATAGAGGCCGCTGCCGGCGCCGCCCGCGATGCCCGCGCCCGACGAGAAGTTGACGATGCGGCCTGCACCGCTCTCCGCCGCCCGCTCGCGCAACGCCGGCAGCGCGGCGCGCGTGGTCTCGATCAGCCCGAACACGTTGGTCTCGAACATCGGCCGATACTCGTCCGGCGTACCCTCCTCGACCGCGCCGACGAACCCGAACCCGGCGTTGTTGACCAGGATGTCG
>CAXUCF010000221.1:0-6143 GCA_964249275.1 uncultured Lichenihabitans sp.
CTAGTGCTCCGATGCAGACAAACGGTGCACCGGTTTTGAGGGCGCCACCCAGGGTGTCCGTTGTACCTTCTGAATGAATCGGTGCACTAGGTAGGCCAGCAAAACTCCCAGCGCTGTCCGCACCCATTCAGACGGCCGGGCATCCACACGGCCGACAGGTTTTTGTTTCGCACACGGGACCGTTCCATGCATAAAACAGCGACTCAAGGTTTCCAAGCTTTCCCTCTCCTTGGAAGACGGCGAACACTGGCACGGCGTGCAGCAGCAGTCGCGGCCGGTACGCTGGTGCTCACAGCGTCGTCCTACCTCGCCGTTCCTCTGCTGCCGGTCCCGGTCACCATCCAAACCCTAGCAGTGACGGTCGTGGGTGCGCTTTACGGTTGGCGACTTGGTGTTCTCACAGTGATGGCTTGGCTCGGAGAGGCGGCTATCGGTTTGCCGGTCCTGTCCAACGGGGCGTCGGGCCTGCACCATTTCACCGGACCGACGGCCGGCTACCTGTTCGCTTTTCCCTTGGTCACCGCCCTCGTCGGCGTCCTCGCCGAGCGCGGCTGGTGGGGTCACCGAGTGGGGCTTTCCTTCATGGCCATGCTGCTTGGCAATCTCCTGTGAACCGCGCCGGGTTTCTCGGAGGCTCCAACTCTTGAGAGGATGGAGCCATGAAGAAGCACACCCCCCTTCTCCCCTGAGGTCCGCGAGCGAGCGGTCCGGATGGTGCGGGACCACCAGGGCGAGCACGGCTCGCAGTGGGCTGCGATCCAGTCGATCGCCGCCAAGATCGGCTGCTCGGGCGAGACCCTGAGGAATTGGATACGTCAGGAGGAGCGCGACCAGGGCCAGCGGGCTGGTCCGACCACGGACGAGCGCGAGCGGATCAAAGCGCTGGAGCGGGAGAACCGCGAGCTGCGCCAGGCCAACGAGATCCTGAGGAAGGCCAGCGCGTATTTCGCCATGGCGGAGCTCGACCGCCGGTCGCGGACATGATCGCTTTCATCGACGACCATCGCGCCGTCTACGGGGTCGAGCCGATCTGCAGGGTCCTGCCGATCGCCCCGTCGACCTATCACGCGCATGCCGCACGGCGCGCCGACCCCGGCAGGCTGCCGACCCGCGCTCGCAGTGACGCAGCGCTGATGGTCGAGATACGGCGCGTGTTCGAGGCGAACTTTCACGTCTACGGCGTTCGCAAGGTCTGGCGGCAGCTCGGCCGGGAAGGGGTCGTGGTGGCGCGATGCACCGTCGCCCGGCTCATGCGAGCGATGGGACTGCAGGGCGTCGTGCGGGGCAAGACGGTCCGGACGACGATCCCGGATCCGGCAGCCGTCTGCCCGCTCGACCGGGTTAGTCGGGTGTTCAAAGCGCCGCGGCCGAACGCCTTGTGGGTGTCCGACTTCACCTACGTCGCGACCTGGGGCGGCTTCGTCTACGTGGCCTTCGTGATCGATGTCTACGCACGTCGCATTGTCGGCTGGCGGGTCTCCCGAACCGCCCACGCCGCCTTTGTACTCGACGCTCTGGAGCAGGCGCTGCACGCGCGCTGTCCCCTTGAAGGGAGCGGACTCGTGCATCACTCGGATCGCGGGTCGCAACTTCGCGGGCGTGAAGCTGCGGCTGGGTTGACGAGGGATCGGTCGGACGGGCGCCGAATCGCTCCGAAACGTCGTCATAGTTTCAGCCTTGCACCCTGGCTCGCGCGTTGCGCCAACTCCTCGGCTTGCAGCTTACTCGCGCTAGCGCCCTCGCCGGCCTTGATCATAGCAATGGCTCGCCCGACCTCGACCATCGCCTCCTTGTGATCATCCGACACGGACGGGCCACCCTCGTGAGGCTTGGTCCCGGGCTGCTGGGCACGGAGCATGGCGCGCACGCCGTCCTCCCCGAAGCGCTTCTCGACCGCGGCCGCGAATGCGGAGAGTTCGGTAGCCGGATTGTTGTTACTCTGAGCGACGTTCCATGCCTCCGCCCTGCCCGCGTCGTCCTTGGCGGCCGCCACCGCTGCGAGCGCGGCCTGAGCCCGGTCCGACAGTTTCGGCACGCCGGTCGCCTCGGCCGCAAGTTGCGCCTCGACGGCCCCGCGGTAGCCCTGGGCGGCTTTGGCTTCGGCTTCACTGACGCGCGACATCGCAGGCCCGATCGCCCCGACGACGCGCTCTGCTTGCTCATGCTCCTGTCGAGCCTTGGCCCTCGCGAACAGTCCGACCTTGCCGCGCAATTCGCCGAGCTGACCGGGATCGGCCGAGAGCCGATGGCCAGCTGACGTGTACCCGTCACGCTCGACCAGTGCGTCAATCCGCGAACGCGCCTCCTTCGGATCGCGATAGCTCCCCTGCAGATAGTTTTCCAGCGCCTCGCGCTCGCGCTGCACGGCGCGGTCGTCTGCCACCGCACTTGCGATACTGCGATCGTCGAGCCCACGCCCGAAACTGTCGCGGCCATCCACCGACACGCGCGGTGGAATCAGCCACTCAGCCGTGCCCGCGGCCCGGTCGGTCCTCAAGGGTGCCGTTTCGGCAGCCGGCGTGAGGGACTGGGCCGCATGGGCCTGTGCGGTCCGTGTTCGACCTCTTCCCTCGCCTGAGGTGTTCTTTGGTCCGCCGTTCGTTGCAGACGTCCCCTGCCCTTCTGCGACCCGTTGCCGCAACTCCGGCGCCAACTCATGCGCAGTCGCCCAGGCGACCGAGGCCGAGCGCACCTCGACCCAGCTCATCTGCCGCGCGAGTTGGACCACGTCCCGCGCCGTTTCGATCGCGGCGAAGATGCGCGCGCTCTCCCGTTGCCGGGTCAGCGCCACATAGGATGATGCCTGACGCCAATGGTGGCTATGGAGCAGATAGGTGTGGTCGAGCGTCTTCCCCTGCCCCTTGTAGATCGTACCCGCGTAGCCGTGCCGGAAGCCATCGAACTCGGAGGCCGACCACACAACCTCCCTGCCCTCCTCCCCATTCGATCCGTCGAGTTTCGCCCGGATCACGCCCGTCTCGGCGTCGATCCCCGTTATCGTGCCAGCGTTGCCGTTGTAGATCTTTGCGGACCGGAGCGTGTCGGTGAACTGCACCCGGTCGCCCACCGTGAAGGCGGCCTCGCCGTGCTTCGTGGCGAAGCGGTGATCCTCACCGAGTTCACCTCGATCGCGCCGCACGGCCCTGAGATCCGCGTTCAGCTTGTCCACGTCCTTGTTGGTATAGGCGAACACGAACCGACTCGTTTCGGGGTCGGCCGCCGTGTCAGCCTTCCAGCGCGCAACCAAGCGCTCGCGGGATTGATCCTGCGTCCGCGACCAGGTGATCGCCCCTTCCCGGGCAAAGGCGCTTACTGCATTGAGCGTCTGGCCCTCGGCCAGGTCGCGCGCCGCCTGGCGCTGCCAATCGCTCCTCTGGCGCGTCACCTCGGTGATTTCCGAGGAACCGTGACGCTGGCGCAACTCGGCAAAAAGTCCGCCCCGCTCGATCGACGCGAGCTGACGGTCGTCACCTGCAAGTATCACCTTGGCCCCGCTCCGCTTCGCCTCGGCCAATAATTCGCCGGTGATGCGGCTGTCGAGCATCGCCGCTTCGTCCACGACCACCAGGACGCGATCGGTCCACTGCGTGCGGCCGTTCTTGATGCGGAACAGTTCCGAGTGGACCGTGGCCGCGTGCGCGAACCCGTCGCTTTTCAGGTCCTGAGCCACGCTGTTGGTCGGCGCCAAGCCGATGACCTCGTACCCTGCGCCTTCGTGCGCGTCGCGGATGCCCCCCAGCGTATAACTTTTCCCCGTACCGGCACGGCCTTCGATGATTTTCAGGGCGCCCGCCGTCGTCGCATGATCGAATGCCGCCCGCTGATCCTCGCGCAACGCGCGCCCTTCGAGTGCTGCGGCCAAAGCCCCTGCCCCAAGCGCCCGATGCCGGCGCAAACCAGCGATGATGTCAGCGTCGCTCAAGGCCGCCCGCTCCTGCTCCCGCACGGCTTTGGTCGTGTAACGACCGGTCAGCTCGCCCGTGTCGCGATCGTGCAACGCCAGGATCTCGGCGTGACCGAGCACCTTTGCCTTCATCTGCAGATGCTCGGCTTCGGCAAAAATGTGCTTCGACAGGTGCCGGTCGACGTCCCGCTCCGTAAAGGTCGCGTTGTTGCGCGTCAGGACGACCAAAACCTTGTCGGGATCGCGTGCAGCCGCGGCGTTCTCACGGGCGACCTCCTCCGCCCGTGCCAACGCGGCCGAGTCCTCGGCTCGCATCCGGAGAGGCCCGATGTGCTGCTGCGCCACCGCGCTTGCGGCATCCACCCGCAGTTCGAGCCCGTGTTCAGCAAAATAGTGGTTCTGGTGATCGCGCCACGCCGCGCCCCAGTGCTCTCCATCGGTGACCACTCCGCGTCCGCGGAAGGATTTCACCTCGGGGTCGAGCTCGCGAGCTTTCTTCCGGGCGAAATGATCGCCCTCGACCCGCCGTGTCGTGACGAGCAGATGCGCATGGTGGTTGGCCCGATCGCCGTCCGTGTCGCCCACATGCGGCGCATGCACGTCGAGTTGCACGGCCAAGCCCTTCGAAACGAAATGCGTTTGCGCAAAGCTTCGCGCCAGCTCGACCCGGTCCTCGGGACTGAGCTCGTGATTGGCGGGCAGCGCCAGTACGAGTTCGCGCGCCACCTGCGCGTCCCTACGCTTTTCCGCTGCCTCCGCTGCGTTCCACAAGGTCGCGGTGTCTGCGAGTTTCGCATCGGCACCTTCTGGCAACAGCACTTCGTGGTGCGCCGGCGCGTCGCGGTGCTTGAAGTAATAGAGCGTGCCCGTGCGCTCGTCCGTGATCCCCTCCCGCGCATTGTAGGCGGCCGAGCGCGCCGCCGAGCCGCCGGTCGAGCGTGAGATGTAGCGAGCCCGGGCAAACGCGATGGCCATTCACACAGCTTGACCGCGGCCGTTGGGGAAAGCAAGAGGGCGTTGGTCACAACGCATATTGCGTCTGCACGTCCGTCCCTTCGCTCCGCTCAGGAGGAGTGCCGAACCCGGCGCCGCCGGTCACAGCGCCATCGCCGTGACCGAAAATCACCACCGCATGAGAACTGGACGCGCCGTCGCGAAGTGCCGCGTTCAGACGCTGAGTGTTGCTGGCCAAGGATGATCGAAGAGCGCAGTCCATCGGCCGCTGAACCGCGACGCCGCCAACCCCGACGCGATGCTGTATGACCCATACCGAGCATTGGATCCGACATCACAGGAATGGCTAGATCCCTCGAGAGACGCTATGCCGTTTTTGGAACGAAGTGTCGATGATCGCGATGGCGGCCCGGGCCTGGTGCTGTTCTCACTGTTCTTCGGCTTCGTGGGCCTGTTCGTTGGTGCCGCGTTCTTCGTCCTTCCCGCCGCCCTGGGCCTGGCGGTCGGACTGGTGCTGATCGCACGCGAAGCACTGCGCCTGCGCCGGATCCGCGATTGCAGAAAAGCGGGCCGTCTTGCAGGCGCGGACGGAGCGGCGCGAGCGAGCCTCGGTGCGGATGGGCATGACGCCGGTCCGCGTCGTCTGTGCCGCTCTCGCCCCCGCACGGTTCAGCGGAACGGTCTATTGCAGCGACTGGTACGCTCGTCCCGCCGCGGGCATCGAGGACCTGCCTTCCAGCGTGCCGGTGCTGGTCGATCCATTGAGGCCGGCGCGCTACCATGTGGATCTTCGGTCCTTCGGCTATCCCCCAAGCAGGCTGAACTGGCACTCCCAAATCGTGACGGCCGCTACCATGAGCGTCGGCATGATCTCGATCGTGTTCGGGACGCTGGCCGTCGGAACCGGCGCGGTTGATCTCGCGCGCTGTCACCGCGTAAGCTATAGGCTATGCATACCGTCGAACGGAGAGGACCCGATGGCCCGAACCACACTCGCCGAGCGCATGACGCGCCTCGAGCAGCAGAAGAACCGCATCGCCGAGACCGAGACCAGGCTGAAGCTCGAAGAGCGCAAGGCCCGCACCCGTCGGCTCATCGAGGCCGGCGGGCTGATCGAGAAAGCGGGCTTGATCGACCTCGAACCGAACGCGCTCTATGGCGCCCTGCTCTCGCTCAAGACTGGCAGCGACGACGCCGACAGGATCGCGTCATGGAAAGCGGAAGGCGGGCGCGCCTTCGACCTCGAGGTCAAGGCGCGGCAGGCGGGCAAGGTGCCGCTCACCGG
>CAXUCF010000221.1:6153-8242 GCA_964249275.1 uncultured Lichenihabitans sp.
ACCGTCACCCTGCCCGGTGCGCAGCCCTTGCACGCGACCACGCGCCTGCGCAAACTCGGCTTTCGATTTTCCAAGGTGATGCAGCACTGGGAAGGGCTCGCGCGTTATGACGAGGCCGCAGAACTTGCCGCCGAACTCGGCGGCACTGTCAGACGCGTCGGTCCGGCCGAAACAGGCGCGCTTGCGTCGGACGGCTCGAACGCTGAAGCGCCAACCGCGGCCGCGGCCGAATGAAGGAGATGACATGGACGGCGACGCAACGGTTCGGATCACGACTGTCGAACCCAATGTCACCCGTCCCGGTTTCGACGAGCGCTTTCATCGCGTGAGTTTCGAGATCGCGTCCGGCGACATGGAGCCTTTCGTAGTTCCGATCTGGGTGCACGGCGCTTTCCCCCAGACCGAAATCAACGCCGTGGCCCGCACATTCCTGGCAGCCGGGCTGCGCGACGCGGCTGAAGCGGCAAGCCAAGGTGTGCTGCTGGACGACGAAGACGGCGGCGATGACGCCGAGGCGGTAGCAGCGACGGCCAAGGCCTCGGCGCGGGTCGGGCGCTGACGTCCGGCACCACAACGTCACCGCCGTGCGGTGCATGCGCGCGCGGTCTTCAGTGACCTGACACGTCGATGTCCGCGCGGAGCGCAAAGCTGGCGAGAGAGACGCCTGTGACACCGAATACAGCAAAGCGTTTACCTCCCGTAAGACTGCCATCGGCCTTGTCGGCCGGCGTCGAACTCTGGCCTTTGTTGCTGTTCTGGTTCGCGCGCGAGGGTGCTCAAGGCCTTTGGCGTGATGTCCTCACCAGCATGCCCGATTGGACAGGCAGACCCTACGCGTTCGCCTATCATGCCTGGCCGGCCGCCACACTGGCCGGTCCGGTGGTGTTGCTCGTCGCGGCCGTTGCGATGCGAAAAATGCGGCTCGCGTCCCGTGTCCTGCCTGTCGCCGCTATGCTCGGCGTCGCGATCGCGACTGCCCTCGCCCTATGGGACGAGGCTCGCCGCCTCGCGCCCTATCTCGGCCACGCCAAGCCGCTTGGGATCGCCAAGGCGATCGATGTCGGCGTGCTCTGGGCGCTCGGCCTCGGTGTGTTCTCGATCGCGGTCGCGGCCCAGATGCTGTTCGGGTCGCCGGGACTTCGCCGGGGCCAGGCCAGGGTACTCCGCGGCAAGAGCGACAACCACGGCCATGCCGATTGGCTGTCCATGGACGGCGCGCGCGAACTCTTCCCCGGCGCCGATCCCGTATACGGCGGCATCGTCGTCGGCGAGGCCTACCGCGTCGACCGCGACGACGTCGCCCGGCAGGCCTTCGATCCGACCGGTCCCAAGACATGGGGTCGGGGAGGCTCCTCTCCGCTGCTCGTCGACCCGTGCCGCTCCGGCCCCACCCACGCCATGGTGGTGGCGGGCTCGGGCGGCTACAAGACGACCTCGGTCGGAGTGCCGACGCTCCTGAGCTGGACCGCCTCGGCCGTCGTCCTCGACCCGTTGCGCGAGGTTGCACCGATGGTGGAACGGTTTCGCCGAGAACGCCTCGGGCACCGCACCATCACCCTCGACCCGTCCGCGCCGCAGGGCGACGGCTTCAACGTGCTCGATTGGATCGATATTACTTCGCCGCTCGCCGAGGCCAACGTCGAGGCCGTGGTCGGCTGGATCACTGGGGAGACCAAGGGCCGCGTCACCTCGGGAGCCGAGTTCTTCCGCGAGTCGGCCAAGGGTCTGATCGCCTGCATCATCGCCGATACGCTCTGGGACCCTGCCCTGCCCGACGGGCAAAAGACTCTCGCCCACGTCCGCGAGGTGCTGGTCACCCCGGAAGGCGAGCTGCGCAAGGTGCTCGAGGCTATCCACGCCACCAGCGCCTCGTCGCTCGCCCGCGACCTCGCCGGATCGCTCATGGGTCTCGTCGACGAGACCTTCTCCGGCGTCTACGCCAACGCCGCCAAGGATACCCGCTGGCTGTCCACCCCGGCCTTCGCGCGGTTGGTGTCGCGTACATCCTTCGACTCGGCAGAGGTCGTTTCGGGAAAGCTGACCGTCTTCGTCCAGATCCCCTTGAAGACGCTCCAGGCCACCCCTGCCC
>CAXUCF010000222.1:0-8221 GCA_964249275.1 uncultured Lichenihabitans sp.
GCTCGAACGAGACGTATCGGGCGCCCTCGGCACCGCCATCGAAGCCGCGCGGCAGCGTGACTTCGTATCCCCAGGTCTCGCCCGCGACCCAGCCGTGCTTCTTCAGGAAGTTCGCGGTCGAGCCGATGGCGTCGGGCACGCTGGTCCAGATGTCGCGGCGCCCATCGCGGTCGAAATCCACCGCATAAGGCTTGAAGTTCGACGGCATGAACTGCGTCTGACCCATGGCCCCGGCCCAGGATCCCATCATGTGGGCGGGGTCGATATGGCCCTCTTCCAGGATCATCAACGCCTTGAGAAGTTCGGTGCGGAAATAGGCGCCGCGATAATGCGCGGCCGCCAGCGTAGCCAGCGAGCGGATCACGTAATCGTCACCCGTATAGGTGCCGTATTTCGTTTCCAAGCCCCCCACCCCCATGATGATGTAGCGGTCGACCCCGTACTGGGCCTCGGCACGTTCCAGCCAGCGCTGGTATTCTGCGTATTTGTCCCGGCCGAGCGCGATGCGCTTGTCGGATACCGCCGTCTCCAGATATTCCCCGATGGTCTTGCGGAACTCGGCCTGATTGTGGGTCTTGTCGAGCACGGCCGGGTCGGGCGCGACGCCCAGGAAGGCAGCGTCGAAGGTCGCACGCGACACGCCGCGCGCGTGGGCCTCGGGCCAGAGCGCCTGCAGGAAAGCGCCGAAATTCCCCACCCGCGCCGCTGCCGCTGCCGTCGGTGGCCGGGACAGCCCGGCTTGCGCCACGCCCGGCAGCGCCACGGCGAGCACCAGGACGGCCGTCCTCGCGAGGTGCCGCGCCCCCCAGCCCGATGCCGGCCCGCTTGTCTCCATCGCCCTCGCCATGCCGTCCTGAGCCTCGCGCCGCAGGGCCGGAGTCCCGGCCACCACGCAGGATAAAGGCCGGATGGTTGACAAGTCGTTCACCATACCGCGCCGCCGATGAGGCCCGTCGCTGGCCGGCGCCGACGCGCTTCAGCCCGGACAGGCGATCGGCTAAGGTGAAGCATGACCAACGATAGACGCACCCTGCTGGGCGGGGCTCTTGCCCTCTTGGCGGCTCCGACCCTGCCCCTGCCATTGCTGTCGCGGCCGGCTCGGGCCCAGGCCGGCAGCCTGTTCCCCTTCGCGGGCGACGACGGCCGGCAAATCTACAACTACAGGCTGCCTTCGGATCTCTCGGCCGAGGGATTGCCGGGTGTCGTGTGGGCGGGTGCGGCGTCGCCCGACGTGATCCTGGTCGAGTATTTCGACTATAATTGCCCTTACTGCCGCAAGGCCGAGCACGATCTCGACCTCCTGCTGCACCGCAATGCCGGCTTGAAGCTCGGCCTCGTCAACAATCCGATCCTCAGCCCCGGTTCGGTGCAGGCCGCCAAGGTGCAGCAGGCGGTGCTGCGGACCGCCGGACCCGCCAAGGCCTATGGATTCCACCAGGCCGTCTACGCCAAGCATGGCCCCGTCGACGGCGCGCTGGCCTTGCAGGTCGCGGGCGAACTCGGCCTCGACGCCAAGGCGATCGAGGCGGCGGCCAACCTGCCGCAGATCGGTGGGGTGATCAAGCGTCAGGCGGACCTGGCCTCCGCGCTGGGCTTCGAGGCGACGCCGTCCTTCGCGCTCGGCAACATCGGCATCCTGGGCTATCCCGGCCCGGACGCCATGGCCCGCGCCATCGCGGATATGCGGCGTTGCGACAAGCTCGCCTGCGGGTGAGTGGTTTTCAAGCTGGCGTTAGGGTCCCCACAGAAATAACCGCTTCGACAGCACCGACCTTCACTTCAATACGCCATCCGCTTGATCGCCTCTCCCGGAACCCAGACTCCCGACGCTGCAGGATTGGCCCGAGGCGGCCGTGCGCTGTTTTGGAAGCGACGAGGTCTGGATCCCGGATCTGCGCGCCTACCGGCGCTGGTCCGGGATGACAGCCGGAGTTGATCACGCGGAAACCGGATAAAACAGGCTCATGAGGGGAAGCGTTCATTCCCGTGGGGGCCCTCAGCCCGGCAGGCGCATCCGGTAGAAGCGGTCGATCTCCTCGGTCGCGCGGTCGGGGCACTCGCGGTGTGGGAAGTGGCCGGCGCCTGGGAAGGGTGCGAAGTCGAGGTCCGAGAAGGTCTCGCCCAGCGTGTCACCCCAGGTGGCGGACAGAATGGGGTCCTTGTCGCCCCAGCGCACGCAGGTCGGCACCGCGATGGGCGGCTTCTTCGGGGCTTCACCCTTCAGCATCTTCACCCGCGCCTCGCCCTGGCTGATGTACCAGTTGAAGCCGCCCTGCAGGTTGCCGGGCTTGGCGAAGTTGTCGGTGTAGCGTTCCACCGTCTCGTCGTCGAAGGCCGCGGGGTTGCCGCTCGCCCAATGGCGCAACATCGTCCCGATATAGGTCCGGATGCTGTACCTCGAGGCGCCGACGAGTTCCGCCGCCAGCGGCATCTGGTTGAAGCTCTGGTACCAGATCTCCTTCAGCATCTCGGGCGCGGCGCCGCGCGGCCCGATGCCGGAGTGCGGGCAGTTGAAGAAGAACAGCCCGGCGAGGCGCTCCGGCACCAGGCGGGCGAGGCTCTGCGCCACGTAGGCACCGACGTCGTGCGACACCACGCCGACGCGGCCGAGTTGCAACGCGTCGAGCACCGCGAGCGCGTCGGCGGCGTGAAGCTCGGGGCCGACCTCGGCCGAGCGCCCGTCGGGGTGCTTGTCGCTGTCGCCGAAGCCGCGCAGATCGGGCGCGACGCAATCGTAACCGCGCGCCGAGAGCCGCTCCATCACGGGCGACCACGTCCACCAGAACTCCGGCCAGCCGTGCAGGAACAGCAGTGTCCTGCCGTCCGAAGCGCCGCGCCCGCTCGCCTCGGAACGCTCCAGCGACTCCAGCCGTGCGACGTGGAGGCGCGTCCCGTCGCGGTCGACCGTCTCGTGTTTGGGCGGCAGGATATCCATGACGACCTCGGCCATTCGACGACGGACCCGATCCTATCCGCCCTGCTTCTTCCACCAAAGCTCGATCGGCGCCAGCCGCTCCTGGCGGCGATCCCGCACCATGGTCTCGAAGTGGAACAGCTCCCCGTCGGGCGTCGTCTTGACGGTGCCGGCTTGTCGCCGGCCGCGGCCAGCGTGTCATTCGCCTCGCCCGTGCGCTGAAGGCGGAGGTGCAAGGCATTCAGATGTGACCTGGCGGACAGAGTTCAATCAACTCTCATGGCAAAGGCGGGCACGAGGCGGTGGAAGCGATCGAGAACGCGCGTGCGTACACGATTGAGCTCGGTCGCCGTCCGCGGCTCGATCGTGAACACGGGGCAGTCGGCCTGACCGCAGCTGCAGTGTCGGATCGTGCCGTCCGCAAGCCGGCGCTTGAAGAAGCGACGCAGATCGTCCAGCCCTCGGCTGACCCGGGCGAGTTCCACTCGGATCGCGCCGTTGCGGATGTTGTGGATCGATGGAAGGCGGCGGATTTCAACCCCGTCGCGGGTGCGCCAGATGCCGGTGTTCAAAGCCCCGATCGTGTCTTCGATGGCGCGTAGGAAAGCAGGCAGCGAACTCTCTTCCCGAAAACGGGTGCGGAAAGCGGGGCGATCAAACACGGCGGCAATCATCGCGAGCGCTTCATCGTCGTCGAGATTGGGAAAGTCGTCCGCAAAACGCCGCAGTTCGGCCTCGCTATCGGGAAACGCCGCGCCCTCGACCAAGCGGCGGAGGAGAAACTCGGCCCGGAGCCGGAGCTGCTCCTCGAACTCCGTCCCCGACCAGATGGCAACGTTGCGGACCCCGAGCTTGCGGGCAGCGGCCGCAACCGCATCCCGCCGTTCCGCCGGAGCGGCAGACGAACCTGAAGGCATCGGGCGCGCTGGTCGGCGCGGCCACGGCGCTTGCCATGTCGTGCTCAGCCTTGGTTTGGGTGAGGCTTCCGCGATTGACACACTGAATAACGGTGCGACGGTGGGGCTGGTCATCGAACGGCTGCGTTCCGATGATGTCGCGGCCTTGGTCACTTCCGGTCAGCCCGTACCAGGCGAGGTCCGTCCAGCCGTCCCGCAGGTGGTAAGCGAAGACGAGGCGCTCGAAGTCGGAACCGCTGAAATCTTCGAAATGGACCGGGCGAGCGGCACGATTGAGCATGATGCCGGGTCGTCAGGTCGAGGAGTGAACGGGCGAGAACAGGATATGGTAAGCGCAGGCGATCTTGGCGAGCCGCGTCGCCTTGCGGTTCGGCGGGTTCTCCAGCGCCGGGGTGGTCAACATCAGTCATGCGATCGCCCGCAGACCGCTCTTGCGGACCACCGTCAGCAGGCGCAGCGCGGGTCCACCGGGTCGCTTGGCACCGCGCTCCCAGTCCGACACGAGGTTCTTCGACACGTTCAGGTAACGGGCGAACACGGGTTGAGAAACGCGCTCGCGCTCGCGGATGGCCTTGATCTTCTCGGGCGATAGCTCCTCGACAGGCGCGAGGCAGGACGCATCGAACCCCCGCATGGTCTGCCTGTCGACGAGTCCGGCTTCCTCGAAGCCCTCAACCATCTCGTGGACCGAGGCGGCGATCTCGCTCCTGTACGTCCTGCTGTTCGTCACGACAATGGCATCCTACCCGCCCTGCTTCTTCCACCAAAGCTCGATCGGCGTGACGTTGGTGAAGCCGAACAGCGGCACCGCGGCGGGCCGCCCGAGCCAGGAGGCGTAGCTGATCCACTGCTCCTCTGTGTGGAACAGCGGGATGATGTAGAAGCCCGACAGGAGCAGCCGGTCGAGCACGCGCGTCGCCGAGATGAACTCGTCCTCCGTGCGCGCCGAGAGGATCGCGCCGATGGCGGCGTCGATGGCCGGGGACGCGGCGCCGGGCAGGTTGAAGGATGCCGGCTGCCGGGCGCTCTGCTGGCTCCAACGGGAGCGCTGCTCGGCGCCGGGCGACGGCGATGCCGCCCAGGATCCCAGCATCATGTCGAAGTCGAAGCTCTGCCGGCGGCGCTGGTACTGCACCTCGTCGACGAGGCGCACCTGCACGTCGATGCCGATCTCCCTCAGGCTGTCGGCGAAGCTGAGCGCCAGCCGCTCCTGGCGGCGATCCTGCACCATGATTTCGAAGCGGAACGGCTCGCCGCCGGGCGTCCGCATGGCGGTGCCGTCGAGCTTGTCGCCTGCCGCGGCCAGCAGTGCCAGCGCGCGCTTGGCTTCGGCGCGGTCGCGGCCCGAGCCATCACCCTCGGACGGACGCCAGCTGCCGTCCAGCATGTCGTTTCGCACGGCGCCGGGGTAGGGGGCCAGCAATGCGGTTTCGGCCGCCGATGCGGGATGCCCGGTGGAACTCAAGGGGCTCTCGGCGAAGTAGCTCGGCGTGCGGCGGTAGAGCCCGCCGTAGAGGTTGCGATTGACCCAACCGAAGTCGAACATCTCGCCCAGCGCCTCGCGGACCCGGACGTCGGCGAACAACGGCCGGCGCGTATTGAACGCGAAGCCTTCCATGCCCTTCGGCAGCCGCAGCGGCACCGACTCCTTGCGGTCGCGGCCGTCGCGGATGGCGGGAAAATCGTAGCTCTTGAGCCAGCGGGCCGGGTCGGTCTCGATACGGAAGTCGCAAAGGCCCGCCTTGAACACCTCGAACAGGCTGTTCGCGTCGCGGTAATAGTCGATGTCGACCTGATCGAAGTTGAACATGCCGCGCCGTGTCGGCAGATCTCGTCCCCAGTAGTTCGGATCGCGCCGCAACACCAGTCTCTGGCCGGCCTCGACCGCGGCGACCCGATAGGGTCCGCTGGCCAGCGGCGGCTTCAAGGTGGTTTCGTCGAACCGGGCCGCGTCGGTCGCGGTTCGCGACAGCACCGGCATGAGGCCGAGGAACAGCGGCAGCTCACGATCCCCTATGCCGGAAAGGTCGAAGCGGATCGTCTCGGGGTCCGGCGTCTCGACGCTGCGGACGAGCGCGAAAGCCGAGCGCTGCTGCGGCCGGCCCTTGCTCTTCAGGAGATCGAAGGTGAAGCGCACGTCGGCCGACGTGATCGGCGTTCCGTCCGAGAACCGCCCCTTGGGATCGAGGTGGAACGTGGCGAAGGACCGTGCGTCGTCGGTCTCCATGCCGCGCGCCACGAGGCCGTAGAGCGTGAAGGGCTCGTCCTGAGAGCGGGCCATCAGGCTCTCGAACACCATGTTGTTGAGGCCCTGGGCGGTGGAGCCCGCCTTCAGGTTGAAGGGGTTCAGGCTGTCGAAGGTGCCGAGGATGCACAGTCGCAGGCGGCCGCCCTTCGGGGCGTCGGGCTCGGCATAGGGAAAATGCGTGAAGTCGTCGGGGAGACCCGGCGTTCCATGCATCGCGATCGCGGCCGCGGCCCGAGCCTCGCCCGGCAGCGCAGCCGGGCTGCAAGCGAGCGAGGCCAGGAGAAGGGCACGAAGCTTGGAACGCATGGGTCTCGGGTCCGGTAACGTGCGGGGAGGTGAGCGTGACCGACGATGCTGGTGCCGGTGTGACCATCCGGGCTTTCCCGAACGCCCGGCTTGCAATCGTCGCGCGGATCATCGAGACAGGCGACGGTCGCGCTCGGGAGGCAGCCCGGCCGACAACTTGTCGCCGCAATCCGCAGCAATGAGCAAGACGCTCCACACGCCAGCGCGCTCAGCCCTTCCTGCTGTTTTCGGATCGCAGGAGCGCCGGGGGGCCGTCCTGGCCGGGATCCAGCATGGGTGTTCTTCGAGCGGTGTCGGGCTTGTGGCCGTTCGCCCGTCGCCCGTGTCGGGACGCTTGCCTGACGCCTCCGCGGTTCAGATTACGAGGATTCCAATGTCGATCCAACCGATGAAACTCGGGGCAGCCGCCCTCGTCACCGCGGCGCTCCTCTGCGGACCGGCCCTGGCCCAGACCGCCGCCCCGGCAGCACCCGGCGCGCCCGCGGCTCCGGCCGGCCAGCCGCAGCAAAATCCGAATGCGCCCGTCAAGATCGACATGCAGGTGGTTCCCAAGTCCGAATGGACCAAGGTCTGCAGCAAGCCTCAGGCCGGCCAGAAGGAGCTCTGTTTCACGACGCGTGACTTCACCACGGCGCCGGACCAGCCGCCGCCGGTGGCGTTGGCGGTCTACGACGTCAAGGGCGACGACAACCGCATCATCCGCGTTCTGATGCCGATCGGGCTCCTGCTGAAGCCGGGCGTCCGGTTCTCGATCGACAAGGGGGCGACCAGCGACGGAAGCTTCGAGTTCTGCATGCCCAACGGCTGCTTCGCCGAAACCCGGGTGAAGGGCAACGTCATCGACCAGATGAAGAAGGGCAAGGTGTTCAACATCGTGGCCAAGGGTCTGGCCAACAACGAAGTCACCTTCGCGCTGCCCATCGAAGGGTTCGGCAAGGCCTTCGACGGTGCCGCGATCCCGCCCGAGGTGATCGCCAAGCAGCAGCAGGAGATGCAAGCCGATCTTCAGAAGCAGCTCGAAGCCCAGGCCGAGGCGCGGCGCAAGCAGTTGGAGCAGCAGAGCCAGCAGGCTCCCGCGGCCGGTGCTGCTCCCGCGGCAGGGACCGCCCCGGCAGCCGGTACTGCCCCGGCGGCGAAACCCTGATGGTTCTTCGCCGACCGGTCTGAAGCTGCGAAGCATGCGTCACGGCGCATGCGGGCGCAGTCCGGTACTCGGTCGCTGCGCTCCCGGGGTCAGTTTCGTGCCGCGGCCTTCGCCCGGTATTCCCCGGCTTCGGTCCTGACGAAGATCTCGTCGATCTGCGGGTGGCGCAACGGCTCCCCGGATTCGTCGGGGAGCAGGTTCTGCTCGGACACGTAGGCGACGTACTCGGTTTCGGTGTTCTCGGCCAGCAGATGGTAGAAGGGCTGCTCCTTGCTGGGACGGACGTCCTCGGGGATGGAGAGCCACCACTCCTCGGTATTGGCGAAGACGGGATCGACGTCGTAGATCAGGCCCCGGAACGGATACTTCCGATGGCGCACGACTTGTCCAATTCCGAATTTGGCGGAAAGTGCTTTCATGTCTTCTCCGTTCGAGGCGGACGGCTGAACCTGGGCCGCGTCGAAGCGGCTCTCATGGGCCCCAACCCGGATGCTCGATCGATGGTCCTGAGGGGAGACGCGACCCCGCGAAGCGGCGGCGTCCCGCCGAACGTCGGGTGCTGAACCGTCAAGGATGATCCTCGACCGACGATCCGTCAACCGAGGTGGAAACACGGCCAGGGCGATCGGGTGAAACAGGGGGTGACAAACGCGGTTGCGGCTGAATCTGTCGTGGTCCACTGATTCGGGTGG
>CAXUCF010000223.1:0-8199 GCA_964249275.1 uncultured Lichenihabitans sp.
ATTCCTACGTCACGGGGAAGACCGCCCCGGCGCCGGGCGTCAAGATCCACAAGCTGTCTTCGAACGAAAACCCGCTCGGCCCCTCGCCCAAGGCCGTGGCGGCCTTCAAGGCCGCGGCCGAGAAGCTCGAACTCTACCCCGACGGTGCCGCGGTGCGGCTGCGCGACGCCATCGCCGGACGACACGGCATCGACCCGGGCCGGATCGTGTGCGGTTGCGGGTCCGACGACCTCCTCTCGCTCGTGACCTACAGCTACGTCGGGCCGGGCGACGAGGCGATCTTCACCGCCCACGGTTTTCTGGTCTACCGCATTGCCATACAGGCGGCCGGCGGCACGCCCGTGGTGGCGGCCGAAACCGAGCTCACGGCCGATGTCGACGCCATCCTGGCCGCCGTCACGGAACGGACCCGGATGGTGTTCCTGGCCAACCCCAACAACCCCACCGGCACCTACCTGCCCTTCTCGGAAGTCAAGCGCCTGCACGCCGGGTTGCCTCGCCGGATCGTGCTGGTGCTCGACGCGGCCTATGCCGAATACGTGCGCAACAACGACTATTCTTCCGGGCTCGAACTGGCCGCAACCGAGAACAACGTCGTGATGACCCGGACCTTCTCGAAGATCCATGGGCTCGCGGCCCTGCGGGTGGGCTGGGCCTATGCCCATCCCGACATCTGCGACGCCATGAACCGGGTGCGCGGTCCCTTCAACGTCAACGCACCCGCTATCGAGGCCGGAATCGCCGCCATCCAGGACCAGTCGCACGAGGACGCGGCCGTGGCCCATAACGCCGAATGGTCGGCGTGGCTGACCGCGGAACTGCGCGGGCTCGGACTCGACGTGGTGCCGGGCGTCGGCAACTTCCTGCTGGTCGGCTTCCCCCGGGTTCCAGGTTCGACGGCCGCCGAGGCGGACGGCTTCCTCGCGGCACACGGCCTGGTGCTGCGAGCCGTGGCGTCCTACGGCCTTCCCGACCACCTGCGGCTGACGATCGGCACGGCAGAGGCCAACCGGCTCGTTGTCACGACGCTGAAGACCTTCCTCGATCCGGGCCGCGTCCATGGCTGAGCCGGACGGCAGCGGGTTGGTATTCGAGCGCGTCGCCATCATCGGCGTCGGGCTGATCGGCTCGGCGATGGCGCTGGCGGCGCGGCGCGGCAGGCGGGTCGGCGCCGTGGCGGCCTACGATGCCGCGCCGGGGGTGCGGGCCCGGGTGCGCGAACTCGGGCTCGTCGAGCGCGTCGCCGAGACCGCGGCCGAGGCCGTCCGCGATGCCGACCACGTCGTGCTCTGCGTGCCGGTCGGCGCCATCGGCGCCGTGGCGGCCGAGATCGCGCCTCACCTAAAGCCCGGCACGGTGCTGAGCGACGTCGGCTCGGTGAAAAGCTCCGTGGTCGAGGCGGTGCTGCCGCACCTTCCGCCGGGCGTGCATTTCGTGCCGGCCCATCCCGTGGCCGGGACCGAGTTCTCGGGCCCAGACGCCGGCTTCGCGGCCCTGTTCGAGAACCGCTGGTGCATCCTCACGCCCTGCGGGGCCTCGCCCGAGGAGGCGGTGGAACGCGTGCGGCGGTTGTGGCTGTCGTTCGGCGCCAAGGTCGACACCATGACGCCGGCCCACCACGACCTTGTCCTCGCCATCACGAGCCACGTGCCGCATCTCATCGCCTACAACATCGTGGGCACGGCGGCGCATCTCGAAGCCGTGACCGACAGCGAGGTCATCAAGTTCTCGGCCGGCGGCTTTCGCGACTTCACCCGGATCGCGGCCTCCGACCCGACGATGTGGCGCGACGTCTTCCTCAACAACCGCGATGCCGTGCTGGAGATGCTGGGGCGCTTCCTCGAAGATCTGTCGAGCCTGCAGCGCATGGTGCGCTACGGTGACGGCGATGGGCTTTTCGACCTGTTCACGAAGACCCGCGACATCCGCCGATCGATCGTGGCGGTCGGCCAGGAAACGGCGGCGGCCGACTTCGGACGGCGGGACGGCGGGGCGGCGACGCGCGACGGCGGCTGAGTTCCGTCTCGGCTCCAGCTTGGATCGTCCCGGTCCGGAAAGCGATCTTTCATCTGTTCATGCGCCATGCGACTTGCGATGATGCGGCATTGGGCCGGCGCCCCGGCCGTTGCGGACAGCCTCGAACGGAGTGTTGCCTTTGCTGGTCCTGCTCGGTGTCCCGATCCTGGTGATCGGCTTCGTGGTCGGCCTCAACCCGCTGCTGGTGGTGGCGATCGCGGGTTTCGCCACGGGGCTGCTGGCCGGGCTCGACCCGCTCGCCATCCTGGCGGCCTTCGGCAAGGCCTTCGTCCAGAACCGCTACATCGGCATCGTCTGGCTCGTGGTCCCGGTGATCGGCCTGCTCGAACGGTGCGGGCTTCGCGAGCGCGCCCAGATGCTGATCGCGCGGATCCACGCCGCCACGACGGGGCGCGTGCTGCTGATCTACCTCGTGGTCCGGCAGGTTTCGGCCGCGCTCGGCCTGACATCGCTCGGCGGCCACGCCCAGATGGTCCGCCCGCTGATCGCCCCCATGGCGGAGGCTGCCGAGGAGCGGCACGGGTCCATCTCCGAGGACACCCGCATGCTGATCCGGGCCAACGCGGCCGCGGTCGACAACATCGGCGTGTTCTTCGGCGAGGACGTGTTCATCGCCATCGGCTCCATCCTGCTGATCAAGGGCTTCCTGCAGCAGAACGGCATCGTGGTGGCGCCGCTCGATCTCGCGGTCTGGGCCATCCCGACGGCAGTGCTGGCCTTCGTGATCCACGGCACGCGCCTGTTCCTGCTCGACCGTCGCCTGAAGCGGCGTCGCCAACCCGCGACCGCGGAGCGCGCAGCCGCATGATCGGGCTCGACGCCGTCTACGTCCTCGCCGGATTGATGTTCGGCGCCTTCGCGCTCCAGCACGCCGTCGATCGGGACGCCCCGAACCGCTGGCCCAACACGTGTTTCTGGGGCGCCTATGCGCTGACGTTCCTCCTGGGTTCGGTGCTGCCGGACGCGGCCAGCGGGGCGCTCGTCATCGTGATGGTGCTGCTGGCCGGATTCGGTCGCATCGGCGGCAGCAAGGCCGCGCCCGGGACCCTGGCCGAGCGCATGGACAGCGCCAAGGCGTTCGGCAACAAGCTGTTCGTTCCGGCCCTCATCATCCCGGCGGTGGCGCTGTTCGGCACGCTGGTGCTGAAGGACGTGACGATCGGCGGCCAGCCCGTCATCGATCCGAAACAGGCGACGCTGGTGTCGCTGGCGCTCGGCGTGCTGGTGGCGCTGGGTGCCGGTTATGCCCTGCTGCGCCCGCCCCTGCAGGCGCCGTTCACCGAGGGGCGACGGCTGATGGATGCCGTGGGCTGGGCCGGTGTGCTGCCGCAGATGCTGGCGGCGCTCGGCGCGCTGTTCCTCGTGGCCGGGGTCGGCAAGGCGGTGGCCGACGTCGTCACCCGCACGATCCCGCTCGACAACCCCTTCGTGCTGGTCGCCACCTATACGGTCGGCATGGCGCTGTTCACCATCATCATGGGCAACGCCTTCGCGGCCTTCCCGGTGATGACGGCCGGCATCGGACTACCGCTGATCGTCAAGGCGATGCACGGCGACCCCATCGTCATGTCGGCCATCGGCATGCTGTCGGGCTTCTGCGGCACCTTGATGACCCCGATGGCGGCCAATTTCAACATCGTGCCGGCCGCCCTGCTCGAACTGCCGGACCGCAACGGCGTCATCAAGGTGCAGGTCCCGACCGGCCTGTTGCTGCTCGGCGGCAACACGCTCTTGATGTACTGGCTCGTGTTCAGGGGAGCATAGCGCCATGCGGCAAGTCCTCGACGAGGAGCGGGCGGTGCGCTTCGCCGCCATCGCGCTCGGCCACGTGACGCGCGAATATCCGAACAAGCTCGACCACGTCCTCGACGGACCCGAGGACGCCCTCGGGCCGTGCGCGCTGCACCCCGTCTTCTACGGCAGCTTCGACTGGCATAGCTGCGTCCACGGCTACTGGTTGCTGGCCCGGCTGCTCGGCCGCTTTCCCGCGATGGATCCCGCGGGCGAGATCCGGGCGCTGTTCGACCGGCAGCTGACCCCGGACAAGCTCGGGACGGAGCTCTCCTATCTCGGCCGCGCTTCCTCGCGCGGCTTCGAGCGGCCTTACGGCTGGGCCTGGCTGCTCAAGCTCGCGGCCGAACTCAGGGGGTTCGACGCGCCGTGGGGCATCGCGATCGCGCCCCTGGCGGAGGCCTTCGCGGACCGCCTCACGGCTTTCCTGCCACGGGCCACATATCCGATCCGCACCGGCACGCATTACAACACCGCCTTCGCGCTGACGCTCGCGCGCGACTACGCCATGGCGAGCCAGGACGACGCCCTGCTCGGGCTGCTGTGGGAGAAGGCGGTCGACTGGTACGGGCACGACCGGGACTGCCAGGCCTGGGAACCCGGCGGCGACGAGTTCCTGTCGCCGGCCCTGATGGAAGCCGAATGCATGCGCCGGCTGCTGCCCGCCGCGCAATGGCTGGCCTGGTTCGACGGCTTCCTGCCTGGGCTTGGGGAGAGCACGCCCGCAACGCTGTTCCGCCCCGCCATCGTGAGCGACCGCACGGATGGCAAGATCGCGCATCTCGACGGCTTGAACCTCAGCCGGGCCTGGTGCTGGCGCGGCCTCGCGGGCACCCTGCCGGCCGGCGACCCGCGCCGCACCGCGATGGAGGCGGCTGCCGAAGTGCACCTCGCGGCGAGCCTGCCGCATGTGGCCGGCGACTACATGGGCGAGCACTGGCTCGCGAGCTTCGCGGTCTTGGCCCTGGATGACATGGGTGTGACTTGAGCATCTCAGGTTGCACCACGGACGACGGCCCGGCTATGGCTACGGCTCCCGAGGCTCAAATCTTGGACGGTCTTCATGTCCCGCCGCTTCGTGCCGCACGTCCTCGCTGCGCTGCTTACCCTTCCGGCACTGGTCCCGCCCGCCGCAGCCTTCACGTTGGCGGAAGGCAAGGCTCCAATGACCGTAACGCTGGTGCGGAGCGACGCCGTGGATTGCGCAACCCATTGCGCCGAATGGCTGGCGTTGACCGGCCTGATCGTCCCCGGCACGCCGACGCTGCTCAGGGCCGCGCTCGACCGCCTCGGACACCGCTCGGTCCCGGTGCTGATCGATTCGCCCGGCGGGGCCGTCGAGGCCGGCATGGCCATGGGCAGGATGATCCGGGAGCGTAAGCTCGAGGTGGTGGTGGCCGGTACGGCCCTGACCGATTGCGGCAAGACAGACCGCGCCTGCCTGTCCCGGCGCCTCGCGGGTGAACGGTCCGGCTATGTGGCGGGCGGCATCGCGGCCTGTGCCTCGGCCTGCGTGCTGGTCCTGGCGGCCGGGACGGAACGCTCCGTCGGCCCGAACAGCTATGTCGGCGTCCATCAGATGGTCACGCGCCGGACGTTCAACCGCGTGTTCAACCTGTTCCGGGTGGTGCGGCGCGTGGTGGGCGGGCATGTCGTCGAGGTCAGCCGCACGCTGATCTCGACGCGTCCGGTCTCGTCCCGCACCGTGCAGACCGCCGCATCCGAGCAGCTCTACTCGGAGGTCGACCGCTATCTGCTCGGCATGGGGATCGGGGAGTCCATCATGCCGCTGATGCGCTCCGCCCCACCAACAGGGATCCACTGGATGGCGCCGGTGGAACTCGCCATGACGCGGATCGCCACCGACACCACGCAAGCGGCGACGCTGGTGTCCCGCTCGGCCGAGCCCGAGCCGGCAGTTGCGGCGACAGCGCCCGCTCCTCCCCAGGCCGCCACCTTGACCCTCGGCAACGGTCGATGGTGGAACGGAACGGTCGCCTGGCGGGTTGCTCGTGCCCCCGCCTCGGCCAGCGACGTACCGATGCTCGTGGGCGCAATCGATATCCCGGGTCGGAACCTGCATGGGACGCTGTCGCTCGCCAGGAACACGGATCCCGCGAAGGGCGCGAACTTTATCGTTGCTATCAGGGTCGTTGCACCGCCCGACGCGGGAGGGGCCGAGTTGGCCACCGTGGGGCAGCCGAAACTCTGTGGCGGCGAGACCTGTACCGGACCAGCCATCCCGGCCAGGTTCGGCAGATTGGCGGCCGACGATGCCGTGTTCTGGATCACCGCAGCGGAGGACAGCGTCCTGACGGCCCTGCGCGATCGCGGCTGGCTGCTGGTTCCGATCACGCTCCGCGACGGCGGCACCGGGGATATCGGCTTGGGCCTCTCGGAGCCGGGACGCACGACGGTTGCCGACTGGCAGCACCTGTGCTGCGGCATGGCGCTCCCCGACCGAAAGCCGGACTTAAAGGCGCCATCGCCTGCGGCTCCAAGCGCCACAAGCACCCAATGGACCTCACCCGTCCGCCGCGAGGCTGCCCGATCGAGTTGAAGGCCGCCTGCGTTCACCCCGAAGACCAGCGGTACCGGAGGGCAGACTATCTTGCGAAGACTGCCGTGAAATCCCTTCGGCCGTCGAGCACACGGATCACGATCCTCGTTGCAGGATCGTAAACGATCAGGAAAGGGGCGACGGTGAGGAACCGGAGTGGAAGGCGATCCGGAAGATCGCTGCGACGATGCCCATGATCGTATCCGGCAGCTACTTCATTGCACTTTCCATGCAGTACGGCCCGC
The DNA here is from genome assembly GCA_964249275.1 of uncultured Lichenihabitans sp. Taxonomy (GTDB): domain Bacteria; phylum Pseudomonadota; class Alphaproteobacteria; order Rhizobiales; family Beijerinckiaceae; genus Lichenihabitans. Next base: position 6,634 of record CAXUCF010000223.1, read on the forward strand.
AACCTCAACGCTTTCTGTTCCCCGAACTGGAGCGCCGACCGCATTAGCAGATCGTTGATGTCACGGTCGGCAGCTGGGCTGAGATTGGATGGACTCACCAGTGCTGAACGTCTTCATGTCCAGTTCCGGCCATCTGTTCGGCCGCTGGCTTCGCGGCTTCACGCATCTTCAAGCCGCGAGCGATCGCTTCGTTCGACTGTCGTTCGACATCCTCGGCGGGCACGCAGCCCTTGGCCGACAGCTCCCGATAAGCGTCGTCGAGCGATCGGACGAGATCGGCAAGCTCCTCGTCACAGGCAGATGTTTTTGGTCCAGACATGGGGAACCATTCCTTCGCCCTGACCTTACACCGGCCGGCCGTTGCTTTGAAGAGGGCATGACCCAGGTTGTCGGGCAGTGACCTCGACGTTGCATCGTCCGTGCCAAAGTCTCTCGCCCTTTCCGGCCGTGGCGGCAAGCCGATGTTGCCCGTCCCCGCGCGCCCATTCGACAGGACCGATCCCGAGATGACCCGATCATCCCTGCCCTACCGCCCGAACGTCGGCGTCGCGCTGTTCAACCCGGCGGGGCTGGTCTTCGCGGGCCACGCCGTGAACGGCGGCCCGGAGACGGTGGAGGCCGATCATCCGTGGCAGATGCCGCAGGGGGGCATCGACCCGGAGGAGAACATTGCGGCGGCGGCGCGGCGGGAGCTCCGGGAGGAGACCGGCATCGTCGACGTGTCGGTGCTGGCCATCACGGACGAATGGTGGCCCTACGACTTTCCGCCCTACGGCGGACCACCTCACAAGCTTTCTGCCTTCCGTGGCCAGACGCAGCGCTGGGCGGCGTTACGCTTCGAGGGCGACGAGCGCGCGATCGACATCACCCGGCCGCCACCGGGCTGCGTGATCGAGTTCACGCAATGGGCCTGGATGCCGCTCGGCTCCCTGCCCGACCGCGTCATGCCGCACAAGCGCGCGAGCTACCTGAAGGTGGTGGAGGCTTTCGCGCGATTCGCGGCGTGACCCGATCGGACTGACTGGCGCTGCTGCTGTTCAAGACCGACGTCGGATCACGACAGCAGCCGGCGCCGTCTCCCCGGTGCCGCTGGACGGGTGAACACCGCCACGAGTTCGACATGGGCCGAATAGCGGAACTGGTCGATCGGCACCACGCTCTCGATGCGGTAGCCGCCGGCGACCAGCGTTGCGGCATCGCGCGCGAAGGTGCCGGGATCGCAACTGACCGCCACGACGCGCGGCACGGCCGATCGTGCGATTTCGGCCGCCTGAGCGGCCGCGCCCGCGCGAGGTGGGTCGAACACCAGCGCCTCGAAGCGCGCGAGTTCGGCCGCCGATAGGGGCCGCTTGACGAGGTCGCGCACCTCGGTCCGGGGCTGCCGCAAGCCTGCCGTGCCGGCAGCCGCGCGGACCAGCGCCCCGACCGCGTGGGGCTCGCTGTCGACCGCCGTAACGGCAGCGCGTTCGGCGAGCCGGAGCGCGAAGGTGCCGACCCCGCAGAACAGGTCGGCGATCGTCCGGGCCTCGCCGACGCCGGACAACACGTGGGTGGCCAGCGCTGCCT
>CAXUCF010000224.1:0-8181 GCA_964249275.1 uncultured Lichenihabitans sp.
GTCGGGACGTTGCGATCCCGCGTCGGGCGCGATCCTCGCCGCGGTCGCCCCTCCATGGCCCCTAGATATGATAATATTCTTTATCGGATGCTCGGAGGGCCGAGAGAAGCATGAGCCGACCCATCCAGCCCCGCCTGTCGCTGGCCGACGTCGCCCGGCGGGTCACGGGCTTCTCGACACCCATCTTCGGGCTATCCTGGAACCCGCCTGCGGCCGAGCGCGACACCGTGCGCGGGCTTCTGACCTTTCTCGAGGATCGCCGGGTGCTGTACCAGCCTTACCAGCTGGAGGTCGAAGGCGACGTTGGGCATTCGGTGCATGCCATCCGCCAGCAATGCACGCAAAGCCTGGCCAGCCTCGACGAGCAGTCCCAGGCTCCGGGGGCAATCCGCGCGATCCGGGCCGCATGCCGACGCTTTCTCGATGAGCCCGGTCCCGAGTTCCGGAACCTCAGCGGCAACCTCGGTCGCCACGGCGATCAGGCTGGCTTCTTCACTGCGCTCGGCGAATTGCGGGCGACGGTAGGGTCACAGATCGCCATCCTGGCCTTGCTTTACAGGATCGAGCTTGAGGCGGAGCTGGGCTCGATTCTACCGGCCGAGGACAGGGACCGCACCCCATGAGCGAGTTCTCGCCCTTCGTCATCAAGGCCCTGGTCGACGTCATCACGGGCGGCAGTGCCAATGACATCCAACCTCCGGTTGGTCGTTACCGCTCAGGTTCGCAAATCGAGCAATTCTTCCTGGACTGCGGTCTCGATATGCGCGTCGGGTCGGCATCCAGGGTTCCGGCCGCGACAGACTTCCTTCGTGGAGTCGCGTTCCACGACCCTCCCGCGCTCACGCGTGTCCTTCTGCGCGCCGCGGATCCCCGCGACTACCTGGACGACGCAGAGAAGGGTCGCGCCGTGCTCGCCAGGTTGAACGCGGCCCTTGAGGCGGATGGACACGCCATTTCCATCATGGGCGGTAAGCCGGAGCTGGTCACCCGGACGGCATCAGGAGCGATCGTCAGCGCCGTTGCCGAAAAGACCGCCGTGCTCGATTTTGACACCGTGCAGCGGGATATCGCGCGGGCGCAAAAGGGCCTGTCCGACGATCCAGAAGACACGATTACGGCCGCGTGCTCGCTGATCGAGTCCGTTTGCCGCTCGATCCTGATCGAACTCGGCCTGCCGCTGCCGCCGAAGAAAGATATCGATGGCTTGATCCGCGCCGTGCAGGAGCCTTTGGGCCTTTCGCCCGGCAAGGCCAATCTGCTTCCTGAGATCGAGGCCGACGTGCGCCAGGTTCTCGGCGGATTAACCTCCGTGGCCAAGGGCATCGGCGCCCTCCGCACCCATGGCGGCGACGCGCACGGCCGCGAAAAGGGTTTTCGTCGACTCGACGCCAGGATCGCGCGCTTGTCCGTCAACGCTGCGGGATCGCTCGCGCTCTTCCTAATCGAGACGTGGGAACAGCGTCAGCACCGGGCCTTGCCCTTACGCGAGGTGGCATGAACCAGCTTGTCACCCTCGCCGGACCGCGCGCCCCTGCCCTGATCGCAGCGGGGGGCGACCGTGCTTCGTACCGCTTCTTGGAATTCTTCGCCGGGCAGATCCGGAACCCGAACACAAGGCGCTCCTATCTGCGCGCCGTGGCCGACTTCCTTACCTGGCTGGAGGCACATGGCGTGAGGTCAATCACCGAGGCCGCGTCTCCTCATGTCGTCGCGGCCTATTTCGAGGAACTGGGCCGCGCGCGATCGGCTCCGACCATTAAGCAGCGCCTGGCCGCGATCCGCCACCTGTTTGACTGGCTGGCCTCCGGCGGGGTGCTTCCGTTCAACCCAGCGTCGGCCGTGCGCGGGCCCAGCCACTCGGCCAGGGTCGGCAAGACGCCCGTGCTGGATCCTCATGAAGCGCGACAGCTGCTCGACGCGATCGACACGACAACGCCGGCTGGCCTGCGCGACCGGGCCCTGATCGGGTTGATAGTGTATTCCTTCGCCCGGGTCGGCGCGGCCCTCGGCATGAAGGTCGAGGACGTGTTCACGCAGAACCGGCGGCTCTGGGTGCGGCTCAACGAGAAGGGCGGCAAGCGGCACGAGATGCCCTGCCACCACAATCTCGACAGCTACCTGCATGCCTACATCGACGGGTGCGACCTCGCCTCTGACCCCAAGGGGCCGCTGTTCCGCACCCTCGGCCGGGGCACCGGCCGGCTCACCACGACGCCCCTGCCCCAGGCCAACGCCTATGCGATGAGCGGGCGCCGCGCGCGCGTGGCCAGGATCAACACCAGGGTCGGCAATCACACGTTCCGGGCGACCGGCATCACGGCTTACCTCAAGAACGGTGGCACGCTCGAGAAGGCAGCCGCCATGGCGAACCACGCCAGTACGAGAACGACGCAGCTCTACGACCGGCGCCGCGATAAGGTGAGCCTCGACGAGATCGAGCGCATCGCGATCTGACAGGCGGACCGGTGCGGGTCAAGGCAGGTCATACCGGCTGACCTCGACCTCGCCCGTCGCGGAGGCCGTGATCTCCAGAACCTCGTTGTAGGGCTCTGGCCCGGCCAGCCGCATGAGTGCCAACGCGAAAAGACGCTTTTGCTGGTCACGACTCATCGTGCTGTGTGCTGCATTCAGACAGACGAGGCCGCCGTGCAGTGCCTCCTGCTCGTAGAGGGTCAGAAAGTCCAGGCGGTTGTTCGTCACCAGGACGAAGCTGTCATCGATGGCCCGTCGGGCAATCGTCCAATCCTTGCACCCGCTCAGGCCCAACCATGTGACGTGTGTGGACTCCGAATGGCCGTGGACCCGAGCGAGCTCGACCAGCTCCGGGCTAAGGCACTCGTCGACCAGGAACTTCACGCTGCCGGGAGGTCCTCAAGCCGCATCGTCTCCGAGGAAGCCGGCTTACGTGACCGCCAAGGCGGCGTGGGCGGACGGCCTCGGCGTGGATAGGCAGCGGCGTAGACCGGCGCGAGGCGGACGCGCCGCTCGTCCAAGGCGGGATACCCCTGCAGAAGACCCGCTACCGTGTCACCATTGCTTATCATGTCGGCAACGTCGTGGACGGGAATGCGCGTGCCGGCGAAGCACGGCGCTCCCCCCAGGATTCCTGAATCCACCATAATCATGTTTTTCGCTGCCTCGAGCTCGGCCAATCCCTCTTCCAGCTCAGCCTCGATCCCGCCAAGTTCGACCGTGACGGCCTGCTCACGGACTATCGGTTTCCCCGGCTGCTCCAGCACGCGCAGTACGGCCCGTCGCCTCGCCTCTGGCTTGAGCACGTCTGCCGTGACATAGGCAAGTTTCAGTGCCAGCAGGCCTGGGCCGCCGATCAACCGAGTTCCTTGACGGGTCTCGACGGCTCCGGCGAGAAGGCCGGCGTCGATGATGCGATGGACGTGCTTGAGAGGCACGCGCGACGCGGCCGCTGCCTCGTTCGCGGTCAAGGCATGCCTCTCCTTATGAAAGCTCCAAAAGTCTTCCAAGATAATGGAAGGATATAGGTGTTTAGAGGCGAACGCAAGATAAGACGACTTCTCTCGTATGCCTTTTCGATCCCCGTTGGAGCCCTACCTGAAGTGGCTCCCTGCGTTTGGGCAGCAGACGTACATACCCGATTAGGTCCTCATGCTTGCAGCGTGTCAGACCGCTTGGCCGAGGAGGCGAGGACCTCATGCTGACAATCTGGGGGCGGAAGACCTCATCCAACGTCCAGGCGCTCATGTGGTGCATCGGCGAGCTTGGCCTGCCTTACGAGAGGCATGATGCCGGGCTCCAATATGGTGGCATCGACACGCAGGCGTTCCTGGCCATGAACCCCAACGGCACGGTGCCTGTCCTGCGCGACGGCGACGGTGAACCGCTCTGGGAGACCGGCGCCATCCTACGCTACTTGGCCGCTCATTACGGGGCCGCCCCGTTCTGGCCGCCAGAAGGCTCGGCTCGTGCCCGTGTCGACAAGTGGGCCGAGTGGTCGAAGATCAATGTTACCCTGAGCTTCACGGTACCAATCTTCTGGAAGGTGGTACGGACGGCGCCAGCAGATCAGGACCCGGCCGTGATCAACCAAGCTGTCGCGAAGCTGGACAAAATACTCGACATTGCCGACGCGCAGCTCGCGCGCAGCGCTTTTTTGGCTGGGAGTGACTTCACCCTGGCGGATATCCAGTTCGGGCATGTGCTGTTCCGCTACTTCGACATCTCAATTACCCGGCAGGACCGCCCGGCCTTGCGGCGCTACTACCTCGCCCTTACGGGACGGCCTGCGTTTCGCGAGCACGTCATGGTCTCTTACGAAGAGCTGCGGGTGTTGACGTAGGCTCGGGGCGTTCTTAAACGCGAAATAGGAACCGCGAATGGTACCGGCCAGCTTCGGCTTGTGTATCCGTCGAACACGGCCCAGCCCCCGTCCACCCGCCGCGTTGCTGCCCTTATGTCGCGCCGTTCTGACATTGGCTGCGCGGTGATCGCCTCCGGCAACGTCGCGGTTCGTCAGCACAATACCGAGCAGGGGCGGGAGGCCGATATCAAGGGGTATTTTGACACCAATTCGTCGGCCTTCGCGCCGACGACGAGCTTCGCGGACTCGATGGACTTCAAGGGTCGCTTGTATGCGGTCCAGGCGATGCAGTTCTTCATCGAGCCCGGCGCGACGACGATCGCCGGCGCCCAAGTCAGCTTCGGAGGCGTGTCGACCCCCAACCTTTATCGCACCGGCGTCCACCGCGGCAGCGCGGCTATATCCAGCCATGAACGGAGCGCGCCAGGAGGTGCCCTACCTCGAGGCTCTTTATTTCGCGCGGCGATAGCTAGCACCGCCAGCGCCAATCGGGATACTGTCCTTCGGAGGAGGACGCTGTGGCTGACCTTGAGAGTGACATCATAGGGAGGGTCAACCGGCTCGCGCTCAGGCCGTCAGAGAAGAACGCCCTGCTTCCCCTCATGGAGGCGATCAGCAACTCGGTGCATTCGATAACGGACCTGTACGGGTCCGAGGCCTCCCACAAGGGACGGATCGCCGTCCGCATACTGAGAGACGGGGATGAGCGCGCCGGCCGAATCGTCGGATTCGACGTCGAGGACAACGGGATTGGGTTCAACGACGACAACTTCAAGTCGTTCAGGACACCGGACACACGCCTGAAGGAGGCCCGCGGTGGCAAAGGAGTGGGGCGCCTCGGATGGCTGAAGGTCTTCGGGCATATATCGGTGGACAGCACCTTCCGCGACGGGGACGGGTGGCGTCGCCGCGCGTTCGACTTCCGGCTCTCCGAAAGGAACCAGATCGTGGAGCGGGACGCGCCGTCGCCGGAACCCGGCCACTCAACCTTGGTGAGCTTTCGCGGCTTCAGGGCGGCGTATGATCATCGCGCGCCGCTGAAGCAGGGCGTCATCGAGAGCCGAATTGCGGCTCACTTCGTGCCGCTGTTCGTCGCGGGCAACGCGCCGAAGGTCGTCGTCGACGACGAGGGACGGAGCGAGATCGAGTCGATCTTCAGCGACAGCATTGAGGATCAACGCACGGATGAGATCACCGTGGGGACCGGCGAGGACGCCTTCCTGCTGACGGTCTGGTCCCTGAAGTGCGACAAGCGGATGCGCTTCGAGCCGCCGAGCTACCATTTCGCGTTCATCGCCGGGGACAGTCGGTCCGTCGTCGACTACGCGGTCGACGAGCAGCTCGGGCTGAAGGCGCTCGACGGGGAGTACGTCTACGTGGGCTGCGCGTCGAGCCCCTACCTCGACCAGCGCGTCAATAGCGAGCGGACCGCCTTCACTCTGGACGGCGAGGAGATCGATCAGGTCAAGCGCGGGATCGCGTCTTGCGCCCGGGCGTTCCTGAAGCCCTACATCGACGAGGCCCTGAAGCGAAAAATTGAGACGAGCCGGTCGCTGATCGCCGAGAACCCGCAGTTCCTTTACCTCGCGGACGGCCTGGAGGGCTTCGCGGAAGACCTACAGCCGAACTCGTACGGCAAGGAGGACATCTTCCTCGAGCTCTCCCGCAACCGCTTCAGGCGACAGAAGCGCTTCGCCGGCGTGGAGAAGTCCATCAAGGAGGGGGAGCTGCTGAAGGGGCCGCTGGGCGAGAAGATCGAAGAATACACCGGCTTCATCGCCGACGAGAAGCGCGGCGCATTGGCCGAATACGTCACGCGGCGCAAGGCCGTCCTCGACCTCTTTGAGACGCTCCTCGGTTTCAAGGACCTCGAAGGTGGGACCTACAGCCGGGAGGACGCCCTGCACCAGCTCTTCTGCCCGATGCGGATCGATTCCGCCGGCCTGACGATCGACGACCATAACCTGTGGCTCCTCGATGACCGCCTCGCCTTCTTCAACTACTTCGCCTCAGACCAGAGGCTCTCGACCTACGCCGCCTTGGAAAGCGACGAGCGGCCCGACCTAGCGTTTTTCTACAACTCGTGTGTCGCTTGGCGCGAGACTGAGAACACCGACACGGTCGTGATCGTCGAGTTCAAGAAGCCCATGAGGGACGACTACGGGAGCGGCAAGGATCCGGTGCAGCAGGTCCTCGCCTACGTAAAGCGCCTTGCCGAGAAGACGGGCGAGACCGACATCCGCGGGCGGGCCATCAGGGGAATCACGCCGAGTACGTCGTTCCACTGCTACGTTGTCGCGGACATAACCCCACAACTCGAGGACCGGATCATCGGGCGCTTCTCGAAAACGCCCGACGGCGAGGGCTATTTCGGGTATTCGACCAACCCCGCCGCTTTCGTGGAGATCGTGCCGTTCGGGAAGGTCATGAACGATGCGCGGATGCGGAACGCCATCTTCTTTCAGAAGCTCGGCATCACCAATACCGGATGACCGAGAGAGCTCCGCCTCTCCCCAGCCCTCTCGCGCTGGCTCCTCGTACTTTACCTGCGGCATTCAGACGGCCCATGCGGCAAGAGAGAGGGGTGGCTCCGCTCGGCTGGGCGAGACAGGACGCTGATGGACCTGGCGGCGGCGGTGCGGCCGGGCACCCTGGTCGGCCCGGCGCAGGTGATGGCCCGCGTTATCGAGATGGGTGTGGGCCGCTTCCATCACCCTATCTGGACCAAGCTTACGTCCACCACCATGGTCGCGGTCGGTCTTGCGCTCCTATGGAGCGGACTTCCAGTTACGGCCGTGGCGCTGGTTTGCTACGGGGCCGGCATCGGTCTCGAAAGCATCGCCCGAGGAACGGTCCCCTGGCTGTCTTCAGTGCGGCGCGGTATCCGGCACTTATGGGCCGGCTCGCCCGCCCGAGCCTGCTCGCACAAGCGCTCGCTCAATCGGCGCGGTGATCATCGAAAGGCTTGCTTCGATGGCGGCCTCGTGAGCCTCACGGCCACCGTTGTGGTTAATCTAGCTTTGTCGTTCATGCTGTACTTGTACCTGTTCCTGGGCCAGCGAACAGCGGACGATTGACTGCCTGCGGCCAGCTTCGCCTCCTGCGGCGGGCAGCTGTGTATCGGCCTATGCGACCTGGCGCCGTGAGCATGATCGCGGTCTGAGTTCGCGAGGTCGGACGAGTGCCTGTAGGTCCAGGCGTTCATTGGCCGCGGACCGAGCCTCAATGAGGCTCGGGAAAACTCAGCCCGGGGAGACAGGTCCGGCAGTCCGGCGGAGGCCCGGGCAAGAAGAGGGAGAGGGCAGAAGGAAAGCCGTGACGGGCAACGTGCTGGAGAGAGTGGCTCTCAGGCGGCCCGTCATGGAGCTTCACCATGCAAACTGTCCTGTCCTCGGCCACCGGCCGTCCCTCCCCGACCTCCTCCGGCTACCGCGTCGATCCTGGCCGCGGGGAGCGCGTCGGCCGCGTGTCGTCGGAATGGTTCTCGCGTCCCGCCGACGAACGTTTCCTGTCCCTGTCCGACCTGCATCGGTCGGTAAAGACCCGAGCCGACCGCTCGTCGAGAGCCGCGACGTGCGGGTCGAGGCGGCTCGGGACACCCCCGAGCGGCTCGGCCTCGTGTTGCCGGGCGAGCCCGAGCCCGTCATGCCGACGCACTGGAGCTTCGGCCAGCTTGCAAGCCTCGTCGGTGCGCCGGCCGGCTACCTGCGCGGGCTCCCGGCGGTGATCGCCGGCATCAACCTGCAATATGGCCTGACCCACCACCGAGCCGAGATGGTCAAAACGTACATGACCGAGGACGGCCGTACGGAGCTGCGGGCCGTCACGGGCCCGGACTACGGCCG
>CAXUCF010000225.1:0-8174 GCA_964249275.1 uncultured Lichenihabitans sp.
CCCAGAGGCGGCTCGGCTGGCCCAACATGGTGACGGCGGCCCAGTTCCCGATCCTCACCGTGCTGCTGGCCTGGGTGGAATGGCGGGCTCTCGACGGCTACGGTGCCGATGCCCTGCCGTTTGCCGGTGCCATGGGGCTGTTCTTCATGTCCTATACGGGGATCGCGGTCAGTCTCTGGCCCTATCTCGTGCCCCGGCATTACACGATCTGGGAGAGTGCGTCCTCGGAAGGCACGCAGGCCTTCCTCCTCATCGGAACGCTGTTCCTGCTGCCCGTCATCCTGATGTACACGGGATGGTCGTACTGGGTCTTCCGGGGCAAGATGCGCGGCGACATCGGATACCACTGACGCGTTGTGATGACCTCGATCCCAATGCCTCCGGATCTTCGAATCCTGTCGCCCGGACCCGACGTGCCGCGCGCCTTCGCGCGCTTCTCCGGTGCATGGGCCAACGGTGCCTGGAGCGGCATCAGCCCGGTCGCGCTCGTCGTGGAGAAGGTCCTTGCGGACGGTTGCGTGGACGTCGTCTATGGCTTCGCTGCATGCGAGCAGTTCGGCTTCGAGGCGCGCTGGACGAGGATGGCGGGCAAGGTGGTCGACGGTCGCCTGGAACTGGACGAGCCCGCCGGTTTCGCGACCGTCTTCGACCTAGCTGAGGGGCGCCTAGTCGGCAAGTTCACGGCGCCGGAGGGTTTCAGGGCCTGGGCGTGGCTTGACTATGTTCCGGGCCGAAGCTCGGCCTTGATTGCTAAGACGCTATCCCTGCCGCGGCGCCCGCCGTGGAAAGAAATGCGGATCCCCGTCCAGTCTGTCCTGGGCCCTACGGCGGGGCGGACCCTGCAGCTTCAGGCCTTTCACTATCCGACGAGCCTGCCCGGCCCTCAGCCTCTCGTGGTGCTGAACCACGGCTCGACGGACTCGGAGCGGCCCGGGGTGCCTTCCGTGTACCCGTTCGAGCCGGAGGCGCGGTTCTTCCTGGCGCGAGGCTGTAACGTCCTGGCGCTGATGCGCAAGGGCCGCGGTCACTCCGAGGGTCCGGTCTCGGAAGAGATGGGCGGGACCGATATGGAGCAGGAACAAGTTGACAGCGGTATCGAGGATCTTCACGCAGCCGTCGTGTTCATGCGAGCGCAGCCGCACGTGGACCCGTGCCGGGTGATCGTCGCCGGGCAGTCCAGGGGCGGCCTGTTGTCGATGGCCTATGCGGGCCGGTATCCGAGACAGGTCGCAGGCGTACTGAACTTCGTCGGCGGTTGGTGGAGCGAGAGCTGGGACAGAAACGGCTTCAATCGGCGCCAGGCCCAGTTGGCTGGGTCCGGTTCGGCGGCACCTATGCTCTGGCTCTACGGTGACCGGGACTCCTATTACGGCCTCCCCTTAGTGCGTGGCATGTTCGAGGATTTCCAGGCGGCGGGGGGTCGTGGTGCGCTGATCACGTTCGATGACCTGCCTGGTGACGGGCACATGCTGCTGGGATGGCAGGACAAGTGGGGCGCGGCCGTCACCGACTTCCTGGATGGCGTGGGCGGCGACCCGGCAGTGAGCCGTTCAGGAGCGCGATCTCGATGCCGATATGTGGCAGTGCTCGGCAGAAACGGTTCATGCAGCGACTCGTCAACTGATACTTCGCCCTTCAATTGCACGCAGCACTTCGCATTTGCGAACATCCGCCATGCGGATGCAAACATCTGCCATGCGGACGAGCTTATATATTAGGTGCGTCCATTGCAGTATTCGTCTTGCGGACCCTCGTCCAGAGGTCGCTTTGAGCAACCTGTCCGTTTCACACCCTGAGCAGCGACAGCCCCGACCGGGAAAGTCGTCGCTGTACTTGACCCATAGCGGATCTCCCGGGGCGAAAAGAATCGTGGAACAAACCAACGACCTCCGGCCCGTCTCTGTCGCGGCCAATCGATCGTGGGACGGCATCAGCGGGGCGGAGGTGGCGCTGGTGAATCCGAGCAGGTGACGAGCTGCACCGGGTAGTGGGGTACGTTGCAGTCCTCGGATATGAAGGTGGCGCCTTCCGTGATTGCCTGCGCAATGAGCAGGTGGTCGAAGGGGTCGCGGTGGTCCGGACGAATCGGCAGGCCACCGAGCGCCAAGAGGTGTGCTGGCTCAATGCCCAGTCGGGTGAAGCCCTCCCGCTCGATGGCGTCCGAGATATGCCCGATGTGGGCCTCCAGCTTGCCGACCCGGATCTTCACGAGAACTTCCCAGAGCGACACCACGCTGACCAGCACGTCGTTACCAGGATCCGCAATCAGCTCCCGTGCCTGCTGCCCGAGCTTCCCGTCGTCGTTCAGCCACCAAAGAAGGGCGTGGGTGTCGAGGAGGAGCTTCACCCCTCCCCGCCTTCCATCGCCGCCAGCACATCCGGCGGGAGAGCGTCGAAATCGGGCGCCATGCGGATCTTTCCCCGCAAAGCCCCCGGCTGACGGCGAGATCGAAGTGGCTTTGATGGCGGGTGAATCTCGGCAAGTATCTCGTCACGGGAGGTGATAAGAAATGAGCTGCCATGCCGAGCTTGCCGCAGGAACCCCGCCATGTTCCCTCGGAACTCGCGCACACCGAGCCGCCGAGGCATCTTTCGGGTCTGGTCAGGCTCAGACATGGCACACCTCCAAATGCGCTCACAACTTGTGTACGCAGTTCCGCCGATAGGATCAATGTCGGGCTTGCAGACTTTCCCTGTCCGCGGTCGGCCATTGGGAGAAGGCCTTCCCCGTACTGCCGCCAGCCGCTCGCGCCCGCCTGAGGGTTGCCCGGGTTGAACGACTCATCCCAGGCCCGGAACCGGCACGCCGAAGGTCTGCAGCAGCAGCACGACATTGAGCAGCACGATCAGGGCGCCGCCCGCCATGGCGGCGAGCTCCATGAGCCGGGTGTTGGCGAAGTCGCCCATCACGTCGCGGCGGCGCGTGAACAGCACCAGCGCCACCAGGGGCAGGGGCAGCACGAAGCTCAGCACTACCTGGCTGAGCACCAGTGCCTTGGTGCTGTCGACCCCCATCGCCACAATCACGAAGGCCGGCACCATGGTGACGAGCCGGCGGAGCCAGAGCGGCACCGATAGCCGCAAGAACCCCTGCATGATCATCTGGCCCGCCATGGTGCCGACGGCGGAACTCGACAGGCCGGAGGCGATCAGCGAGGTGAGGAAGAAGCCCGCCGCCGCCGGACCGAGCAGCGGAGTGAGCGTGTGATAGGCGGTGCCGATCTCGGCGACGTCGTCGTGCCCGAGGTGGAAGGCGGCCGCCGCCATCACCACCATGGCCATGTTGACGAGCCCGGCGACGCCGAGCGCGATCAGCACCTCGCGATTTGAATAGCCGATGAGGGCGCGCCGCTCCCGGTCGTCGCGCGCCGCACCCCGGTGCTGCGTCAGGCCGGAATGGAGGTAGAGCGCGTGCGGCATCACGGTGGCGCCGATGATGCCGACCGCTATCGTCAGGGCTTCGGGCGCCGCGAGGCGCGGCACGACGGATCCGAGGCCCGCCGCCGCCCAGTCGACCGGCGCGATCAGCACTTCGGCCAGGTAACAGACGCCGATCACCGCCACGAGCGCCCCGATGGCAAGTTCGACCGACCGGTATCCGCGCCGCTCCAGCAGCAGCAGCGCATAGGTCGCGACCGCCGTGATGGCCATGCCGAAGAGGAGCGGAATGCCGAGGAGCAGCGACAGGCCGATGGCGCCGCCCAGGAACTCCGCCAGATCGGTCGCCATGGCGGCGACCTCGCTGGCGAGCCACATGGGGATCCGGATGCGGGCGGAAAAATGCAGCCGGCACAATTCGGCCAGGTTGTGCCCCGTGACGATGCCGAGTTTGGCCGACAGGGCCTGGAACAGCATGGCCATCGCATTGGCCACCACCGCGACCCAGAGCAGCGTATAGCCGAACTTGGCGCCGGCCTGGATGTTGGTGGCGAAGTTGCCGGGGTCGATATAGGCGATGGACGCCACCACGGCCGGGCCCATCATTACGAGCCTGCCGCCCCAGCCCCGATGCCGCCCGGCCAGGACGTCGCGGATCGCCGCATCCGTGCCGCCGCTCACGGGAGACACTGCTGCGGCTTCATCCATGCCCATCCGCTTCGCCCATTGCTGCCCGACCCCGAACGACGCCACGGTTCGAATGTAGCCTCGACTACATCATCGTCAATAGGCTAGATTGACGCCCGACCTCGACCGGTCGACACCGGGGCGGCGATACATGCGCGGGGCAGAGACGGATGAGCGCGAAAGCGGCGGGGGCGGACGAGGATGCGGGCGACGTCGTGCCGGCGCAGCGCTTCGGCCGGGCGCGGACGGCTCGGTCCTCGGCCATGCTCGAGGATTACACGGAGTTGATCGCCGACCTCCAGGCCGGGCAGGGCGAGGCTCGCACGACCGACATCGCCCGCGCGCTCGGCGTCACCCATCCCACGGCCAACAAGGCCATCGCGCGGCTGAAGCGCGAGGGCCTGGCGACCGCGAAGCCCTACCGCGGCATCTTCCTGACCGAGGCCGGGCAGGCCATGGCGGAGCGCTGCCGCGCCCGGCACCGCACGGTGGTGAAGCTGCTGGTGGCGGTCGGCGTGCCGCCGGAGGCGGCCGAAATCGACGCGGAGGGCATGGAGCACCACGTGTCGCAGGTCACGCTCGATGCCTTCGAGGCGTTTCTGGAGGAGCGGTCCTGACGACGGTCGAGGTTTCGAGCACGTCTCGCGGACGGAGGCTACCCACGTAATTATGGTGCAGCGCAGCATGACACGCGCTAGATGCCTAGTTCGGAATGAGAGCCGAGACGTACGAGTTGGAGCGTGTTGTCGTCCGGAAAGCGATGGATCAACACCAAATCCGGTTTGACGTGACAGTCTCGGTGGTCCCTCCATGGGCCGGTCAATGCATAATCCCGGTAGCTCGCCGCGAGGGGGCGGTCGTTGACCAACTCGGTGAGGACCACCGCAAGATCGGCGTCCAGGGTCGCCCGGTGGCGTCCCTTCGCTTCCCGCTTGAAGTCTCGTTTGAGCTGTCCGGTTCTCTCAATCGCCCGCACGGAGGTCGGCCATGAGGTCGGCCACGGTGTCGGAGCGCGGGAGTCCGCCAGCCCGGGCCTCGCGCATGGCCGCAATCGTGGTCTCGTTCGGAACCAGCGGCTCGAATGGAAGGGCTTTCTCCCGGGCGACCCGGGTGAGCATGAGGCGGACGGCCTCGGACACGGTCATGCCGATGGAGGCCAGCACGGCAGCAGCTTCATCCCTCGTGGCGGGATCGATCCGGGTTTGAACATGTGCTGTAGCAGGCATGACGACATCAACTTCCAAGATCCTGCACGACATCTAATGCGGAACGAAGACCGGCGCCACCTGCCGTGGGGCGGAACCACCGCAACGGCTCATCTGGAGGTCCAGCGCCAAGCCTCGGCGAGATCCTCACCCGTTGGGGTAATGGCAGGCCGCGACCCTGCCGTCACCGACGTCGCGCAGCACGGGACGCTCGCTCCTGCACCGGTCCCCGACCTTGGGACAGCGGGTGTGGAAGCGGCAGCCGGACGGCGGGCGCAGCGGGCTCGGCACGTCGCCGCGCAGGATGATGCGCTCGCGTCGCGCCTCGCCGGCATGGGCCACGGGCACGGCCGACATCAGCGCTTCCGTGTAGGGATGGGCCGGGTGCCGGAACAGCGTGTCGGTCGGCCCGGTCTCGACCACGGAGCCGAGATACATGACGGCGGTGCGGGTCGAGATCTGCCGCACCACGCTGAGGTCGTGGGCGATGAACAGATAGGTGATGCCGAGCCTGTCCTGCAGGTCCATGAACAGATTGATGATCTGGGCCTGCACCGACACGTCGAGGGCCGAGACCGATTCGTCCGCCACGATCAGCGAAGGTTCGAGTGCCAGTGCCCGGGCGATGCCGATGCGCTGCCGCTGCACGCCCGAGAACACATGCGGGTAAAGCTGCATTTGGTCGGTCGACAGGCCGACGAGATCCATGAGCTGCTCGAGCCGGGTCTGGATCTCGGCGCCTCCACGCCGCCGGCCGTCCGCGCGGGGGTGGACGCGCAGCGGCTCGGCGATGAGGTCGGCGACCCGGCGGCGCGGGTTGAGCGATGCGTAGGGGTCCTGGAACACCATCTGCATGCGGGGCCGCAACGGCCGCAAGGCCTCGAGGGTCGTCCGCGTGATGTCCTGCCCCTCGAAGCGAATGGTCCCACCCGAGACGTCGTAGAGCCGCGTCAGGCAGCGTCCCAGGGTCGACTTGCCGCAACCCGATTCGCCCACGAGACCCAGCGTCTCGCCACGGTCGACGGTGAGCGACACATCGTCGACGGCCCGCAGCACCTGGATGCCCTGGGCTTGGAAGCGGCCGCCGAGCCTGAAATGCTTCGACAGGTTCACGGCTTCGAGGATCGGCGTGCCGTTCATGGCGCCGCGTTCTCGGGGACGAGATAGCAACTGATGTCCTGCAAGCCGCGTCGAAACAGCGGGGGGTCGACCAGGCAGGCCTCGTGGACGTGGCGGCAGCGGGGGCCGAACGGGCAGCCCTGTGGCCGGTCCGCGATGGAGGGTGGTGCGCCGGGTATCGCGGGCAGGCGTCGAGGTTTGTCGCCCGCCATGGGCGGGATGGAGTCGAGCAGCCCCACCGTATAAGGATGCCCGGGGCTCGCGAAGATGTCGCGCTTGGCGCCGCGCTCCACGAGCTTGCCCGCATACATCACCATGACGCGGTCGGCGATCTCGGCCACGACCCCCATGTCATGGGTGATGAAGATGATCGATGAACCGTGGTCGCGCCGGAGTTGCTCGATCAGGCGCAGGATCTGGGCCTGCACGGTGACGTCGAGAGCCGTGGTGGGCTCGTCGGCGATCAGCAGCGACGGGTTGCAACTGAGCGCCATGGCGATCATGGCGCGCTGGCGCATGCCGCCCGAGAGTTGGTGCGGATAGCGGTCGACCTGGGTGGATGGGTTCGGCATGCCCATCTCGGCCAGGAGTTCGATCGCCCGGGTCCGCGCCTGGCGCCGCGTGAGCTTCATATGGGCGCGGATCTGCTCCTCGATCTGCCAGCCGATCGTGTAGACCGGCGTCATGGCGCTCATCGGGTCCTGGAAGATCATGGCGATCTCGTCGCCGCGCACATGCTGCAGGGCGCGGCGCGACAGGCCCACGAGTTCCTGGCCCTTGTAGCGGATCGAGCCCGTCAGGATGGCGTTGGGGTCGTTGATCAGGCCCATGACGGCAAGGCTGGTCAGCGACTTGCCGGAGCCCGACTCGCCCACCACCGACAGGATTTCGCCCTTGGGAACCGCGAACGAGATGTCGTCGACGGCCCGCAGGAGGCCGCGCTCGGTCCGGAACGAGACGCTGAGGTTCTCGACGGCCAGCAGCGTCTCGGTGGGAGAGCGGTCAAGCACGGGCGACCCTCACGCGCGGGTCGAGCGCCGCATAGACGAGGTCGACCAGGGCATTGGCCGCCACCACGAAGAAGGACGCGTACATCACGGTCGCCATGATGACCGGAAGGTCGAGATTCTGGAGCGCGTTGAAGGTGATGTAGCCGACCCCCTGCAGGCCGAACACGACCTCGGTCAGCAGGGCGCCCCCGCCGACCAGGATGCCGAAATCCAGCCCGAACATCGACACGAAGGTGATGAGCGAGGTCCGCAGGGCGTGGCGGAACAGCACCCGGCCCTCGCCGAGGCCCTTGGCCCGCGCCGTGCGGATGAAATCTTCCTGGTAGGATTCGATGAGGCTCGCGCGCAGCACGCGACCGTAGAGTCCGATGTAGAGGATCGCCAGCGTGAACCAGGGGATCACCAAGGCCTTGAACCAGCCAATGGGGTCGTGCGTGAGCGGCACATAGCCGAGGCCCGGAACCCAGGAGAAGAGCCAGGTGTCGTGGTAGCGGCTCTGCGTGATCAGGTTGGCGACCTCGCCGACCCAGAACACCGGCATGGAAATGCCGATCAGGCCCAGGATCATCAGTGCGCGATCCACGAGGCTGCCGCGCCAGACGCCGGCGATCACGCCGATGAGGATCGACAGCACCACCCAGACGACCGCGGCCCCGAACACCAGCGACAAGGTCACGGGTACCGCCTGGAGGATCGACGGGATGACCTCCTGGCCGCGGTTGACGAAGGAGGTGAGGTCGCCCGTGACGAAGAGGCGCTTCATCAGGAGCAGGTA
>CAXUCF010000226.1:0-8127 GCA_964249275.1 uncultured Lichenihabitans sp.
CTTTCAACCGTAACGGTACCGCCGAGCAAATCGGCGAAGGCCCGGCTCAGAGCCAGCCCAAGGCCGGTACCGCCGAACCTGCGCGTCGTCGAGGCGTCCGCTTGAGCGAAACGTTGGAACAGCTTCGCTTGCTGCTCCGGCGTCATGCCGATCCCTGTGTCAGCTACGGCGAAGATCAAGGAAGCGTGGCCATTCTCGTCCGCATGACGCGAGGCCCGAAGCGTGATGGTGCCGTTCTCGGTGAACTTGGCGGCGTTGCTCAGCAAGTTGAGCACCACCTGTCGCACCTTGGTCAGATCCGAACGCATGACGCCGAGGTCGGTATCAAGCTGCAGGACCAGCCGATTACTCTTCCTCGCCATGAGACCTTCCGCCGTCGCGGCGGTATCGCGCAGTATCGGTTCGACCTCGAAGGTCTCGACGAACACCTCCATCTTCCCGCTCTCGACCTTGCTGAGGTCGAGCACGTCGTTGATGAGCCCGAGCAGGTGACGGGCGTTGCCCTCGACCCTGCGCATGTCGGCGACAAGGTCCACGCCGTCGCTGCCGTCCTCGATCTCCTCCAGCATCATTTCGCTGTAGCCGATGATGGCGGAAAGCGGGGTGCGCAGCTCGTGGCTCATGTTGGCGAGGAAAGCGCTCTTGGCGAGATTGGCGCTCTCGGCCGCGTCCTTGGCCGCCGACAGGAGTTCTTCAGCTTCGTCGCGTTCGCGTGCTCTGTCCTGCAGTTGTCGCGAGGCCGTTGCGAGCGCTCTTCCGACCTGGTTCACTTCGGCGATGGGTGTCATCAAAGGCTCGACTCCGCGCCCCGCCCCGATCTCTCCGGCCGCGCCACGCAGGTGACGCACCGCCTTGTCGACCCGCCGACCGATTACGAGCGCGATGCCGGTCGCGATCAAACCAAGGACCAAGCCCAGTCCGACGAGGATCAGGAGCGAGCGGCGCAGCGGGGCATTGATGATGGCATCACCGACGACAGCCACGGCTTTCCACCCAGTCAGCCGCGATTGCGCGTAGCCGACCAGGGCATCCTGCCCAAGCTGGTTGTGGCCGTAGTAGCTGCCGGCTTCGCCCACACCATGGGCTCGGAAGTCAGCCGTGGTCGGTTTGCCGGCGAAGTCCGCCTGTCGTTCGGTACGGACTGCGACGATGCCGTTTCGGTCGACGAGAACCCCGATCCAGCCGTCGGGCAGGTGTTCTCTCTTGATCGCCTCCACGAGGTAATCGAGATCGAGGCTCGCCGCGAGCAGGAAGGTCGGCTTGCCGCCGACCATGACAGGTGCCGCCACAGCCTGGAACACAGGTTGATGGGTGGTGGAGCTCGTGAACACGTTGCTGACGCTCGGGGCATTCGTCCTCAAGACCTCCTGGTCCGTCTCGGCCAAGAGTGCGGGGACTGGAACGGGTGTCCCGAGCGGCGCACGGCTCGTCAGCACCGTGTGGCCGCCTGCGTCGCGCAGACTGATGTGGACGCCCTGGAGACGCCGGATCTCACTCACCTGGGCATAGAAGGCGGCGTAGTCGCCGGACTGAAGGCTCGGAGAGGTGCCCAAAGCCTGTAACGTGGTGAGGACGCCGTTGATCTCGCGGTCGAGGCTGACCGCCATGGCTCGGGACAGGGCTCTGGCCTCCTCCTCGACTCGGCTGCGCTCCGAGACCGCGTATTGCCAAAGCAGCACGCCTACGAACAGGAGCGTCGGAATCAGGAGTCCCAGACAGAGGGCCGTGAACTGCCATCGCAGGGAACGTGCGCCGCAGTCCGCGTTTCGTTGCAGCATCGGTCTCCGCCGGATCTCGACATCCGCCCCGGTTCGGATTTCGAAGCAGGACACCGAGGGCGCTCTCACCGCTCCGCGATGAATGACTTTAGCTCAGGCCGCGGTGCTGAAACCAGGCAAACCGGCCCAATGGATGCCCTTACGGAGACGCTTCCTGTAAAGGTCATCGACGCCGTGGTGGCCCACCCCGGCAGCGTGCGCGGGCACCAGCCTGACCACGAGATGGCCGGGCGCTCTCATTTGCTGTGAGACCGCCAAAGGAGTGCGACGCATGCTGCATCCCGCAGGCGAGGTAGACCGACGAGCTGCCGATAAGGCTCCACACGGGGCACCAAAAAGCCCCTGCTGTCGTCAGAGGACCGGTGACGACGGGCTGAAGGAAGACCCATGTCCGAAGCTGTAGATGCACGAGGAAGCGACGAGATCGGCTTGTGGGACCGCCTGCGATGGCTCTGGTGGCTCGCTGCCGCAGTGCTGGTCGCGTCGCTCGCCGTCACCGCCTGGGGGTACCTGCGCGACCGCCAGCTCGACGCCGCCACGCGGCACGACAACGCGCTGATCATCGCCACGGAACGCCTCCTCTCCTCCCTCAAGGACGTCGAGACCGGTCAGCGCGGCTTCATCATCACTGGCAAGGATGAGTACCTGGAACCCTATCGCTCCGGCCTTGCCGCCGTGCCGGCAGACCTGGCGACCGTGTCGGCGCTCGACGGCCCCGAGGCGCAGCCGCTGGCGAACCTCGTCAAAGATCGGGTCATCGAAGCCACGAGAGGGGTCGAAGCCTACCAGACAGCCGGAGCGGCCGCCGGCGTCGACCATATCCAGTCGGACGTCGGCAAGACGTTGATGGACCGCGTCCGCGTCCAGGTCGCAGGCCTGCAGGAGGCTGCTGACGAGCGCATCGCCTCGGCCCAGCGCGACCGCGCCACGGACGACCTTCTGCGCGGCGCGGCGGTGATCGGTCTCATCCTGTCCTTCGGGGGGCTCGGGTTCGTCGCCGTCGCACGCCGCCGTGAGCATCGCGCCAGTCAGGCGCTCCTTGAGGGCGTGCTGGAAAACGCCCCCATCGGTTTCGGCTTCCTCGATCGCACCTTGCGCATCAGGCACATCAACGGGGCGCTCGCGAAGATGAGCGAACGCGCGCTCAGCGCCACGCCGGGCATGAGCATCTGGGAGGTGGTGCCGCAGTTGCGTGAGACGTTGGAAGCGAAGCTCGGTCAGGTCGTCGAGGGCGGAAGGTCCATCGCCAACGTCGACGTCGAGGCGGCCAGCAACCTGCGGCAGGACCAGACCCGGCACTTCCAGGCCAGCTTCTACCCCCTCGGCAAGGCGGGCAGCAGGGGAGCGAGCGACGGGGTCGGCATGGTGATCGCCGATGTCACGGCGCGCAAACGCGCCGAGCGCTTGACCAAGGAGGGGGAGGAGCGCTTCCGCACCCTGGTGGAGGCCAGTGCCGCCATCATCTGGACGGCCGATGCCACTGGCGCCTTCGCCAGGGCACAGCCGAACTGGAACCGCTTCACCGGACAGACGGCCGAGGAGGCCATGGAATGGGGGCGCCTCGCCTGCGTCCATCCCGACGATGTCGAGGAGACCCGCGCGGTGTGGGGCACCGCAGTGGCCACGCTTCAACCCATCGCTCTCGAACACCGCATCCGCCGCCACGACGGCGAGTGGCGCTACATGGGGCTGAGCGCGGCTCCGGTGATCGAGGAGGACGGCACCATCCGGGAATGGGTGGCGTCGCATACCGACATCACCGACCGCAGGGAAGCCGAACTGATGCTGTCGGCCGCCAAGGACGCGGCCGAGTCGGCCAACCGGGCGAAGAGCTCGTTCCTGGCCAACATGAGCCACGAGTTGCGCACGCCGCTGTCCGCCGTCATCGGCTACAGCGAGATGATGGAGGAGGAGGTCGAGGACCTGGGTGAGACGGGCCTGCTCACCGACCTCGGCAAGATCAAGTCGAACGCCCGACACCTGCTCAGCCTCATCAACGACGTGCTCGACCTCAGCAAGATCGAGGCGAACCGGATGGACACCTTCGCGGAGGACGTCGAGGTCGCCACCCTGGTCGAGGAGGCCGCCGGAACCGTTGGGGCCCTCGTGGCCCAGAAGGGCAACGAGCTGGTGGTGGACGTGGCGGCGGACGCCGGCGCCATGCACACCGATGTCGTCAAGCTGCGCCAGTGCCTGTTCAACCTTCTGAGCAACGCGTCCAAGTTCACCGAGAACGGCCGCGTGACGCTGCACGTGCACCGGGAAGGCGAGATGGACGCCACGGTACTGGTGTTCCGCGTCGTCGATACCGGCATTGGCATGACGGAGGAGCAACTCGGCCGGCTATTCCAGCGCTTCACCCAGGCCGACGAGACGACCACCCGCAAGTTCGGCGGCACAGGGTTGGGGCTCGCCATCACCAAAGCCTTCAGCCGGCTGCTCGGCGGCGACATCACGGTCGAGAGCAGATACGGCGAGGGCACGACCTTCACGCTCCGTCTCCCGGCGTACATGCCGGAACAGCAGATCTACGACGACGGCACGGCCGTCCCCGGCCGGGAGCACCAGGAGGATCGTCAGACCGTGCTGGTGATCGATGACGACCCAGCGCAACTGGAGCTGATGGTGAAGTTCCTGGAGCGCCAGAACTTCAACGTGCGGACGGCGTCCAATGGCCCGAGTGGCCTTGAGATCGCCCGCATGGTCAAGCCCCGCGCCATCACCCTCGACGTCATGATGCCCCACGTCGACGGCTGGGCCGTGCTCACGGCGCTGAAGGCCGACCCCGAACTGGCGAAGATCCCGGTGATCATGGTGACCTTCAACAACGACAACGGACTCAGTGCCACGCTCGGCGCCGCCGACCATGTCGACAAGCCGGTGCGCTGGGACAAGCTGAAGTCCGTGATGGAACGCTTCCGGGATGCCGAGGGCGACGTCCTGGTCGTCGACGATGACCCGAGCGTGCGGGAGCGGCTCCGTACGACGTTGGAGCGGCAGGGTTGGAGCGTAGTGGAAGCTGTCAACGGGCAGGATGCCTTGATCAAGGTCCTGCATGGGCCGCCCCGCGCCATCCTGCTCGATCTGAACATGCCGGTGATGGACGGCTTCGCCTTCCTACACAGTCTGCGCGAGAAGCCCGGCTGCGCCGACATCCCGGTGATCGTTTTCAGCGCCCGCGATATCTCGGCGGCAGACCGCAAGCGCCTGCACGACGCAGACCGGATCATGGGCAAGACCACCAGCCTCAGGGATGTGACGGCTGAACTGCGCGTCCTCGTTCCGACGCCGGGCGACACGACTGCTGCGTGAGGGGGACGCGCGCAGCGCCCACACTCCCGGGCGTGACCGACGCGTTGGAGGCTGGAGATGGACGACGGAGACCCCACGGCCGAGCTGCGCTTCCCGGAGGTCGAGACATATTTATCCGGGGTCGAGCTACGGCACAATATGCTGGCCGTCTACGAGCGCTATCGTTCGGCGTGAGATCGCGTGGGAGGTGCTGACGCCCGCGGTGTACGACGCGGCGGACTGGTGCACTTACGTATGATAATGTCCTTTATCATGTTCTAGATCGTCGCAGCCGCCGCCATGTCGAAATTCTCCCCCAGCACCATCGACGCCCTCGCCGAGGCCATCTCCGGCGGCAGCTACAACGATCCGGCCCCGCCAGTCGGCATCTACCGCTCGGGGCCGAAGATCGAGCGTTTCGTGATGCGCGCGGACCTGGCCCTGCACATCGGCAGCACCTCGCGGCTCCCAGCGCTCATCGAGCTTCTGACCCAGCAGACGGCGGCCCCTGACGGGGACGAACGCCTGGTGCGGCTTTTCGAGCTGGTCGCCGATCCGCGCGAGTATGTCCGGGAGCCCGAGCGCGGCGAAGCGGTGGTGGATTACCTCAACCGCTTCCTCGGGCACGACGGCCTGGAGCTGGTGACCACCAACGGGCTGCCGAAGGTCCGCAAGAAGGGGGCGGTCAGCCTGGTGGTGGACGCCTTCGCCACCAAGACCGTCGCCCTCAACTTCGACGCGGTACGCCGCGAGGTCGACCGTGCGCTGGAGAGCGCCGAGCGTGATCCGCCGGTGGCCGTCACGGCCGCTTGCGTCATCATCGAGAGTGTCTGCCGCTCGATCCTGGCCGAGCTGAAGATGGAAGCGCCGGCGAAGCGGGACGTTGAGACGCTGTTGCGCGCGGTGCAGGAGCCGCTGGGGCTCTCCCCGGCACGCTCCGACCTGCCCGAGCTGATCGCCGCGGACGTGCGCCAGGTCCTCGGCGGGCTGACGACCACGGCCAAAGGTATCGGGGCGCTCCGCACGCACGGAGGCAGCGCCCATGCCACGCTGCACGGTCAGGCGCCGATCGATGCGCGCATCGCCCGCTTCGCCATCCACTCGGCCAGCACCATCGCCCTGTTCCTGGTCGAGACGTGGGAGCGCAAGCACCGCACGACGTTGAAGCGCGTCGGGCAAGCGGGCGGCGGGGCATGAACCAGCTCGCCACTCTCACGGCCGCCCACACCCCGGCCGTGATCGCCGCCGCCGGTGAGCGTGCCAGCTACCGCTTCCTGGAGTTCTTCGCCGGGCAGATCAGGAACGCTAACTCGCGCCGGGCCTACCTGCGCGCCACCGGCCGCTTCCTCGCCTGGCTGGAGGCGCAGGGCGTGCCGTCGATCGCCGCCGTGACCTCGCTGCACGTGGCGGCTTACGTCGAGGAGCTGACCCGTCGGCAGAAGGCCCCCACGGTGAAGCAGCAGCTCGCCGCCATCCGGCGGTTGCTCGACTGGCTGGCCTCCGGCGGCGTCATCGCCTTCAACCCGGCTGCCGCCGTGCGCGGTCCGAGCCATTCGGCCAAGACCGGCGCGACCCCTGCCCTCTCCCCGGCCGAGGCCCGCCAGCTCCTCGACTCGATCGACGTGACGACGCCGGCCGGGCTACGCGACCGGGCGGTGATCGGCCTCATGGTCTACAGCCTGGCGCGCGTCGGCGCCGCGCTCGGGATGACGGTCGAGGACGCCTTCACCAAGAACTGCCGGCTATGGGTGCGGCTCCTGGAGAAGGGCGGCAAGCGGCACGAGATGCCGTGTCACCATAACCTTGAGGAGTACCTACATGCCTACATTGACGGGTGCGGCCTCGGCTCCGAGCCGAAAGGACCGCTGTTTCGTACGATACAGGGGCGATCGGGACGGCTGACCGGCAACGCTCTAGCGCAGAGCGAGGCGTACCGGATGATCGTCCGCCGCTGCCGGGCCGCCGGGATCGACACCAAGGCGGGCAACCACACGTTCCGCGCAACCGGGATCACGGCCTACCTCAAAGCCGGCGGCACGCTGGAGCGCGCCGCGGCGATGGCGAACCATGCCAGCACGCGCACAACGCAGCTCTATGATCGGCGCGCCGAGGATGTGACGCTCGACGAAGTAGAGCGGATCGGGATTTGACATCGGTGGCCAGATTAGGCCGCGCTTGCTGACGTTGGGACCGTATTCTTTTCCGTATGTTTCGGATATGAGAATGGGCGGCGCTCCTGCTCTGCAAGTGATGGTATCCCGAGCAAAGGCTTTTGTTGCTCAGGAGTCAGTTTCGACCGTATGTCTCGATACGCACCCAGAAAACGCCTGATATTATCAGCAATCTTGCTATCTATCTCTGAAAGGAGGTGGATGTCATTGCAGAACCAGTAGTGCTTTCCCCACCCATCAATAATTCATTCAACCCTTTTAAGGGTCGAGATCAGGCTAGAAGTTTTTTTGAGCGGCTTCCCATGCGCGATTTGCAGGTATGCTTTCTGACTATACGCCTATGACGCGAGGACCCGAATTTCTTGTGGATCGCGGACGTGAAAGTTGTCTGTGATCCGGCCTGAGAAACGGTCGAAGTTCCTCGGCACCGTCTCCGTCAAGAAATTCAGAACAGCATCGGAGAAGGCCCTGAATGTTGCGTAATACCGATTGTGCGTCACGTTCTCATGCATCACTCCCCAGAGCCGCTCGATCGGGTTGAGGTGTGGGCAGTAGGGTGGGATGAAGTGGAGAACGATGCGTCGGCTGGGCTGCTTCATCCAGGCCTGAACGGTACGGGCATGATGGTAGCGGGCGTTGTCGAGATAAACGTGAACGCGCCGCATGGCTGGATAAGCGGCTTCGATCGAGGTCAGAAGGGCGATGGTGCTGTCGGCATCGACCGAAAGGACTTCCTTCATGCGCGTCGCGCCGGTTTCTAGGTCGATCATGCCGTGGATGTTCATCCTGTCGCGGCCCGATGCTGCGGGAACCGCGATATTGGCACCGCGCGGCATCCAGACGCCCGCCGGCCGGGTCTGATGGGTGGGGTGGACGGCGTCGCCGTA
>CAXUCF010000227.1:0-8125 GCA_964249275.1 uncultured Lichenihabitans sp.
TCGCGCCGAGCCTCGCTCCCACGGTCGGCATGCTGCTCAACCTCAGCCCCGACCATATCGATCGCCACGGCAGCTTCGAGAATTACGCAGCCGTGAAGGAGCGGCTGATCGCGCGGTCCGCATGGTCGCTCACGAGCGTCGACGATCCCGCAAGCGCCGACATCTACGAGCGGGCCGTGGAAAACGAGATGCGGCGGCACGTTCGGGAACGGGGTCCCTCGGGCCGGCACTACCCCGTGTCGGTCCGGCAGGACCTGCCGACCGGCGTGTCGCTCAGCGCTTCCGATATGGTGCTGATGCGGCCCTACGACGGCGCTCCCCGGATCCTCGGCGGGATTCAGGGGATCGCCACGTTGCGGGGCCGGCACAATGCCCAGAATGCCTGCTTCGCGGCCGCCATTGCCGATCTGCTCGGGCTGCGGGGCGCCGACGCCCATGTCATCCAGCACGGCCTCGACACCTTCCCGGGCCTGCCGCACCGCATGGAGGAGGTCGGCCGTATCGGCAGCGCACTCTTCGTCAACGATTCCAAGGCCACCAATGCCGATTCCGCCGAGAAGGCGCTGCTCTGCTTCGACCGCATCTACTGGATCTTAGGCGGCGTGCCCAAGGCGGGCGGCATCGAGAGCCTGTCGCCTTTGTTCGACCGGATCCAGCGCGCCTACCTGATCGGCGAAGCGACCGATGCCTTCGCCGCGACGCTGCAGGGCCGGGTCCTGTCGCGGCGATGCGGCACGCTGGAGCGGGCCGTCGCCGCGGCCGCGGCCGACGCGCGGCAAGCCCCGGGCAACGGGGCGGTGGTGCTGTTGTCTCCAGCCTGCGCGTCCTTCGACCAGTTCAAGAGTTTCGAGGCGCGCGGCGACGCTTTCCGCGCCCTCGTCTCGGCGCTCCCATCCTGACGCGGCCCGTTTCGAGGAGACCCGCATGATCTCGCGCGCCGAACGCTCGACCTTCGCCAATTGGTGGTGGACGATCGACCGCTGGCTCCTGGCGGCCCTGGGCCTGCTGGTGATGCTCGGCATCGTGCTCACCATGGCGGGGAGCCCGCCCGTCGCCGAGCGGCTCGGGCTCTCGACCTTCTATTTCGTCCACCACCAGGTGATGTTCCTGGTGCCGTCCATTTGCCTGTTGCTGGCCACCTCGTTCCTGTCGCCGCGCGACGTGCGACGGGCCGCGCTGGCCGTGTTCATCGGCGGCATGATCCTGATCGGGGCGGCCCTGGGGTTCGGCCACGAGGTCAAGGGCGCCAAGCGCTGGATCTTCGGCATTCAGCCATCGGAATTCATCAAGCCTGCCTTCGTGATCCTGGCCGCCTGGGCCTTCTCCGAGGGCGCGCGCCGACGCGACGTGCCAGGCAACATCCTGGCCCTGCTGCTGCTGCCGCTCACCGTCGTGCCGCTGATCCTGCAGCCCGACTTCGGCCAGACCATGCTGATCGCGCTGGTCTGGGCGGCGCTGTTCTTCATGGCGGGCCTGCATTGGTTCTGGGTGGCGGGCATCGGCGGACTCGGGGCCACGAGCGTCCTCGTGGCCTATAAGTTCGTGCCCCACGTTCGCGACCGCATCCTGCACTTCCTCGATCCCTCGAACGGCCCCGGCGCGACCGATACCTTTCAGGTCGACACCGCGGTCGAGAGCTTCGTGTCGGGCTCCTGGCTCGGCAAGGGCCCGGGCGAGGGTACGGTGAAGCGCGTGTTGCCGGACGCCCATACCGATTTCATCTTCGCGGTCACGGGCGAGGAATTCGGCCTGCTGTTCTGCATGGCGCTGGCCGGTCTCTTCGCTTTCGTGGTGTTGCGTGGCCTGCTTCAAGCCTCGCGCAACGACGATCCCTTCTGCCGTTTCGCAGCCGCCGGCCTCGTGATCCTGTTCGGCATCCAGAGCTGCATCAACATGGCCGTGAACCTGCACCTGATGCCGGCCAAGGGCATGACGCTGCCCTTCATCTCCTATGGCGGCTCCTCCATGATCTCGCTGGCCCTCGCCATGGGGTTCCTGATCGCCGTGACGCGCCGCCGCCCGCGCGCCGCCGTGATGGACCCAGTCCCCTTCCGCAAGGACGAGGCGCCGGAGGGCGCCATCCCGGCCGACTCGCCTTGAGCGACGGGCGCTTCGCCGGCCGGCCGGTCCTGCTCGCCGCGGGCGGCACGGGCGGCCACCTGTTCCCGGCCGAAGCCCTGGCGCGGGCGCTCACGGCACGCGGCGTCGCTGTGGAACTCATGACCGACGACCGGGCCCTGCGCTACGGGGCGGATTTCCCCGCCCGTGCGCTTCACGCCGTGCCCTCGGCCACGCCGCGCGGCGGGTCGCCGGTCGCCAAGGCCGCCGCCGCCGCCCAGCTGTCGCGGGGCGTGCTGGCAGCCTGGCGGATGATGGGCAGGATCCATCCGGCCGCCGTGGTCGGCTTTGGCGGCTATCCCACCGTGCCGCCCATCGTCGCGGCTTCGATCCGCGGCGTCCCCATCGTGCTGCACGAGCAGAACGCCGTGATGGGCAAGGCCAATCGGTTCGTGGCCAATCGCGCCGCCCGGATCGCCACCGGATTTCCCTCGCTCGGCGAAACGCCGGCGGCTGTCCGCGCCAGGGCGACCTTCACCGGCAACCCCGTGCGCCCGGCCGTGCTCGCGGCCGCGCGAGCCGCCATGCTGACCATGACGCCGGATGGGGTTCTCAACCTGCTGGTCACGGGAGGGTCGCAAGGTGCCCGCGTCATGTCCGACATCGTGCCGGCAGCGGTAGAACGCCTCGACGCTGCGGCGCGTCAGCGTCTCGCCATCGTCCAGCAGGCCCGAGGCGAAGACGAGACGCGGGTGCGCGACGCCTATGCCGGGCTTGGCATGGTGGCCGAGATCGCGCCCTTTTTCGCCGACCTGCCGGCCAGGATCGCGGCCGCCCATCTCGTCGTGGCCCGGGCCGGTGCGTCGACGGTCAGCGAACTGGCGGTGATCGGACGCGCCGCCGTGCTGGTCCCCTTCCCGCACGCGCTCGACCAGGACCAGGCCGCCAATGCGGCACTCATGGCGAAAAGCGGCGCCGCCGTGGTGCGGGCGCAATCGCTGTTCACGCCCGACTGGCTGGCCGGCGAACTCACCCGCATTTTGAACGATCCCGCGGAACTGCTAGTGCGTGCCGACGCAGCCCGTCGCGACGGCCGCCCCGACGCGGCGGAGCGGCTCGCCGACGTGGTGGTCGCGGTGGCGGAGGGCGCCGCCAAGGGATCCTGAACGCATGAAACTGCCGCGCGAACTCGGCCCCATCCATTTCGTCGGCATCGGCGGCATCGGCATGTCGGGCATCGCCGAGGTGCTGAATACCCTCGGCTACAAGGTCCAGGGATCGGACGCGGCCGAGGGCGCCAATGTGGAGCGGCTGCGCGAAAAGGGCATCGGCATCGCCATCGGCCACCACGCCGCGAACCTCAGCGATGCCGAGGTCGTGGTGGTGTCGACCGCGATCCGGCGCGACAACCCGGAACTCAGTGCCGCCCGCAGCCGGCGGCTGCCCGTCGTGCGCCGGGCCGAGATGCTGGCCGAACTCATGCGTCTCAGGACCTGCGTGGCGGTGGCCGGCACCCACGGCAAGACCACGACGACCTCGCTCATCGCCACCTTGCTCGACGCCGGCGGCTTCGACCCCACCGTGATCAATGGCGGCATCATCAACGCCTACGGCACCAACGTTCGGCGCGGCGAGGGTGACTGGATGGTGGTGGAGGCCGACGAGAGCGACGGCACCTTCCTCAAGCTGCCCGCCGATGTCGCCGTCATCACCAATATCGATGCCGAGCATCTCGATCATTTCGAGACCTTCGATGCCATCAAGGCGGCCTTTCGGACGCTGGTGGAGAACTTGCCGTTCTACGGCTTCGCGGTGATGTGCCTCGACCATCCCGTGGTCCAGGAGCTCGTGGGCCGCATCGAGGATCGCCGCGTCGTCACCTATGGCGAAAACCCGCAGGCCGACGTCCGGCTGCTCGATGTGGATCTCGCGGGCGGCGCCTCGCGCTTCAACGTCCTGGTGCGCGACCGCAAGACCTCGGCCGCCACCTATATCGAGGACGTGGTCATGCCCATGCCGGGGCATCACAACGCGCTCAACGCCACGGCCGCCATCGCGGTAGCGATCGAACTCAAGGTACCGACCGAGACGATCCGGGCTGCGCTGCGCGGCTTCGGCGGCGTGAAGCGGCGCTTCACCCGGGTCGGCGAGTGGAACGGCGCCGCCATCTTCGACGATTACGGCCACCATCCGGTCGAAATCGCGGCCGTGCTGCGGGCCGCCCGCGCTTCCACGCGCAGCCAGGTGATCGCCGTGGTGCAGCCGCATCGCTATTCCCGCCTGAGGTCCCTGTTCAACGATTTCGCCACCTGCTTCAACGATGCCGACACGGTGGTGGTGGCGGACGTCTACCCGGCCGGCGAAAGCCCAATCACGGGGATCGACCGCGACCACCTCGCGGCCGCCATCAAGGCCCACGGCCACCGCAACGTGATTGCGCTCGACGGACCGGGCGCTCTGGCCGGCATCGTCCGCGGTCTCGCCAAGCCGGGCGACTACGTGGTGTGCCTCGGTGCTGGCAACATCACGCAATGGGCCTGCGCGCTGCCAGGCGAGTTGGCCGGGGGAGAGGCGCCATGAGCCTTGCCGACCCTGCAAAACGCCACCATGACGGATGTGGAAAGCTGGAACTTTCGACATCGCGGTCGACGACGAAATCGAGGCTTTTCCGTCTGCCGTCCACGAGAACATCGAGGCGGATCGCTGAAGCCACGGAGGCGCGACCGCGGAACTCCTTCGACGCCGCCCCGCCACCCACAGTCTCGGCGCAGGTGTCCGGAGACGCAGGGTGATGTCATCGACGCTCGTCGACGACCTCCGCCCGCGCCTCCCGGACTTCCGTGGCCGGCTGACACCCGGAGAGGCGCTCGCGCCGTTCACCTGGTTTCGCGTCGGCGGGCCCGCCGATGTGTTGATGGTGCCGGCCGACGAGGACGATCTCGCCTATGCGATGGCGCGCATTCCGGGCGAAGTGCCGGTGATGCCGCTCGGACTCGGGTCCAACATCATCGTGCGGGACGGCGGCGTCGCGGGTGTGGTGATCAAGCTCGGCCGCGGCTTCGGTGCCGTGGCGGTCGAGCCCGATCATACGGTCCGGGCCGGCGCGGCCGTGCCGGACGTTAAGGTGGCGCGTGCCGCGGCTGATGCGGCGGTCGACGGCCTGGCCTTCCTCCGCGGCATCCCGGGCTCCATCGGGGGTGCCCTTCGCATGAACGCCGGCGCGCATGGCGGGGAAACCAGGGACGTGCTGATCGAGGCACGCGGGGTCGACCGCGACGGAACCGTCCGGACCTTCTCGAACGCCGGCATGGCCTTTCATTACCGCCATTGTTCAGCGCCCGCCTCGGTGATCTTCACCGAGGCCCGGTTCCAGGGACGGCCCGGCGACCCGGCCGCGATCCTCGACGAAA
Organism: uncultured Lichenihabitans sp.; assembly: GCA_964249275.1. GTDB lineage: Bacteria > Pseudomonadota > Alphaproteobacteria > Rhizobiales > Beijerinckiaceae > Lichenihabitans. The sequence goes on from CAXUCF010000227.1 coordinate 5,469, forward strand.
TGGACCGCATCACGGCGGCGCGCGAGGCCTCGCAGCCGATCCGCGAGCGGACCGGCGGCTCGACCTTCAAGAACCCGCCCGACGGCAAAGCCTGGCAATTGATCGACGCCGCGGGCTGCCGGGGCCTCGCGGTCGGCGACGCCCAGATGTCGGACAAGCATTGCAATTTCCTCATCAACCGCGGCAAGGCCACGGCGCATGACATTGAAACTTTGGGCGAAGAGGTGCGTCGCCGCGTGATGGCGTGCAGCGGTGTGAACTTGGAATGGGAGATCAAGCGCGTGGGGCAGACACCCTGATCCGGCTCCATGTTTCGTGCCCCGCTCCGGCCCGCTCGCCTCTTTCGGCAATCCATTAGGACTCGGGAAACCTTAACGGCTCTACTTTGAAGCTGCCCTGCCGTTGGCAGGGTCCGCTGGCCTGCGCCCGGAGATCGCCCTTCCAGCTTCCCAACCCGGACGACAACCCATGACCAGGCACGTTGCGGTACTGATGGGCGGCTGGTCCGCCGAACGCGAGGTCTCGCTGCGGTCCGGGGAGGCCTGCGCCAGAGCGCTCGAAGGCGAGGGGTTCGAGGTCGCGCGCGTCGATGTCGGGCGCAACATCGCCGACGTCCTCACCCGGCTGAGGCCCGACGTCGCGCTGAATGCCTTGCACGGCCGGGTCGGCGAGGACGGCACCATTCAGGGCATTCTCGAGATCCTGCGGATCCCCTATACCCATTCTGGCGTGCTGGCCTCCGCCCTCGCCATGCAGAAGGACAAGGCCAAGCTCGTCCTGGCGGCGGCCGGCGTGCCGGTGGCTCACAGCGTCACGATCGACCGGCACGAGGCGGCGAACCGCCATGCCCTGCAGCCGCCCTACGTCCTGAAGCCCGTCAACGAGGGATCCTCGGTGGGTGTGATCATCGTCCAGGAGGATCGCATGCATCCGCCCCAGGAGGTCGGCCGCGAGGACTGGGCCTATGGCGACACCTTGCTGGCCGAGACATTCGTGGCCGGACGGGAGCTGACCTGCGCGGTTATCGACGGCAAGGCCACCGCGGTGACCGACATCCTGGCGTCGGCCGGCGGCTTCTATGACTACGATGCGAAATACGCGCCCGGCGGCTCGATTCATGTCCTTCCGGCAAATCTTAAAGAAAATATTTACCAAAATGTCCAACAGTTGGCGCTGAGGGCCCACACGGCGCTCGGCTGCCGTGGGGTGAGCCGTTCAGATTTCCGTTACGACGATCGACCGGAAGGAACCGGGGACCTCGTCGTCCTGGAAGTGAACACGCAGCCCGGCATGACCGAGACGTCGTTGGTTCCCGAGATGGCGGCGCATGCCGGGTACTCGTTTGGCGGGCTTGTTCGATGGATGGTGGAGGACGCCTCCTGCGATCGTTAGGAGAGGCCGGTACGAGCTTCTTCCCGGACGCGCGACCCCGCTTCGCCGGCCCTTTCGCGCTTCTGGCCGGAACCCCGAAGCCCGCCGCGCAGGTCAACCGCCCGCGCCGTCGGTCCTGCCCCCCCGCGGAAGCCCGCCACCTTCCCGTCCCGGGACTCGGCGCCATCATGGCCTTGACGCTGCTGGCCGGCACCGGCCTTTACGGCGCTTATCGCGGCGGTGAATACGAGAGTTTCGTGGCCGCCAACGGCGCTCCCACCGACATCGTCTTCAAGGCCCTTGGCTTCCAGATCAAGGCCGTGACCATCTCGGGGCTGAAAGCGCTGACCACGGCCGAGATCCTGCGCGATGGCGGGATCGGGCCGCGCAACTCTCTGCTGATGCTCGACGCCACGGCGTTGCGCGACAGGCTGAAGGCCAACCCGCTCGTGCAGGACGTGAGTGTCCGCAAGCTGTTCCCGAGCGACCTGCACATCAACGTGCAGGAGCGGGATGCAGTGGCGCTTTGGCAGAAGGATGGGCAGCTGTCGCTGATCGCGGCCGACGGCGTGCCGATCGACAAGGTCCGTGACAACCGCTTCAACGGCCTGCCCTTCGTGGTCGGGGACGGCGCCAACGAACGCCTGGGCGAGTTCCAGGGTCTGCTCGCGGCGGCCGGCGAGTTGCGCGACAAGGTCAGGGCGGGGGTGCTGGTGGGCCAGCGCCGCTGGACGCTTCACATGGACAACGGCGTCGAAGTCGAACTTCCCGAACTCGACGCCATCGGCACCCTGAAACGCCTCGCCGACATCGAGCGGCAGTCTCGTATCCTGGAGAAGGACGTCGTCTCGATCGACCTCCGCATCCCGGGCCGTGTTACGGCGCGGCTCACCGAGGATGCCGCGGCACAACGCGCCGAGTCGTTGGCCAAGCGCCCCAAAGCGAAGGCGAACCCGGCATGAGCAACCGCTTGATGCCCCGGCGCATGCGTCCGCTGTCGGTCCGGCGCAGTGCCCTGCTCTGCGTGCTCGACATCGGCACCTCGAAGATCGCCTGCCTCATCGCCAAGCTGAACCCGAGCGAAGCCTCGGATACGCTGCCCGGGCGCACCCATCGCTGCCGCATCCTGGGCATCGGCCACCAACGTTCGCGCGGCATCAAGGGCGGCGCCGTGGTCGACATGGACGAGGCCGAGAATGCGATCCGCCTCGCGGTCGATGCTGCCGAACGCATGGCTGGCGTCGAAGTCGGCAGCGTCATCGTCACGGTCACGGGCGGCCGCCTGA
>CAXUCF010000228.1:0-8102 GCA_964249275.1 uncultured Lichenihabitans sp.
GACCCAGGATGACCAGGAAGGCCAGGCTCGTCATCAACAGCACCGGCAGCACCCGCCCCAGGTGGCAGCGGTGCAGGAGGCGCACCCCCGGGGCCAGAACGAAACTCAGCAGGATGGCTAGCGCGATCGGCACGAAGATCTCGGCGCCGACGTAGAGCGCCGTGACCACGATGGCGACGGCCAGCAGGTAACGCAGGCTGTCGCGCGGTGCGGTGTCGAGCGACGGGACGATACGCGCCATGCCTTGAACCTCGACCGAACTGGCGAGCGCCGGGAGGTGCCCTGCCGGTGGATCGCTGGACCTGCCGGGGCGGCGACCACCACCCCGCCAACGCTGGCTCGGGCGGGGTGTTTCGGCCGCGAGGCCGTGGCGATCCGGACTGCGGGCCAGCTCGAGGGACATCGGGCCGCCGATACCGGTGCGGAAGGCTGCGGACGAAGCTTCGGACAGCCGCTGCATCGCGGACTGCGGGAGAGCCGTCAGCCCTTCTTGGCGGGCTCGGCCGCAGGCGGCGCGGCATCGGTGGCGGCGGGCAACGGGACGGGGTTGTCGGCCAGCGTATGGAGGTAGTCGATGATGTCGGCGCGCTTCTGGGGGTCGCTCTCGCCCGCATAGGTCATCTTGGTGCCGGGCGCATAGCCTTTGGGCGATGTGATAAAGGCGTTGATCTTGTCGTAGGACCACTCGCCGCCCTTGCCCTTGAGGGCATCGGAATAGCTGAACCCGGCCACGGTGGCGACCGGACGGTCGACCACGCCCCACAGCGGCGGCCCGACCTTGGCGCCCGCCCCCTTCTCGAAATTATGGCAGGCCCCGCAGGCCTTGGCGAGGCCGGCACCCTTGTCGACGCTGGCCTTGGCCATCAGCACGGGCAACGGTGCCGCGGGCGCAGCGGTCGCGGCATCGCCGGCGCTGCCGCCGGTCTCGGCGGCCGCCATCGGAAGTTCGTAGCCGGGCTTGCGAGGCGCCGCCGGCGCATAGAGGGCTTCGGCCGCGATCCCCAGACCCATCGTCACCAAGAGGGTGCCGAGCACGCCGCCGGCGATCTTGTTGACCTCGAATGAATCCATGGACGCGGCGGCTCCGTGCGGTGAAGCGGAAGGGCACAGGCGCGTCGCCGCCCCCCGGCCGGAGCCCAATACGCACTTTGACCTCGGCTTGGCAACACGTATAAGCGCGGCCCCGCGCAGCTTTTTGCCCCACCCGCGCGAGGGCGCACGACCGCCGCCGCCGAGACCGCCCGACCATGAACCCGATCGTGCTGATCCCCGCCCGCATGGCCTCGACGCGCCTGCCGGACAAGCCGCTGGCCGATATCGGCGGGGTCCCGATGATCGTGCAGGTTTGGCTCCGGGCCCGCGAGGCCGACATCGGGCCGGTGCTGGTGGCAACCGACGATCGACGCATCATGGCGGCCGTGGAAGCTGCCGGCGGACGCGCCGTGATGACGCGTGCCGACCACCCGGCCGGCACCGACCGGATCCACGAGGCTGTCGAGGCTGTCGATCCCGATGCTCGGCACGACGTGGTCGTCAATCTGCAGGGCGACCTGCCGACCGTTGCGCCGCACGCCGTGCGGGGCGCGCTCGCGCCGCTCCAGGAGCCGGCCGTCGCGGTCGGGACGCTCGCGGCCGTCATCGTCAGGGACGCCGAGCGGGCCGATCCCAACATCGTCAAGGTGGTGGGCACCGAGGTCGCAACCGGCCGGCTGCGCGCCCTCTACTTCACCCGCGCGACCGCGCCCTGGGGCGAGGGTACGCTCCACCATCATATCGGGCTCTACGCCTTTCGCCGCGCAGCGCTGCGGCGCTTCGTGGCCCTGCCCCCATCGCCCCTCGAACGGCGGGAGCGGCTCGAACAGTTGCGCGCTCTCGAGGCCGGATGGCGCATCGACGTCGAAGTGGTCGACACGGTACCGCTCGGCGTCGACACCCCGCACGAACTCGAACGGGCCCGCCGCGCCCTGCTGAAGGCTTCTGCGGACGCGATCCCGCTTCCGAAGGATCAGCTCGGAAGGGGCATCACAAGCCCGGGTGGCTCTTGAGCAAAGCCGACATCCGCACCCAAGGCGATGGTTCGGATGTCCTTCGCCCATTTCGATCGTACCGACCTCCACCTCCGACAAAGACCCCTAAGGTGAAGCGGTCGCTACCGCGGGAGCCCCGAGGACATCATGAACCGGACCATCGCGTACCAAGGCGAGGCAGGCGCCAACTCGCACATCGCCTGCCAGGATCGATATCCCGATTGGGAGCCCCTTCCCTGCGCGACCTTCGAGGATGCCTTCGCGGCCATCTCCGAAGGGCGCGCCACCTTGGGCATGATCCCGATCGAGAACTCGATCGCGGGGCGCGTCGCCGACATCCACGCGCTGATGCCGGGGGCCGGACTGCACATCGTCGGCGAATATTTCCTGCCGATCCACTTTCAGCTGATGGGCGTCAAGGGGACGGCCATCGACGAGCTTCGCAGCGTGCACAGCCACGTCCATGCCCTCGGCCAGTGCCGCAAGATCATCCGGCAGTTGGGCCTCAAGGCCCATGTGGCGGGCGACACGGCGGGCTCGGCGCGCGAGGTGGCGGCATGGGCCGACAGGAGCCGTGCCGCGCTGGCGCCGCGGCTCGCTGCCACGATCTACGGGCTCGACATCCTGGCCGAGGACGTCGAGGACGAAAGCCACAACACGACGCGCTTCGTGGTGCTGTCGCGCACGCCCGAGGTCGCGTCCTCCGGCCGCGGACCGGTGGTTACCACCTTCGTGTTCAGGGTCAGGAACCTGCCGGCCGCCCTCTACAAGGCACTGGGCGGCTTCGCCACGAACTCGGTCAACATGACCAAGCTCGAAAGCTACATGGTCGAGGGCGAGTTCACCGCGACCCAGTTCCTGGCCGATGTCGACGGCCATCCGGACGACCCCAGGCTGGGGCGGGCCTTCGACGAACTCCAGTTCTTCTCGCGCGAGTTCAGGATTCTCGGCACCTACCCGGCCGACCGGTTCCGCATGGACGGCGCCGATCGAGGCCCGGATTGACCGCGCGGATCGAGGCCCGGATTGACCGCGCCGGGCGCCCGGATCGGCGCGCCGCCCGGAGCACGCCGCGGCGTCCGGCTCACCTCCGAACGGCCGCGGCGTAATCCTCAAGGATGGCCCGGCTGAGGTTGCCGGGCTGGAATCTGTGGGGCCCGATCTCGGACACCGGCGTCACCTCGGCACCGGTGCCGCAAATGAAGCATTCGTTGAAGCCGTCGAGCTCCTCCGGCATGATCCGCCGCTCGTGCACCTCGATGCCGCGTCCGCGCGCGAGATCGATCACGGTGCGGCGCGTGATGCCGTCGAGAAAGCAGTCGGCGACGGGCGTGTGCAGGGCGCCATTGCCCGTGAAGAACACGTTGGCGCCCGTGCATTCGGCCACGCGGCCCTCCCAGTCGAGCATGAGCGCGTCGGCGTACCCACGGCGCTCGGCCCGGTGCTTCGAGATCGTGCAGATCATGTAAAGGCCGGCTGCTTTCGAATGGCAGGGTGCCGTCCGCGGGTCGGGCCGACGGTAGTCGGCCATGTCGAGCCGGATGCCCTTCATCTTCTGCTCGATGTCGAACATGCTGGGCCACTCCCAGGCCGCAATGGCGACATGGATCTTGGCCGACTGTGCCGCGACCGCCATCATCTCGCTGCCGCGCCACGCCACCGGACGGACGTAGACGTCCTTGATCCCGTTGGCCGCCACCACGGCCTCCTTGGCGGCGAGCAACTCTTCCACGGAAAACGGGATCTCGAAATCGAGCAGCTCGGCCGAGGTCTTGAAACGCCGCGCATGCTCGGCGGACTTGAAGATCACCCCACCATAGGCGCGTTCGCCTTCAAAGACCGCGGAACCGTAATGGAGCCCGTGGCTCAGGACGTGCAACTTGGCATCCTGCCACGGCACCATGGCCCCATCCATCCAGATCGTTCCGTCGCGCTGGTCGAAAGGCAGGATGGACATGGTCAGGCTCCCGTTCCACTATTCGGCCGCAACGGCGCCCGGCCTCGTCATGATACGGCCGGAATACCGCCGACGCGGGCACCGTTTCGGGCGGAGACCCGCCGTCGCCCGAGACGCCAGCCAGCCGAGCGGGAGGCGGCATCGGACGGTTGACGGTAAGCGAGCGGCCTGAGATGTGTCAACGATGCTGACGTATTTCCCGCGCAGTGAGGATGAGCCTTTGGCCCTGCCCGCGACCAGAACGGACGTTGAAGCGGCAGGCGCGGGAGCCGCGAACTCGGGCCGTCGTGCCACGCCGGTCGATGGGCCGGAGACTCCGCCCATGTTCGATCTGATCGAACTGTTGTTCTTCGCCTATCGGGATTTCGTCGGCGACGCCGACCGCCTGCTCGCGGATCTCAGCTTCGGCCGGGCCCACCATCGCGTCCTGCATTTCGTGCATCGGCATCCGGACCTGACCGTGAACGCGCTGCTCGACATCCTGAAGATCACGAAGCAGAGCCTCAACCGCGTCATGAAAGACCTCACCGACAAGCGCCTTATCGCGGTGCGGGCCAGCACCAGCGATCGGCGGCGGCGGCTCCTTCAGGTCACGCCCGAAGGCTGCAGACTGGCGCTCGAACTCGCTCACCTGCAGTCCGAACGTTTCCGCCTCGCGCTCGAGGTCCTGCCGCCCGAGGCGCGCCGCCACGCGGGTGACTTCCTGCTCGCCATGATCGACCTCGAAGAGCGTCCCCGGGTGGTGGCGTTGATCTCCGGAGGGTACCGGCCGGACGGCGACCAGCCGGCAGGGTGCGAGCCTCGGTCGGAGCGAGTCCCGACGCCGTTGGGCGAGCAGCGTCGGGAGCACGCGGCGTGACGGCCGTGCGGGCTCTCATGGCGCGCGATCCAGCACCACGGGCCGCGCGGCCTCTGCCGCCCGCCGACGACGCGGCCCACCTGCTGCTCGTCGACGACGACCGGCGGATCCGCGAGTTGCTGTCGCGCATCCTGCAAAAGCACGGCTATCGCGTCACCCTGGCCGGAACGGCCGACGAGGCCCGGACACATCTGCGCAGCTTCGCGTTCGACCTCCTGGTGCTCGACGTGATGATGCCGGGCGAGACGGGGCTCGACTTCGCCACCGACATCCGCAGGACGTCGGAGGTGCCCATCCTGATGCTGACGGCGCTGACCGAGACCGACGACCGGGTCCGGGGCCTGGAGGCCGGGGCCGACGACTACTTGGCCAAACCCTACGAGCCGCGGGAACTCCTGCTCAGGGTCGCATCGATCCTTCGCCGCGCGGCACCGCGCCCGTCGAAGTCCGACGCCATTCTCCGCTTCGGCCCTTTCAGCTTCCACGGCGAGCGGGGCGAGTTGCGCCGCGACGACGAGCCGATCAGACTGAGCGACCGCGAACGCGAGATGCTGCAACTCCTCGGCGCGGCGGCGGGCGCCACCGTGACGCGCGAGGAACTGGCCGAGAGCGGCGGAGCCGGCAATGAGCGGACGGTCGACGTCCAGGTGAATCGGCTGAGGCGCAAGATCGAGGCCGATCCGGCCAACCCGGCCTATCTCCAAACCGTACGAGGGCTCGGCTATCGCCTCCTTCTCGATCCGTGACCTGAGCCCGTCCCGCTTCGCGCGCGACGATCCTGCCGGAACAGCCGCGGCCGGGGCGGATGCGCCACGTCCGGCCGAGATTTCACGCGGCGAGGCTGCGCCACCACCCTCCACCCGTCCGAAGCCGCGCGGCTGGTGGTTCCGCACCACCCGGATGATCGCGGACGCGCTGCCGAAAAGGCTCTATTCGCGCGCCCTGCTGATCCTGATCATTCCGATGGTCCTGCTGCAATGCGTCATCGCCTATTTCTTCATGGAGCGCCACTGGCAGTCTGTGACGTTCCGGCTGAGCCAGGCGCTGGTGCAGGACGTTGCCGCCATGATCGACCTCTATCGAAGCTTGCCGAACGGCGGGAGCACGGACGCACTGGTGCGCATCGCCTCGAACAGGCTCGGGCTCGATGTGGACTTCCTGCCCCCGCAGCCGCTTCCGCCGGCCCTGCCGAAGCCGTTTCTCCAGCTGCTCGATCGCTCGCTGTCGAGCGAGATCCGCAAGCAGATCGCGCTGCCGTTCTGGATCGACACGATCGGGCGCTCCAACTTCGTCGAAATCAGGATCCAACTCGACACCGCCGTGCTGCGAGTCATTGCCCGGCGCTCGGCCGCCTATGCGTCGAACTCATACATCTTCCTCTTATGGATGGTCGGGACGTCAGCGGTGCTGATCGTGATCGCCATGGCGTTTTTGCGCAATCAGATCCGCCCCGTGCTGCGGCTGGCGGCCGCGGCCGAGAACCTCGGCAAGGGCCGTTTTCTGGAGTACCGGCCCAACGGCGCCCTGGAAGTGCGGCGCGCGGGTTATGCCTTCCTTGAAATGCGCCGACGTATCGAGCGCGCCGTGGAGCAGCGCACGACCATGCTCAACGGCGTCAGCCACGATCTCCGCACCATCCTCACGCGCTTCAAGCTCTCGCTGGAACTGATCGACGACGGCCCCGACAGCGAAGCCATGCACCGCGACATCGACGAGATGGGCCGCATGCTCGAAGCCTATCTCGCCTTTGCGCGCGGCGACGGCGGCGAGGCCTCGGTGATGACCGACATGGGCGCGCTGCTGGAAGAATTGAAATCCGACGCCGAGCGGCAAGGTCACACGACGATGATCGAGGTATCGGGCGAGACCAGCGTGATCGTGCGGCCCGACGCCTTCAAGCGCTGCCTTTTCAACCTGATCAGCAACGCGCAGCGTTACGGAGAGCGGATCGAACTGCTGGCCCGGCGCGACGAACGCTTCATCACGATCCATGTCGACGACGACGGGCCGGGCATCCCCGAAGACAAGCGCGACGACGTGTTTCGCCCTTTCTACCGGCTCGACGCGGCCCGCAACCAGGACCAGGGCGGCACCGGCCTCGGCCTTGCGATCGCTCGCGACATCGCCCGATCGCATGGTGGCGACATCCAGCTCGGTCGAAGTCCCCTCGGGGGGTTGCGGGCCAGCGTGCGCGTGCCGGTCTGACCGGCTTGCGCGGAGCCGACCAGAGGGGCGGCCCCGTGCGGCGTCCGGACCGCCCCCGAGGGGGCTGGATCAGCCGATCAAGGCAACGCCGTCTTGTCGCCCGCGAGGAGAGACCGGGCCATGTCGTCCACCAACGATGCCGGCAGGTCGAGACCGCCGAGCTTCCAGGTCAGGCCGCTGCGCCGCATGTGAACGCCATACTGTCCGTTCGGCCCATGGTCGCCTTCGACCGGGATGAGGAAATCGTTGAGCTGGTCGAAATAGGACCCGGTCACGACGGACCAAAGGTCGCCGTTGACCAGCTTGGGGAAGTTCGGGAGTTCGCCCTTCACCGCCACGGTCTGGGCGCCGAGCTTGACCGTGTTGATCCTGCCCTGCGACAGCAGCGCCGTGATGTTCTCGGGCGTGAGCAATTCGGCCACGTAGGGATCGGCCACCGTGGTGACGGCGGCACCTGCCACGCTGCGGCCGAAGGTGCCGAGCTTCTTGCCCTTGCCCGATACGTCGAGATAGGCCGCCGCGATCTGACGGGCCAGCGAACGCCGCAGAGCGTCGACATCGACCCTGTCGAACACCCCGGCGGTATCGCCCGCCTGGGCGGCCCGCGCCAATTGGACGGCACCCGCCAAAGGCCATGCCCAGGCCGCCAGCCCAAGCACGACGACGATCCCGATCACGCTCATCCACCGCCGCATCGGGCAGATCCCCTTGTCAAACCCGGCATATCTCTGCTGCGGACCTGCGCCGACCTGGATTTCCGAGCACCATTCCGACGCTGACCGCAGTCAGGCGAACGCGGATCAGCCCCGCAGAGGCGTTCGAGCGTTTCCTTGGTGGATCCATGTGGAGGAAACATGGCTGACCGGCGGGACTCTCTCGGGCTCGGGCCGACCTACAGGGGGCAGTCTGCCCCGGACCAAGGGAGATGGGCCTCCATTTGGTGCGCCGCCTCCGAGGAAGCTGGAGCGAATGTCGTCGCGTCGACCGTTATCCGGATGTTAGGCCGTGTGGACGAATTTCGGCGAATTGAAGCCTGGGGGATTCCTTTGGGGAA
>CAXUCF010000229.1:0-8094 GCA_964249275.1 uncultured Lichenihabitans sp.
CCCGACCATGACCTCGTCGGCGCCGTGCAGCGCGGCAAGAGCCTCGGCGCGCACGAGCGCCTCGTCCAAAGACGCGGCCCCCACGACGCCGTCGGGCAGCATGATGGCGGGATCGCGTGTCACCACGACGAGATGCCGCCCCACCAGGGGACGGCCGAGCCCCTCGAAGGTCTTGCGTCCCATGACGAGCGGCTTGCCCGTCGTCAGGGCCCTGAAACGTTTGAGGTCGCTCGGCAGGCGCCAGGGCAGGCCGTTGCGGATCCCGATAGCGCCGTTGCGGGCCACGGCCGCGATCAGCGTGACGGGGCGTGTCACGAGGAAGCGCCGTCCGGGGCCGCCAGCCGCGCCAGCGCATCGCCACTGACCCTGCAGCCGGTCCATTCGTCCAGCATCTCGGCGCCGAGCGCGCGATAGAAGGCGATCGCCGGCGCGTTCCAGTCGAGCACGCTCCATTGCAGGCGCGTGAGGCCCTCGTCGCGGCAGCGCCGCGCAAGCCGCTGCAGCAGGGCCTTGCCGAGCCCCTGCCCACGCGCGGCCGGTCGAACGTAGAGGTCTTCGAGATAGATGCCGTGCCGCCCCTCGAAGGTCGAGAAATCGTAGAACCACAGCGCCAGCCCGGCCGGACCCTCGGCCGCTTCCGCGATCTCGCAGAAGACCCGGGGCGCCGGCCCGAACAGCGCCGCACCGATCATCTCCGGCGTCGACCGGACCGCGTGGGCCAGGCGCTCGTAATCGGCCAGTTCACGGATGAGCGCGTGGATCAGCGCCACGTCGTCCGGCGTGGCGGGGCGGATCAAATGGGTCATGGCCCTGCACAGCAGCCGGCCGAGCGGAGGTCAAGAGGCACCGCCGTTCCAAGCGGAATTGATATAGCGGTCCTATCCGGCGAGGTCGTCGAGCGACACGCCGAGCGCGGCTGCGATCCTGCGCAGGGTGTCGATCGTGCCGTCCCGCTTCCCTGTCTCGATCTGCGACAGGAAAGCCTGCGCGATCCCCGCCTTCTCGGCCAGGGCAGACGATGTCAGCCCGCGATGATCCCGCCAGACACGAATACGGCTTTCGCCGTCGAGGATGCGATCGACGATCGCAGCAGGGACTGGTTCCTCGTCGCCTGTCGCCAACTTCAGGCGGAAGGCCTCCACGGTCACTGCATCGCGGGCGTCCTCGGCGGCAGCCACAAGCGTCTGGTAATCGGCCTCGGGAATGACCACGAGGCGCTCGCCGGACGGGGTCGTCACGATCTGTGGGTCCATGATGCTCCAGCCTCATTGATAGGCACCGCCGCGCCGCCCTTTCGTTCCGGCAGTGGCTCGCGCAACACGGATGATCTCCGAATAGAGGACACCCGTCATGGAGCGATGACTCGCTCATCTGCCCAGCCGTTAAGGGCACCATGCTGATCTGGTCAGGAGCAATCGCTAACGGGAGTGAGCGTGTGTCGCGCCGATCTCCGCCTGCTTAACATCCAGATTAGGCAGTTCGTGGATGGCCTCAACCACCTCGATCTTGTCGAGCTCCGCACCGATCTTCCGGCGCGCGTGCCACAGGTCATAAGCCTCCTGCATGCGGAGCCAAAGCTCAGGCCCATTACCGCAGAACTTGCCGAGCCGAAGCGCCATCTCAGGCGAGATCCCGGAGTCTTCGGACAGCACGCGATGCAACTGCTGCCGGGTGATGCGGAGCGCTTCGGCGGTGGCCGTCACTGATAAGCCAGTGCTCGGCATGATGCTCTCCCGCAGAATCACCCCTGGATGAATAGGTGCCCTGTTGGGACGGCGAGCACTGATGTCGTTCATAGAGGAACCTCACAACTGGCCAAGGCAAAACATGAGCTATCATGGCTCAATGATACTGGACGAAGTCCACACGGTAGGCGTGTCCCATGTCGAATTCGAATGTTAGGCAACGTGGTCCATTTACGTGGACCGAGTATCGCGGGGGCTTGAAGCTGCTGAGCGCATGGAACTGCCATCCTGGCACATTCATGTCGCTGACTGCCGAAGCCGCGTCCAAAGCCGCGAGGCGCTCAAGAAGCCTAAGGTGATAGATCTTGTTAATCTTAGAAGTCTCTCCGCTCTCGAAAAGTTCGGCTAAACCCTTGTCCAGAAAGGTCTGAATCATTTGGTCCCTTGCAATTTAATCGTTGAATAATGATCCAGATTAGCACTGGCACTGTCAGTTGGCAAGTTACATGTTACAAATTGGGATGACACCGCACGTTACGGGGTCCAAGCCAACAGGCGCGCAAAAGCGAGAGGCCCTTGCCGGTCGCGGTCAGCCGATCGACATGAGGCTGGCGTTGCCGCCGGCCGCGGCCGTGTTGGTCGAGACCGAGCATTCCTCGAGCAGGCGCGTCAGTTGGTAATCGTCGCGCTCGGCCGAGCGCGCCGCCTCCAATGGCAGGATGGGCCCGTCGCGCTCGGCGATCTGGCGGGCGATATCGAGCAGGGCGTCCGGCTCGCCCTCGAACAGCACGCCGCGCAGGTCCTCGGCCTGCTGCCACGCGTCGACCGGCACGATGCGGGCCGCCACCTCGGCCGGCAGCCCGTCGAGCGTCGCCGACGCCCCGCCGCGCTCCACCACCGCGACATTGCCGGTCGCCAGGATGGCGCCGACCTGGATCAGCAGCCCCGAGACCGTTCCGGACAGCGCCGCGATGCGGCCGCGCGAGCGCAGCCCATAGGTGTTGCGCTCGCCGACCGGCCCGGGCAGCTCGACCCGGGCACCGAGCGCCGAGCGTGACAGATAGCCGATGCAACGCTCGGCCTCCGCGGCGTGGCCTCGCGCGCCGAGCCAGTCCGCATAGGCGCGCGCGACCGCCAGGGCCGGCCCGGCCCCTTCGAGGCCGCGCAGCGCCGTCTGGGGGGGGATGTCGAGAAGACGTCCGAGATAGAGCGGGCCGCCGGCCTTGGGACCGGTGCCCGACAAGCCCGAACCCCCGAAGGGCTGCACGCCCACCACGGCCCCGATGACGTTGCGATTGACATAGACGTTGCCGGCCTCGATCGCCCCGACCACGCGGGCGATGGTCTCGTCGATGCGGGTATGCAGGCCGAACGTCAGGCCGTAGCCGGTAGCGTTGATGTCGACGATCAGCCGGTCGAGATCCTGCCGCCGGTAGCGCACCACGTGCAGCACCGGGCCGAAGACCTCGCGCTCGACGTCGGCCACGCGTCCGACCTCGATGAGGGTCGGGGCCACGAAGGTGCCGTGCCGCGTCGTCGACGGCAATGGAAGCGCCTCGACGGCATGGCCGCGCGCCCGCATGGTCTCGATGTAGTCGAGGATGCCGTCGCGCGCCTCGGCCGTGATGACGGGCCCGACGTCGACCGAAAGCGCTTGCGGATCGCCGATCTCGAGTTCGTGCAGCGCCCCCTTGAGCATGTGGAGGATGCGGTCCGCCACCTCCTCCTGCAGGCACAGGATGCGCAGCGCCGAGCAGCGCTGGCCGGCCGAGTCGAAGGCCGAAGCGATGACGTCGCCCACCACCTGCTCGGCCAGGGCCGACGAATCCACCACCAGCGCGTTCTGCCCGCCTGTCTCGGCGACGAGCGGGATCGGCCGGCCGTCGGGCGCGAGGCGCCCGGCAAGCTGCCGCTGGATCAGCCGCGCCACCGCAGTCGACCCCGTGAACATCACGCCCCGCACGCGCCCGTCCGCCACCAGTGCGGCCCCGACCGCGCCTTCGCCCGGCACGAGCTGGAGCACGTCGGCCGGGACGCCGGCCGCATGCAGGATCCGCACCGCTTCGGCGGCAATCAGCGGGGTCTCCTCGGCGGGCTTGGCCAGCACCGGATTGCCGGCCGCCAGCGCCGCCGCCACCTGCCCCGTGAAGATGGCCAGGGGGAAGTTCCACGGGCTGATGCACGCCACCGGCCCCAGCGCCGCATGGCGCTCGGCCCCGAAAGTGCGCACCACTTCGGCGCCGTAATAGCGCAGGAAGTCGACGGCCTCGCGCGCTTCGCCGACTGCATTGGCGTAGGACTTGCCGGCTTCGCGCACGATGAGCCCGATCAGCACAAGCATGTTCCGCTCCATCGCGTCGGCCGCACGGGCGAGGCACAAGGCACGCGCCTCGGGCGCCGTCGCGGCCCAGCCCAGGGCGGCGGCCGCGGCGGCCGCGAGCGCGGCTTCGATCTCGGCCGGCCCCGCGCCGCGGACGGACCCCACGCCGTCGCGGTGATCGGCGGGGTTGCGGACGGGCTCGAAGCCGCCATCGTCGTCGGCCACGCCCGCCGCTCCAGCGGTCCAGCGGCGGCCCGCGCTCTCGCCCAAGGCCCGGGCCAGTTCGGCGAGCCGCCCCTCGTCCGACAGGTCGAGGCCGCGGGAATTGACCCGGTCGGGGAAGAGCGCGCGCGGCGCCGCGATGCAAGGGTGCGGCACGCCGACCGGGCTCATGGCCCGCACGGCCGCCACGGGATCGCCGACGAGGTCGGCGACCGGGACTTTCTCGTCGGCGATGCGGTTGACGAAGGACGAGTTGGCGCCGTTTTCGAGCAGCCGCCGCACCAGATAGGCCAGCAGCGTCTCATGGGTGCCGACCGGCGCGTAGATCCGGCAGGGCCGGTCGACCTTGGCCGGACCCACCACCTCGTCGTAGAGCGGCTCGCCCATGCCGTGCAGGCACTGGAACTCATACTGGCCGGGGTGGAAATCCGGGCCCGCCATGCTGGCGATGGCGCCCACCGTCTGGGCGTTGTGGGTTGCGAATTGCGGGAACACCGCGTCGGGGGCCGCGAGCAGCGCCCTGGCGCAGGCCAGGTAGGACACGTCGGTGTGGAGCTTGCGGGTGAAGACCGGGAAGCCGTCGAGCCCGTCGACCTGGGCGCGCTTGATCTCCGAGTCCCAATAGGCGCCCTTGACGAGCCTGACCATGATGCGCCGCCCCGCGCGGCGGGCGAGGTCGACGATCCAGTCGATCACGAAGGGGCATCGCTTGCCATAGGCCTGGATGACGAAGCCGATGCCGTTCCAGCCCGCAAGCTCGGGGTCGAGGCTCAACGCTTCGAGGAGGTCGAGCGAGATCTCCAGGCGATCCGCTTCCTCGGCGTCGATGTTGAGCCCGATGTCGTAGAAGCGGGCCAACGCCGCCAAGGCCCTGAGGCGCGGCAGCAGCTCGCCCGTCACGCGGTCCAGCTTGGCGCGGCTGTAGCGCGGGTGGAGCGCCGACAGCTTGATCGAGATGCCGGGGCCGTCGTAGATGCCGCGCCGATCGGACGCCTTGCCGATGGCGTGGATCGCGGTCTCGTAATCGGCGAAGTAGCGGGCCGCGTCTTCGGCCGTGGTGGCGGCCTCGCCCAGCATGTCGTAGGAGTAGCGGAACCCCCGCGCCTCGAGCCTGCGGCTGTTCGCCAGCGCTTCCGCAATGGTCTGGCCGGTGACGAACTGCTCGCCCATCATCCGCATGGCGAGGTCGGTGCCGCGGCGGATGAGCGGCTCGCCGCCGCGCCCGATGAGCCGCGTCAACGCGCTCGACAGGCTCGATTCGCTGGTGGTCGTGGTGAGGCGCCCTGTGACGACGAGGCCCCAGGTCGCGGCATTGACGAACAGCGACGGGCTGCGGCCGACATGGGCGCGCCAGTCGCCGTGGGCGATCTTGTCGCGGATCAGGGCATCCCGCGTGGCATTGTCCGGGATGCGCAGCAGCGCCTCCGCGAGGCACATCAGGGCGACACCCTCCTGGCTCGACAGCGCATATTCGTGGATCAACCCCTCGACGCCGCCCCGTCGCGTCTTGGCGCGCAGCGCCTCGACGAGCTTGCGGGCGGTCGCGGCGGCCTCGCGGGCCGCGTCGGGCGGCAGGGTCGCGATGTCGAGCAGGGCTGCCACGCAATCCTGCTCGGGCCGCCGATAGGCCGCCGTGATGGCGGCGCGCAGGGGCGACTGGGGCTTGATCGACGACGTGAAGGCCGCGAAGGGCTGCGGGCGGAGGTCGGCCTCATCGGCCGGAAGAACGAGCGACATGCGGAGCCAGTTTCTGAGGACCGTCGGCGGCTCGGCCGCCCATCGCTGCATATAAGCGGTATCGAGGAGCGGTTCTATCGGCTATATGGGATGAAGAGCAGTTGCTTCGACGGCGCAGGGTCACTTTTGGAGTAGATGCGACGGTGGATGGCACCGAGGTCAAGATGCTGGAGGTCCTGCAGAGCGATGGCCGCATCACCACGGCCGACCTCGCGGAAAGGCTCGGCCTGTCGGCCACCGCCACGGGCGAGCGGCTGCGGCGGCTCGTGCGCGACGGCGTCATCACGGGCTATGGCGCGAGGCTCGACCCGCACCGACTCGGCCTGGGGCTCCTGGTCTTCGTCGAGGTGTCACTCGACAAGACCACGCCCGACGACTTCGAGCGCTTCGCCCGCGCGGTGCGGCTGACCCCCGAGGTGCTGGAATGCCACATGGTGGCGGGCGGCTTCGATTACTTGGTCAAGGCCCGCATCGCCGACATGGCGGCCTACCGCCGGTTCCTCGGCGAAGTGCTGCTGACCCTGCCCGGTGTGCGGGAGACCCGCACCTATGCGGTAATCGACGAGGTCAAGAACGACGGCCCCCTGCCATTGCGGGTGCAAAAGCCGGCCCGTTGAGCGCGGGCGTTCAGAACTCGATGCCGGCCTGCGCCTTCACGCCGGCCGCGAAATGGTGCTTGGTGGCCGTCATCTCGGTCACGAGGTCGGCTGCCGCCACCATCTCGGGCTTGGCATTGCGGCCCGTCACCACGACGTGCAGTCCGGGCCGGCGGGCCTTCAGCTCCGCCACGACCGCGCCGACCGCGAGATAATCGTAGCGCAACGCGATGTTGAGTTCGTCGAGCACCAGGAGGCGGATGGCGGGATCCGCCATGAGGGACCGGGCCTTGGCCCAGGCGGCTTCGGCGGCCGCGACGTCACGTGCCCGGTCCTGGGTTTCCCAGGTGAAGCCCTCGCCCATGGCGTGCCAGCGGACGAGGTCGGAGCCTTCGAGCAGGCGCCGCTCGCCCGTGTCCCAGGCGCCCTTGATGAACTGCACGACGCCGACCGGCCAGCCGTGGCCGAGCGCCCGCAGCACGAGCCCGAAGGCCGCCGTCGACTTGCCCTTGCCGGAACCCGTGTTGACCATCAGCAGGCCCTTGTCCGTGATGGTCTTGGACGCGACCTCGGCATCCTGCACGGCCTTGCGCTGCGCCATCTTCAGCTTGTGGCGGCGTTCGGCGTCGTCGGGCGGGGGGCTGTCGCTCATCGACAGGTGTATATCAGCACCTCGCCGCAATGCCGAGGCCGACCCTCGTCGCCGGCGCGACCGGGTTTGAACCTAATTGGCCAGCGTCTTGCGCAACTGGTCCGCGACCTTGGCCTTGTCGGCAGGTGCCAGGCTGGCCAGCACGCCGTCGAGCCAGGGGTCGGACACGCCGGCGGCCCGGGCCAGGAGGTGCCAGCGGGCCGCTTCCACGCCGTCCTTGCCGATGCCGCGGCCCGCCGCATAGAGTCTGGCCAGCCGGTTGGCCGCCACAGGGTTGCCCTGGTAGGCGGCGAGCTGGAAATATCGCGCCGCCAGCGCCTCGTCCTTCGGCATGCCCTGACCGTTGAACGCCATGATGGCGAATTCCACCTGGGCGGCAGGATGCTGCTGATCGGCCGCTGCCCGGAACAGCGCGGCGGCCCGCGGGAGGTCGCGCGGCACGCCGTCGCCGGATCTGTAGAGGTTGGCCAGCGCATAGTCGGCATCGATATCGCCGAGGTCGGCGGCCCGCTGGAAGAAGGCGGCCGCGACGGTGTCGTCGCGGCTCTTCACGTCGGCCTCGAGGGCCAGCACGCCGAGATTGTAGAGCGCGCCGGGATGGCCCTGGGCGGCGGCCAGTTCGAGGTAGGTCTTGGCGGCCGCGTGGTCCTTCGCCACGCCCGTGCCGCGCAGCAGGGCGAGCCCGTAGGCGAAGGACCCCTCGCGGTTGCCGCGTTGGCTCGCGAGCTTGAACCAGCGGTCGGCCTCGGCCGCGTCGACCCGCACCGCGAGGCCCTGGTCGTAGATGGCCCCGATCAGCGCCATGGCGGCACCGTCCTCGGGGTTCTTGGCGAGGCGCGCCGTGGCATCGGCCAGCGCGGTCGCGAAATAGCCGCGCTGGAA
>CAXUCF010000230.1:0-8084 GCA_964249275.1 uncultured Lichenihabitans sp.
CCCTTGCGCTCTCGCCCCACCTCGACGATGCCGCATTCTCCTGCGGCGGCACGCTGAAGCGGCTCGCCGGCGCGGGCTGGCGCGTCGTGGTGGCGACGATGTTCACGGCCAGCGTCGCGGCACCGCAGGGCTTCGCGCTCGCCTGCCAGCGCGACAAGGGGCTCGGCGCAGAGATCGATTACATGGCGCTGCGCCGCGGCGAGGATGCGGCCGCCATGCGGGTGCTCGGGGCGGAACCGCTATGGCTGCCGTTCCGCGAGGCGCCGCACCGCGGCTACGACAGCGCGGCGGCGCTGTTCGCGGGCGTGCGGGAGGACGACCGCATCGTCGACGACCTCGCGCCGGCGCTGGCGGCACTGCTCGACGAGCACCGCCCCACCCTCGTGCTGGCCCCGCTGGCCATCGGCGGCCACGCCGATCACGTCCAGCTGGTGCGGGCGATGGACCGCTCCGGGGTGGCGGCGCCGGTGCTGTGGTGGCGCGATTTCCCCTACGCGGTGCGCGACGCGAGTCCGCGCGAGCCGTTCCGCGACAGGATGATGGCGCTGGAGGCGTTCGATGTGGTCCTGTCGGCCGACGAGGCGGAGGCTAAACGGCAGGCTTGCCGCGCCTATGCGAGCCAGATCGGCTTCCAGTTCGGCGGGCTGGAGGGGCTCGCAAGGAACCTCGCCGCGTCCGGCGGAATCGAGACGTTCAGAGCGTCGGATGACACGCCGGAAGCTGCAGACGGACTGCTCCGAAGATGACGACCTGTTATGCCGCAGTCGGGGGGGTCAACTGTACCGATACCCCCGCCGTGCCTCGGCCAGCGCCCGGCCGAGGTCGTCGGCGAAGCGCCCTTTGGCGTCGGGTCCCAGGAACGACGCTACCTCGATCCGGTCGGCCCGCGCCACGACGTGGATGCGCTGCATGCCGAATTCGGCGTGCTGCTGGCGTTCCAGCCGCACCCAGGAGGGGTTGAAACGCCATTCGGCCCGGGCGCCGCGCGGATCAACTTTGGCCAGCATGAGCTGGATGGTCGTGACCTCGACGTCCTCGTAGGCCCGGGCGGCGCGGACATTCGCCTTGAACGCCATATAGACCAGGAGCACGTCGAGTCCCATGAAGCCCGCCACCGGCCAGGCCCCCATGATCACGAAGGGCAGGGTGGCGCAGAAGCTCACGGCCGCGATGCCGATGAGCAGTCCCCGGACCTGCCGCTGGGTCAGCGAGCGGTGCGGATGCAGGCGCGCCGAGAACAGCACGGGGTCGGCGGGATCGGCATCGGACATGCTGCGGCCTCCCTCGATGCCGGTCGATGGCATCGCGCCTCGCTTCGGATTATAGAAGCCGCATGGCGCAGGAAAAGCCGGAAACGTCAGGGCCTCGCCGCTTGGCCGGCACGCGACCTGTCGCCGCGGCCATGCTCGACGCCACCCCCGGGCACGAGGCCGGCCGCATCCACGAGATCTTCGCGCGGCTCCGCGCCGCGAACCCGGAGCCCCGGACGGAACTCGACTACGCCGACGCTTTCACGCTGCTGATTGCCGTGGTGCTGTCGGCTCAGGCCACCGATGTCAGCGTCAACAGGGCGACGGCGCCGCTTTTTGCCTTGGCCAGCACGCCGGCCGCCATCCTGGCACTCGGCGAGGAGCGCTTGCGCGGCTTCATCAGGACCATCGGGCTCTACAACAGCAAGGCCAGGAACGTCATGGCACTCTGCGCCATCCTGACGGAGCAGCATGGCGGCGCGGTGCCGCGCGATCGTGCCGTACTCGAAACGCTGCCCGGCGTCGGACGCAAGACCGCGAACGTCGTGCTCAACACGGTCTGGGGCGACCCCGTCATCGCGGTCGACACGCATGTGTTCCGGGTGTCGAACCGGCTCCCGCTCGCGGCCGGTGCGACGCCGCTGGCGGTGGAACTCGGGCTCGAGAGGGTCGTGCCGGCGGAGTTCAAGCGTGACGCGCACCACTGGATCATCCTGCACGGCCGCTATACCTGTACGGCCCGCAAGCCTGCCTGCGCCACTTGCGTGGTCTCCGACCTCTGCCGGTGGCCCGACAAGACGGCCTGAAGCGGCCGTTGCAGACTAAGGGCCGGTGCCGCCTCCTGCGCGGCTTCGCGACGTTCGGAGAGCGCGACACCGGTGACCGCGATGGCGGCGGGGCTCGCCGAGATCGCGATGCCCGGCACCTCTCGGCTGCCGTGCCAGGATCGACCGGCGAAGCTGTCATGACAGAGCTGTCCGTCCCGGCCCCTCGCCTTGTAGAGGCAATGCAGTGCGCCGTCGCAGACTGCCGCGGCAGGGCTCGCCGCGATCGCCGGGGCGCGCAGCCGTCGGTCGCCGCGCCATTCGAGCCCGTCGTGCTGGTTGATGTAAAGCTCGCCGCTCCGGTCGAAACCCTGGTGGAAGACGTGGAGGCGGCCGTCGAACACCGCAGCGCTCGGGCTTTCCGAGCATCCCGTGTGCGGGATCGACGCCTCGCCGGCCCAGCCCGCTCCGTCGAAGACGTTGAACCGGAGATGCCCGTCGCGACCGGCGCTCTGGTAGAAGACATGGAGCTTGTGGCCGAACACGACCGCGCTGGGGCTGTTCGACAGGGTTGAACCCGGCACATGCCGGTCACCCGACCAGCCTGCCCCGTCGAACGTGTTGAAGTAAAGCGCGCCGCTTCCGCCCCAGCCCTGGTGAAAGACGTAGAGCAGGTTCCGGAAGACCACCGCGGCGGGGCTCTCCGACATGCCGGTCCCGGGTACCTGGCGGCTGCCGGACCAAGCGCCGGCCGCCCAGCTGTTGTGATAGAGATCCCCGCTGTGGCCCGCCCCTTGGTGGAAGCAATGGACGGCCCCGGAAAACGTGGCGGCGCTCACGGCGCAGGACATTCCGGTGTCGGGCACGCGTTCGGCCCGGCCCCAGTGCCCGGAGTGCAGCGACACCGACAGCATGGCTCCCGTCGCGGCCGCATCCTGATGCAGCACGAGCAGATAGCCCGATGATCGGCTCGTCGTGCTGTCCTCTGGGCCGCGCTGCGGCATGGCCATTGCCCCGTCGCCACGATGATGTCGTGCCCCGGAAGCTCTGTCACGCGGGCTTCGCCAAGCTCAAGCGAATTCGCCCACGCGAACGACAAAGGGTCAGTCCCGGTCGGCAGGACGGGGAGGGGTACAGCTCTGCCCTGGATCGACCACCCATAGGCATCGTCCATCAAGCGGTCGCGTGAACCGCGTGCCGGTGTTGCACCCGCGTCGGGTGGTGGTACAAAGGCCGCGGCCGGAGGCGAGCACGTCGGTCCGCGAGAGAAGGTGGTCACGAATGGCGTCGGATGGGATCCGGATCCTCGTCAAGGTGGTGGCGGACGAGCAGGAGGCCATCCTGGGCCATTGGTCGACGCTGCTGAATGAGGGCGGCGGCGAGGTCACGAGCGGCCGCATCCGTGCGGCGGAAGTGCAGGCCCAGGCCCGCACGATCCTGGATCGCGTCCGCGAGGCGCTCGATGCGACCGGGATGGCCCGGGAAGACGATGCCCGGGCCAGACTCGACGAGGACCTCGGCGAGATCTCGCGCTCCCGGGCGCTGCAGGGTGTCACCTCGGCCGACACCGCCAATTTCATCTTTTCGTTGAAGGAGCCGGTTTTCGCAGCGCTGAATCGCGTTTGTGCCGGCGACCCCGAAAGCGTGGCGTCGGGCAGCATGGCGGCCAGCCGATTCCTCGATCGTCTGGGCCTGCAGACCGTGCAGGTGTTCCAGTCCAGCCGTGAAGAGATCATCAGCCGGCAGAGCCAGGAGATCGCCGAACTGTCGACCCCCGTCGTTCAACTATGGCGCGGCATCCTGGCGTTGCCGCTGATCGGCACGCTCGACAGCGCCCGCACCGGAGTCGTCATGGAAAACCTGCTGCAGGCCATCGTCGACGAGGAAGCCGAGATCGCCATCATCGACATCACGGGCGTACCGACCGTCGACACGCTGGTGGCCCAACATCTTCTCAAGACCGTCGCGGCCGCGCGCCTGATGGGTGCCGACTGCCTGATCTCCGGCATCCGTCCGCAGATCGCGCAGACCATGGTGCATCTCGGCGTGGAACTCAACGTCGTGTCCAAGGCCACTCTGGCCGACGCCTTCGCGCTGGCCCTGAAGCGCACCAACCGTGCCGTGGTGCGGGTCCCCGGCCCGTCCGCCACCGTCGGCGGGACCGCCTGACCCGATGGACCGCATCCCGATCCTGAAGCTCGGCGCCGCCCTGATCGTCACGATCCAGGTCGACATGCACGACCGCCTCGCGATCGCGCTCGAGGAGGACCTCACGTCGCGGATCGCCGCGACCGGGGCGCGGGGCGTCCTGCTCGAGATCTCGGCCCTCGAAATCGTCGACAGTTTCATCGGCCGCATGCTCGACAACATCGCGGCCGTGTCGCGCATCCTCGACGCCGATACGGTCGTGGTCGGCATGCGGCCGGCCGTCGCCATCACGCTGGTCGAACTCGGCCTCACGCTCACCGGCATCAAGACGGCACTCAACATCGAGCGCGGCATGGCGATGATCCAGGCGAGGCTGGACGGGGGTGGCTCTGGCGGCCCGGAAGATGCCCGTGCCCGTCACCGCGACTGAGACTCACCCAATTCGCAGCGGCGACGACGTGGTCCGGGTGCGGCAGCAGGTCCGCGCCAGGGCCATCGAGATCGGGCTATCTTTGGTGAACCAGACCAAGATCATCACGGCGGCCAGCGAACTCGCCCGTAACACGCTCGACCACGGCGGCGGCGGCGAGGTACGGATCGAACTCGTCGAAGAGGGTGCCCGTCGCGCGGTCCGCATGTGTTTCGTCGACCACGGTCCCGGCATCCCGGACATCGCCCGGGCGCTGACCGACCATTACACCACCGGCGGCGGCTTGGGACTCGGACTCGGCGGAGCCAAACGGCTGTCGAACGAGTTCTCCATCGAGTCGGCACCGGGAGAGGGGACGCGCGTCACCATCGCGCGCTGGACATAGCCCATGCTGTCGGTCGCCATCACGGAGACGAGCCAGGTGGCCGAGGCGCGCCGCCGCGCCGCGGTTCTGGCCGATGAACTCGGCTACGATGCCACCGCTGCCGGGCGCGTCGCCATCGTGGTGACCGAACTCGCGACCAACATGGTGAAATATGGCGGACCGGGCGAGATGCTGCTCGGAGCCTACGATGACGAGACCGGCCACGGTGTCGAGATGCTGGCGCTCGACAGGGGCGCCGGCATGGCAAGCCCCGCGCGCGCCCAGGCGGACGGCCATTCGACGGGCGGCACTTCCGGCAACGGACTCGGGGCCGTCCGGCGCCAGGCCCAGGCCTTCGACATCGCGTCCTGGCCGGGTCTCGGTACGGCCGTGCTGGCCCGGGTCGCGCCGCATGCGGCGGGGTGCCGCGACGTCGAGGCGTCCGTGCCGTTCTACGGCGCCGTGGCCCGCCCGTTGAAGTATGAGCCCGTGTCGGGCGACGTCCACTGCGTGGTGCGGGACCGGCATTGCTGGACCGTGCTGCTCGTGGACGGGCTCGGCCACGGGCCCCAAGCCGCGGCGGCAGCCGAGGCGGCCCTGACGCTGTTCCGGCGCCATCCCGGAGAAACGCCGGGCGCGGTCCTGGCCGCGATCCATGCCGGGCTCGGCCACACGCGCGGCGGCGCCGTGTCCGTATGCCGGCTCGATCCGGAGGCCGGCATCGCAGTGTTCAGCGGCATCGGCAACGTGGCGGGTGCCGTGGTGACGGGCGGCACGACGACCCGCACGGTGTCGCTGGCCGGCACGGCCGGGCACGTGGCCCGCACCATCCGCGAGTTCACCTATCCGTTCGGACCAGGCAGCCTGTTCGTGATGCAGTCGGACGGCGTCGCGGCGGGCTGGTCCCTCGAGCGCTATCCCGGGCTCGGCTTCGCGCATCCGAGCCTCATCGCGGGGGTTCTCTACCGCGACTTCGGCCGGCCCCGCGACGACGCGACCGTGCTGGTCTGCCGGGCACCTGCGGCATGAGGTCGTCTCTCGTGTCGGCGGTGATCGAAGCCGAGGAGGACATCGTCGCGGTGCGCCAGCGCGCCCGCCGACTGGCGGACGGGCTCGGCTTCGGCACCCAGGACCAGGTGCGGATCGCCACGGCCGTTTCCGAGATCGCCCGCAACGCCTTCAGCTATGCGGGTGGCGGGCGGGTCGAGTACGGCGTCGACGGCACCGGGGCCGCGCAGTCGCTGGTGATCCGCATCAGCGACCGCGGGCCCGGCATCGCCGACCTCGCGGCGGTGCTCGAAGGCCGGTTCCGTTCGGAAGGCGGCCTCGGCCTCGGCATCGCGGGCGCACGGCGTCTGATGGACGCTCTCGATATCGTGTCCGATCCCGGCCGCGGCACCGTGGCGACCCTGTCGAAGCGCCTGCCGCCGGGCGGCCCGGCGTTCTCCGGTGTCGAGGCCGCGTCCCTGGCCGAGGCCGTGGGGCGCACGGGAGTGGAAAGCCCGATGGTGGCGCTGCGGACCCAGCACCGCGAGCTGCTCCAGAGCCTGGCGGCCCTCGGCGAGCGCGAGGAGGAGACGCAGCGTCTCAACCGCGAACTGGCCGAGACCAATCGCGGCGTCGTGGCACTCCATGCCGAGCTCGAGTTGCGGGCCGAACAGTTGAGCGCTGCCGGTGTCACGCTGGAAAGCCAGGTCGCGGCCCGGACCGAGGAGTTGGCGCGCGCCAACGAGCGGCTGCGGGCCGAGGCGGTCGAACGTGAGCGGGTCGAGCACGATCTCCGGCAGTCCCAAAAGATGGAGGCGGTCGGCCAGTTGACCGGCGGCATCGCGCATGACTTCAACAACCTGCTGACCGGCATCGTCGGCTCGCTCGACCTCATGCGCTCGCGCATCGCCCGGGGCCGCACCGAGGATCTCGACCGCTACATCAAAAGTGCCATGGCGTCGGCCCAGCGGGCTGCGGCGCTGACCCACCGGCTGCTCGCATTCGCGCGCCGCCAGCCGCTCGACCCCCGGCCCACCGACGCCAACGCGCTCGTGGCCGGCATGGAGGAGTTGCTGCGCCGGACCATCAGCGAGGCGATCCGCCTCGACATCGTCAAGGCGTCCGCCCTGTGGGCGACACTCTGCGATCCCCACCAGCTCGAGAACGCCATCCTCAACCTCGCGATCAATGCGCGCGACGCCATGCCGGACGGCGGCACGCTGACCATCGCGACCGCCAATTGCCTCATGCCCGAGCCGGGCGCGGACGGTCCGGACCGGCCCTACGTATGCATCCGCGTGTCCGACACCGGCACCGGCATGAGTGCCGACGTAGCCTCCCGGGCCTTCGATCCCTTCTTCACGACCAAGCCGCTTGGCCAGGGCACGGGGCTCGGGCTGTCGATGATCTACGGTTTCGCCAGGCAATCGGAGGGCGAAGCCCGCATCGAGAGCGAGCTCGGTCGGGGCACGACGATCAGCCTGTACCTGCCCCGCCACGATGGATCGGCCGAGGCCGAGGTGGCCGAGGCAGGCGAGGCGGTGCCAGCCCGCGGAGCCGGCGAAAGCGTGCTCGTGGTCGAGGACGAGCCGGTGGTGCGCGACCTGATCGTCGAGGTCCTGCACGAACTCGGCTATCGCGTGCTTCAGGCGCGCGACGGACTGTCGGGACTGGCGGTGCTGCGCTCGCCCGAGCGCGTCGACCTGCTCGTCACCGATGTCGGACTGCCCGGGATGAACGGCCCCGACCTCGCCGACGCCGCCCGCGTGACCCGACCGGCGTTGAAGGTCCTGTTCATCACGGGCTATGCCGAAACGGGCTCGGCCACGTCGGGCTCGCTGGATCCGGGTATGGCCATGATGACCAAGCCCTTCTCTGCCGACGCCTTGACGGCGCGCGTGCGGGGCATGATCGAGGGCCGGTGACCGTCATCGCCTGCGATCCGCCGCGAAGCACCGCGCGATGGTCGGCACCTGCGCCGTATCGAGGGCCAGCTTTCCCGTGAAGCCGTCGCGGCGCGCGGCCCTGCAGTCCCGTGTCAGCTCCGCCTGGTCGCCCGCCGTCGCCGCGTCGATCACGGCGACGCCGGCCGCGACCGCTGCGACCACGACCAAGCCGCGCGCCATCCGGCAGGGCTCGGC
>CAXUCF010000231.1:0-8009 GCA_964249275.1 uncultured Lichenihabitans sp.
CGCTGGCGCCTGCGTCGGCCGGCGACAGGTCGGTCGCCGCGATGGCCTCGGCCTGCTGGAACTTGCCTTCGAGCGAGAGGACGAGGGCATAATTCTGGCGGACCCTCATATCGGCGCGCGCGTCGGCGGCGGCGATCCGCAAGGCGTTTTCGGCCTGAGGCAATTGCCGGGCGAGCGCGTAGGACAGGCCCAGGTTCGACATCACGCTGGGCTCGCCTGGCCTGATCTTGAGGGCGGCCTCGTAGTAGTTTACCGCGGCCGCATGATCGCCGAGCTGGTCCGACACGGAGCCTTGCGCCGACAGTACGGACCAGTCCGGCTTGTCGGGCGTGTGGGCCCGACCCAAGACCTCCAGGGCCTCGCGCGGCCGGCCCGCGTCGGCCAGCGCCTTGCCGTAGGCCGCCAGCACGGCGCGGTCATAGGGGTGCTTGATGGCGGCCGTCTCCAGGATCGCGGTGGCCTGGGCATACTGGGCGAGGCCGCGCAAAGCCCGCGCGTAATTGATCGAAGCGGTGACGTCGCCGGGGTCGGCATCGTGGCGGCGGCCCCAGGTGGCAGCGAAATCGCGCAGTCCGGCGTCGGTGGCGGGCAGTGCGCTCATGCCGATCGAGCCCGTCGCCTCCTTGTCGGTCATGCATCCGCCGAGCGAGACCGCCAACGCCAGCGCGACGACACCGAGGATCCGCCGGCTATCCCGGTTTGCAGCGCATCGCGACACGGCATAGCTTGGCATGAAAGCTTCGGCCTTCCCGATCTTGGGTCGAAACGGAACGATCCCCGGATCTGGACAGGCTTAAAGCGTTAACCCTAACGCCCGGTTAAATCGCATCGCCGGTCGATCGCCGGCCTTCGGAGCCTCTGCATGCCGCTTTTCGCCGACGCCTCCGCCGATGCGGTTCCCATCCAGTGCATAACGCGCGAGGCCTGGCCGGATATGAGCGGCCTCACCGGGCCGGGACTGCAGCCGCAGCCGGCCGCCTTCGCCCGCGCCGTGGGTTTCGAGGGCAAGCCGGGTCAGCAGGCCCTTCTGCCGACCGCCGAGGGCGGGCTCGCGGCAGTGCTGTTCGGGGTCGAGTCGTCGTCTTCGCGCCTGTTCGACCCGATGCTGCCGGGCAGGCTCGCGACTCTGCTGCCACCCGGCAATTACCGCTTCGCCGCACCGCTGCCCGAGCGACCCGATCTCGCGGCGCTGTCCTGGTTGCTGTCGGGCTACCGCTTCACCCGCTACAAGGCCCCGGCCGGCGAGACGCCGGTGCTTCGCGCGCCGGCCGGCATCGATGCGGCGCGGATCGAGCGCATTGCACGCGGCATGACGCTCGGCCGCGACCTCGTCAACACCCCGGCCAATGACATGGGGCCCGACGCACTCGAGGCTGCGGCCCTCGATCTGGCGAGACGGCATGGTGCTGCGGCCCGCACCGTTCGGGGCGAGATGCTGGAGCGCGGTTTCCCGCTGATCCACGCCGTGGGGCAGGCGGCCCACCAGGCGCCGCGCCTCGTCGATCTCGCCTGGGGCCCGGCCGACGCGCCGGCCGTCACGCTGGTCGGCAAGGGCGTCACCTTCGATACGGGCGGACTCGACATCAAGCCGGCGTCCGCGATGGAACTGATGAAGAAGGACATGGCGGGCGCCGCCACGGCGCTCGGCTTAGCCGACATGGTGATGGACGCGGGTCTCCGCCTGCGGCTCCGCGTGCTGCTGCCGATGGTCGAGAACGCCATCTCGGCCTCGGCGTTCCGGCCTGGCGACATCTATCGCAGCCGCAAGGGCCTCAGCGTCGAGATCGGCAACACCGATGCGGAAGGCCGGCTCGTGCTGGCCGACGCTCTGGCCCTAGCCTGCGAGGACAAGCCGGGCCTCGTGGTCGATTTCGCAACGCTCACGGGTGCGGCCCGTGTGGCGCTCGGTCCCGACCTGCCGGCCTTCTACACCGAAGACGACACCTTGGCCGAAGCGGGCGCGCGCCACGGGCGCGGGGCGCGCGACCCCGTGTGGCGCATGCCGCTGTGGCGGCCCTACGACAGCCTGCTCGAGGGCAAGTGGTCCGACCTGAACAATGTCTCGGGCGGGCCCTTCGCGGGCTCGATCACGGCGGCGCTGTTCCTCGACAGGTTCGTGGAGCCCGGCGTGCCGCACCTCCACTTCGATCTCTACGGCTGGAATCCGAGCGCCAAGCCGGGGCGCCCGGAGGGCGGAGAGGCCCCGACGGCGCGTCTGCTGTTCGATCTGCTGACCGAACGCGCCGCCGCGTGATGCGACGCAACCCTCCTGCCAGGGAAGCTCTGGACGGGCGGGTGACGCCGGCACGCCCCGACCTCGCGGCCGCACGTCTCGAGGGCACCGTCGAGGCGGCCCGCTTCGTCGAAGGGCGCCGCATGACCATGACGGCGGCCGTGGCGCCGTTGCGCGTCTCTCCGCAGGCCGACGCGACCCTTCACACCGAGGTGCTGCGGGGCGAGGTCCTCACGGTCTACGAGGACCGCGAAGGCTGGACCTGGGCACAGCTCGACCACGACGCCTCGGTCGGCTACCTGCCGTCCGCGGCTCTGCGCACGGAGGTGGCACGACCGACGCATCGCGTGGCGGCGCTGCGAACCTTCCTCTACCCCGGTCCCGACATGAAGCTCGCGCCCGTCGACGCGCTGCCGTTCGGCGCGCGGATCGCCGCCATGGGGCAGCGCGGCGACTTCGCCGTGCTGGGCGACGGCTTCGTCTGGAACCGCCACCTGACCCCGATCGACATCCTGGAGACGGATCCAGTCGCCGTTGCGGAGCGGTTGCTCGGTTCCGCCTACCTGTGGGGTGGCCGGACGCCGAGCGGCATCGACTGCTCGGGCCTCGTGCAGATCGCCTTCGCCGCCGCCGGTCTCGCGATGCCGCGCGACAGCGATCAGCAGGAGCAGGCACTTGGTCGGCCGCTGTCGCACGGTGCGCCGTTGCGGCGGGGCGACCTCGTGTTCTGGGCCGGCCATGTCGGGATGATGCGCGACGGCGAAACCCTGTTGCACGCCAGTGGCTCCGCCATGATGGTAACGTCGGAGCCTCTGGCGGCCGTGCGGGCCAGGCGGGACGATGCCGGCCAAGGCCCCGTGACGAGCGTGCGGCGGCACGACCGGCCGCTGCTTCCGCCCGCAGGCGGCTGCGGGGCCGATCTCGTCGGTCGAAGCTGCACGCCGTGCCGCGGCGGCGTGCCGCCCCTCTCTCGCGACGAGGCCGAACGTTGCCGCACCAGCACGCCGGACTGGTCGGTCGAGGCCGCCGGTACCTGCCTCGTCCGCCGCTATCGGTTCGAGACCTATCGACGATCGTTCGACTTCGTGGCGCGCATTTCGGCCATAGCCGAAGCGGAACGGCACCATCCCGACATTCGCTTCGGATGGGGGTATTGCGAAGTGACGCTGCAGACCCACGCCATCGGCGGTCTGCACACCAACGACTTCATCCTGGCGGCCAAAATCGACGCATTGCCCGGTTAGCCGTTACGCCGTCAGACGGTCCACGAGGGCCGGGAGGTCCGCGATGCCGTCGAGCACGTAATCGGCGAGGTGTTCGAGTTCGTCGTGCCGTGCCGGGCCGCTCAGCACCGCGACCGCCATGGCGCCCGCGCTCCTGGCCGAGATCAGGTCGAAGGGGCTGTCGCCTACCATGGCGACGCGGCCCGGCTCGACCCCGATCGCCCGCGCGAAGGCCAGCACCATGCCGGGTCCGGGCTTGCCGCCGTGACCGGAATCGTAGCCGGCGACGAAGTCCATGTAGGCGTCGACGCCCAGGGCCACGAGTTGCCGTCGGGCGCTGGCCTCGCTGTCGTTGGTGGCGAGCCCGAGCTTCAGGCCACGGCTGGCGCACCGGCGCAGCACCGCCCTGGGTTCGGCCAGCGGTGTCAGCGCCCGCAACGTCTCGTCCGCGAAAGCCCGGTCGAGCTCTTCCAAAATGGCGGTGTCGTTAAGTCGCCCTAGAGCCTCGGCCCAGAGGTGGACGTAGGTGTCGGGCGCTCCGGCGACGAGCGGCGACGTGGAGGCGAACCGCCGCTCGTCCACGCTATAATGCATGACGCGGACGAGGCGGCGGACCGCGGCGGCGTCGTCCCGCCCGAGACGGAGCATGACCTCGTATCCGGCACGACCCCAGGTCCGGTCGAAGTCCACGAGTGTGCCATCCTTGTCGAACAGCAGGCCGGCGAGATCCGGGGAGGACTGAGTCATGCCGCTTTTCGGGGTAGAGAGAACTCGACCCTATCACATCGCCGGCGCCACTGTGGCGCCGGGGAAGGCAGAGAGGGGGCACGGCCTTCCCCGGCCGTTACGTCGCGGCGCAGGCGGCGCGCGCGGCGTAACCCGCGAACTATATCGTGGGAAAGGATCCCACACAACGGTGTGGGGTTGAGCAAGGGATTGGGTCGTCGCGTGTGTCTGCAAGAAAACCGGGCAGTTGGAACCATGTTTTAGGCGCGACGTTGCCGGAGCGGGCGCAACATGGAGACTTTTGGATGCGTAATCAGTTTATCGCCGCCATGATGGCCACCGCGGCCGTCGCGTTGCCGCTCGCCGTTCAGGCCCAGGTCGTCAACGGCACGGTCAATGGTGCCCAGCGCGGCGCGGCTCAGGGTGAGGACGCCGGTGGCCCGGTCGGCGGCATCGTCGGAGGCGCCATCGGTGCCGGTGTCGGGGCCGCCACAGGCGCGGTCGGCACGGCTGCCGGCATCGCGGGCGATGTGCTGGGCGCGAACGAGCGTCCGCGCTTCCGTGAATACGTGGTGCGCGAGCACCGTCCGTCCTTTCGATACGCGGAACCGCTACGCATCGGCGCCGTCCTGCCGCGTGAGGGCGTGACCCTCTATGAGGTACCTGCCGAGTACCGGGCTCGCCCCGGCTACCGCTACACGATCGTCAACGAGCGCCCGGTGCTGGTCGAGCCCGAGACGCGCAGGGTCGTCGAAGTGCTCGACTGATCGGTCGGCGCCGACCGGCAAAGAGCCCGCCCCGGATAGCCCCGGGGCGGGCTTTTTCTTAGGGTCAGCCACGACCGACATAGGGCATTTTGGTGGCCATGACGGTGATGGACTGGACGTTGGCGTCGAGCGGCAATCCCGCCATGAAGACGACAGCTTCGGCCACATGCCTGACGTCGAACGTGGGCTCCGGCTTGACCGAGAGATCCGCCTGCAGCACGCCGCCCGGCATCCTGGAGGCCATCGGCGTCAGGGTGTTGCCGATGTCGATCTGCCCGCAGGCGATATCGTACTTGCGCCCGTCGAGCGAGGTCGAGCGCGTCAGGCCGGTGACGGCATGTTTCGACGCCGTGTAGGGGGCCGAGTTCGGCCGCGGCATGGTGGACGAGATGGAGCCGTTGTTGATGATGCGGCCGCCGCGGGGATCCTGGCTCTTCATGAGGCGAAACGCCTCCTGCGTGCACAGGAACACGCCGGTGACATTGGTGTCGATCACGCCTTTCCACTGCTCGAGTGTGAGGTCTTCCAGGTTGATGGCGGGTGCATTGGTCCCGGCATTGTTGAACAGGACGTCGAGCCGGCCATAGCGGTCCTGGATGGCGGCGAAGAGCGCCGCCACGGAGGCGGGATCGGTGATGTCGGACGCAAGGGGATGCGCCCTCGGGCCGATGACCGCCGCCACGCGGTCGAGCTGATCGCGTCGGCGCCCGGTCAGCACCGTGGTGAAGCCCGCGGCGGCCAGCGCCACGGCGACCGCCTCGCCGATCCCCGATCCCGCGCCCGTCACCAGGACGATCCCTTTGTCGGTCATCGTCGCCTCCTTCGCCGCGTCATGTCGCCGACGGCGCCTCGACCACGCGCCGGGCACGCCAGTTCTCGAACCAGACCAGCGCCAGGCTGCCGGCCAGGATCAGCGCCGCACCCGCGAAAGTGTTCCATTGCGGGATGTCGGCCCAGATCGCGTAGCCGTACAGGAAGGCCCACACAAGCCCGCTATATTCGATTGGCGCCAGGGCCGAGGCCGGGGCGAATCGAAAGCCCTCGAACAGCAGATACTGGCCGAGCCCGCCCGTGAGGCCGAGGCCGATCATGATGGCGAAGCTGAAGCCGTCGAGCGTGTGCCAGATCCAGGGCAGTGTCGGCAGGCACGCCAGGGCAAACAACGCGTTGCTCGACAGCATCTGGGTCAGGGTCGAATCCGACCGGCCGATCCAGCGCACCAGGATCGTGGACGTGCCCCAGCAGGCCGCGGCCCCGAGCGCCATCAGGGCCGGGCCGGCCGACACGATGGCGAGCGGGCCCGCCGCTACGACGACGCCCGCGAACCCCGTCACGACCGCACCCCAGCGCACCGCGTCGACCTTCTCCTTCAAGACGAGAGCCGAGAGCCCGACCGCGATCACCGGTGCCGCGAAGTAGAGCGTCGTGAGTTCGGCGAGGCCCATGCGGGCCGCGGCCGTGTAGAACAGCAGCCAGGCGCCGAGGATCACCGCGGCCCGGAACACCATCGCGATCTTGTTCCGGCTGCGGCCGACATCGGCCACGGCGCGCCGGCCGCCGCCCACGCCGAGTGCGATCAGCACCACCACGGTCGAGCGCACGAACAGGATCTGCGGCACCGCATAGGAGGTCACCAGCCATTTCACCGCCGCGTCCTGGAGCGAGAACAGCGCGTAACCGCCGGCTGCCAGAGCGATGCCGGTGACCACGCGGGCTCGGGGACGGGTGACGGAAGGATGGGGCATGGAGCCCCGGAACTCCGTCATGTCCGTCCCGGTTGCCTCGTGCCGTGCCGGAGTGGCGCGAAGGCGCCCCTGTCAGCCAACCACACCGCCGAGTTCGTCCTCGACATGGGCCTGCACGATCTCGTCGAAGCTGGTCTCGGCCTTGAACCCCAGCGCCTCGGCACGGCGCGTGTCGAAATCCTGCGCCCAGCCCTCGACGATGCGGGCGATCACGGGATCGGGCTCGCGGCGGATCAGCGCCACGGCCTTATCGCCGCCGACCCGCCGCAGCGCCTCGATCTCCTCGCCGACCGTGGCCGACAGCCCCGGCAGGCTGAGGTTGCGCCGCGGGCCGAGCGCGGCCGTGTCGATCTCGGCTGCGTGGATCAGGAAGCCGACCGCGGCGCGGGGACTCGCGAACCAGTGGCGCACGTCCTCGGAGACCGGCAGTACGGCCTCCCGGCCGGACAGCGGCTCCCTCAGGATGCCCGAGAAGAAGCCCGAGGCCGCGAGATTGGGCTTGCCGGGCCGAATGCAGATGGTGGGCAGGCGGATGCCGATGCCGTCGAAGAAGCCCCGGCGGCTGTAATCCGACAGCAGGAGCTCGCCGATCGCTTTCTGGGTGCCGTAGCTGGTCAGCGGCGTGTGCAGGAACTCGTCGTGGATGCGGCTCGGGAAGGGCGCCCCGAACACCGCGATCGACGAGGTGAACACCAGGCGCGGACAGTAGGGGGACTTCAGGCCTTCCTGGCGGATGGCCTCGAACAGCAGGCGCGTGCCGTCGAGGTTGATGCGATAGCCCTTGTCGAAGTCGGCTTCCGCCTCGCCCGACACGATGGCCGCGAGATGGAACAGGAGGTCGGGCCGTCGGGCCGCGATCCTCTCGGCCTCGCCCGGCGCCGACAGATCGGCCGTGACGCAATCGACTCGGCCCGCGAAGCCGTGCGGCGCGGCGGGCGCCACCACGTCGACTAGCGTCAGGGCGTCGATGGTCCTGGCCCCCAGGCGGCCGTCCGCGACCAGCCGGTCCGTGAGCTTGCGCCCGATCATGCCGGCCGCGCCGATCACGAGAACATGCATGGCGGTCTCTCTCTCCCTATCGCGCCAGGACGCCCTCCCGGCTCGTTGCCCCGTCGATGGACCCGCGAACGGGGTGGCGTCAATATCCGCGAGGGGCGGGCGGCCCGTCGCTCGGCGTCAACACGGACGTGGGCCGCCCCCGGTATCAGGTGAGCAGGGGAGGGTGGCGTGTAAGGAGGGGGCGGCTGACCCCAAACGGACACTAGGCCGTGTGGACGAATTTCGGCGGATTGAAGCCTGGGGGATTCCTTTGGGG
>CAXUCF010000232.1:0-7980 GCA_964249275.1 uncultured Lichenihabitans sp.
GGGGGGCGTGTAGCTCGGCGCATGATAGCTCCGCGGCGCCGGACGCTCGGTCACCGGGCGGGGAACCGGGACGGGCTCGGGAAGCACCGGAGACGGGGCATCGGGCAGGACGCTGCCGGGCCGTGCCTTCACGGTCCGGGCGACCTTGTGCCAGATCTCGACCTCGGCCTCGGTCAGGCGGCGGAACGCCATGGCGGGTGCGTCACGTGGCGCTCAGGCGCCGGCTTCGGTCGCCACGAGCTTCCAGTTCGGATCACGCGAACCGACCTCGCGCGCGAAGGTCCACAGATCGAAGACGTCACCGCGATCATCTTGGAGTGGAACAGGATCGCCACCTGGGCGGTGCGCCCCTTCAGTTGCGCGTCGCGGACCAGCGACTTCTCGGTCGACACGAAGGTGGTCTCGTTCTTGTGGCCGCGCTCCTCGCGGCTCCTTATGGCGGCATCGAAGCCGTCGTAGACGTCCTTGGCGAGCAGCGGCTTCAAGGCTTCGCGATCACCCGCCGCGAATCCCATGACGATCATCTCGTAGGCTGCACGGGCACCGGACATGAAACTCTCGGCCGTGAAGGTCGGCTCCGCGGCCGCGATCTTGACAAGGCCGTCGAGGGCCCGCGAGCCCGGTTCCACCACCTCGGTCCAGGACGCGGCCGGATCGACCGAGACTGTCGCTGCGTCCGCCACCTTCTCGTCGGCGCCGGGCAGCCGGATCACCGTACCGGGGCCACGCGGCGCTTCCGCGCCATTGCTCCGGTCCGCCGATGCCGCATCGCGGGCCGACTTGCCTTCCCGCAGCTTCCGGCGCGCCTCGAAAGGATCGAAGGGCGGCCGCTCGGTTCCGGTGCGCGTGCCCAGCACGGACCGCAGCTTCCACACCACGAAAATCGCCAGCACGGCGAAGATCACGGTCGAGATGTCGAACGGCTGGTGCATGTCTCGAAACTTCTCTTGGGTCTCGCCGGCCTCACGCGAGGGTCGCGTTGCGGTGGCAGGCTGACGCATCCATATTAACGTGAGGATGTGGGTGCAGCCGTGTCAATTATCCACGTCTATCCGTGCGGAGAAGTGCGCCAGCCCGCGGGACCACTCGATCGGGGACATGCCTGCATGTTGCGCCGCCAAAACCTGGGAACCCTCGTGGCCTTGGCCTGCCTGGCCGAGGTCCTCACCTTCATCGCCGTAGTGGACTGGATCGGCTTCGGCCCGGCCCTGCTGCTCGGCTTCGGCGCGACCCTGCTCGGGCTGGCCCGGCTCCGCCGCCTGGGTACCGCGGCCTTAGGGCGGCTGCGCGACGTCGCCCAGGGCCGCGCAGCGCGCGAGGACGCCTTTATCGACGGCGTGCTCGGCACGATCGGGGCCGTGTTGCTGGTGCTGCCGGGTTTCCTCACCGATGTCGTCGGGTTGGCGCTCCTGGCGCCCTCCTGCCGCGAGTGGGTCAAGGATTACGTCGGGTTCACGGCGAACCCGCTTGGGGGTTCGCGCACCACGGGCCGCATGTCCGGACCTCGCACCATCGACCTCGATACCGACGACTTCTCGCGGCTCGACCGGGCGCGGCCGAACTGACCCTGCCCGGCTCACGTCACGCCGAAAGCAGCGCCGCAAGGCAGGTCGGTTTCCCAGCCACGTCCGGCGGAGTTAATCCAGCCGTTCGACGCGACAGAGGAGACAGCCCGGCCTCGCCGTATGGATGTTGATGAAAGCGGTCCTCACGTCGTCGAGCGCAAGCGCGAGCGGCCCATCGATGCAACCGGTCGAACAGACGGAGCCGAGATCGTAGAGGCACTGGTCGGCTGCGTCGTAGGCGCGAATCGAGATCAGGCTGTTCGAGCGGACGACGGGCGCGACCTCGTTGTCGACGTCGAAGCGCTTGCAAGCTGCGGCATGAACGAAGATGGGGCTCGGCGTCCAGTAGATCCCTCGTGGCCGCGGCAGGTTGTAGGATCCGAGCAGCACCGTTTCGCCCGCCATGGCGGGACGGAGGCAATGCCGGCACGGGAAGCTGCCCGACGCGACCGCTGTCACGTGACGCAGGGCGTTTCCGCTATCGTCCATGTCTGTGCGACGGAAGCGTTCGGCGGTTTCCGTCTCGATCGGGATGCATCTGAATGCGGCCATGAGCAGTGTCCTTTCACTGCCGCATCGTGGCGCTGAACGCCCGGCGCTGCATCCCGCTTCTTGCTCCGGAAACCGAGCAGTCGCACACGAACGGAGACGCGCGGTCGGAGGCCGTCTCGGCCCGAAAAGCGCCTCTGCGGACAGCGGTTTCACCGCGGCTCGCTCGCTTGTCGCCTCACGGGTTCCATGTTACGCGGCGCGTCCGCGGTCACGAGCTGGGCCGTCAGGGCCGAAGGAGCGAACGATGGCCGAACAGAACGGAAATGGCAGCGGTCCGAACGGCACGGGCCCGCAACTGAACGCTCTCGCGCAATACATCAAGGACCTCTCCTTCGAGAACCCCAACGCGCCGAACTCGCTCGGGCCACAGGAAAAGGGACCCAATATTTCGATACAGGTCAACGTCAACGCCAAGCAGCTGTCGGAAACCGATTTCGAGGTCAGCCTGTCGTTGGAAGGTTCGGCCGGCGAAGGCCCCGGCACGCTGTTCAAGTTCGAACTCGATTATGCGGGCGTGTTCCGCATCGCCGGCGTTCCGACCGACCAGGTCCATCCCGTCGTGATGATCGAATGCCCGCGCCTGCTGTTCCCCTTCGCCCGGCAGATCGTGGCCGATGCGGTCCGTAACGGCGGCTTCCCGCCGTTGTTCGTCGACCCGATCGATTTTGCCGGCCTCTATCGGCAGCGCATGGGCGAGAACGCCGCCCCGCCGGCCAATATGGCCTGACCTCCGGCCAGCCGGGAACCCGGGACGACCCCATGCCGATCTATGCGCTCGGGCTCCACGCGCCGCAGCTTCCGGCCGCGGATCGCGTCTTCGTGGCGCCCGACGCTCATGTCATCGGCGAGGTCGCACTCGGCGACGATGTCAGCATATGGTTCGGCGCGGTGATCCGCGGCGACCACGAGCTGATCGCCCTCGGCGCCCGGACCAACGTCCAGGACGGCGCCGTGCTGCATACCGACATGGGGTTCCCGATGACGATCGGGGAAGGGTGCACCATCGGCCACCGTGCCGTCGTGCACGGCTGCACGATCGGTCCTAACAGCCTCGTCGGCATGGGCGCCACCGTGATGAACGGCGCCCGTATCGGCGCCAACTGCATCGTGGGGGCCAATGCACTGGTGACCGAGGGGAAGCGTTTCCCCGACAACAGCCTGATCGTCGGCGCGCCGGCGCGTGCGGTGAAGCAGCTCGACGCCGCGGCGCTGGACGGGCTCGCGCATGCCGCGCAATCCTATGTCGACAACTGGCGTCGTTTCCGGGCCGAACTGAGACGCCTCGACTGAGGGACGTCGTGTGACGCGATGGGGACGGCGGAAACCGCGGCGGCCCCATGGGGCCACGCCATCGTGCCGATCCGCCGCACGCCATCGATTGCGAGATCTGGAACGCGGAACTCAGTTGAAGCCGTGGGTCACCTGTCCTGTGACAGCGCCTCGAAGTGGACCAGATGGGCGTTCACTTCCGGTGCGGTTTTGGCGTCCCAGCTCAGAAGCGGGCCGTAGCTGCCCGCCTGGCGATAATCGTCGAGCTTCTGGGCCGTCAACTCATGGGACGCCACCTGATCAGTCACATAGGCCTTGTCGAAGGTCGCGCCGTCGAGGCCCGACAGTTCGCTCAGCATGCTCTCCATCGCCGGCGTGACGGCCGGCACTGCGCCGCCCTCGTCGAGGTTTCTGGCCGCGGCCTGGAGCTTGCGCCCGGCTAGGGTGTGACTCTGGATCATCCAGCGCGCCATGTTGCGCACCGCGGGGTCGCGGCTCTTCCGCAAGGCCATCTGCGACGACGTGATCTCGAACATATTGCTGGCCGCAGCGTCGCCTGCGAACTGCCGGTCGATGGGCGAGGCCACCTCGCCGGCCGTCTGGGCAAAGGCGGCCGAGGCCATCAGGGGTAACGCAAGCGCGCCGATGGCGGTCAGAATTTTCATGAAACAGATCCTCGATGTCGTCGTGAGCCGCCGCGGGCGATCCGCGAGAAGACGCCATTTGGGACGCCTCGCCGGCCAGGACCCTTCCGCTCGGACGGATTGCCCGCTCAATCGCTCCAACCCACCGGCTGTTCCGCCGCCCGAGCGCGACCGAACGTCAGGGTCTCCGGCGCTCTGCTCACTTGTGCAGTTGTCCGGCAGAGCGGGAGCCATCGGGCCGAAAGCTTCGACCGATGGTCCGCCGTCAACCGCCGGGCCGGGCCGCGTCCCGACCGGTCAGCATCGCTGCAAGCTCGACCGGCGACGAGACAACCAGGTCGGCGCCGGCCTGTTCCAGTTCGTCGCGGTCGCCGTAACCCCAGAGCACGCCGATCGCGAGAAGCCCGTTGGCGCGTGCGCCGGCAATGTCGTAGCGACGGTCGCCCACCATGGCCGAAGCGTCGGGCCGGATCCCCTCGCGTCTCAGGATGTCGGCGATCAGTCCGGTTTTGTGATCACGCGATCCGTCTGGCTCGGAGCCGTAGATCCCGTCGAAGGACCGCGTGAGGCCGAGGTGCTCGAGGATGCGGGACGCGAAGGCGGTCCGCTTGGACGTCGCCAGGAAGAGCCGCAGGCCCGCGGCCGTCAGCGCGGGCAGGAGGGCCTCGACCCCATCGTAGAGCGCGACACCGTACACCCCGATTTCGGCATAGTGCTGCCGATAGGTCGCGATCGCCTCCTCGACCCGCATATCTCCGTAATGGGCCAGCACCTCGCCCATCACGTCCTCGAGCACCGGGCCGATCACGAAGGTGAGATCGAAGGCTGGGTCCGGCACGTGGCCGAGGCCGCGAAGCGTCGCTTCGTAGCTCGCGACGATGCCAGGCTTCGAGTCGATCAGCGTGCCGTCGAGGTCGAGCAGGATGGAGGTGGGATGCTGCAGGGGGATCGACTCCTCCGCCGTGGGCAACCCCGCCGGGTGATCAAGGCGCCGCCGACAAGTCAGGACCCGGCCGCGGCGCCAGTTAGCGTTCTGGGAGGGAACTCGGAGCGTTCCATGCCGAAGCGCTGGAAGATGACATTCGATAGCGAGGCAGGCAAGCTGCTATCATTGCACCTCAGGGCTCCGAACTCAGGTTAACAAGGGACTGTCGTGGCCGGCCCTGTGCCGCCCATCCGCGCCAGCCCACAGGCCGCCGCGTGACGATATGGTGATCGGAGGCCATTTTGAGGCCGTCGAGGGTGTCTCGACGGCGTGGATGGCCGGCACAAGGCCGGCCATGACGCGTGGGTGTGGGGTGGCACGCACTCAAGCCGAACGTGCGTTAACCTGAGTTCGGAGCCCTGACTGCACCTCAACTGAAAAGGCTGTGTCATGGCGGCTGTGACGTTCAGGAACATTCAGGCGAGATCCATCGTGCGCTCGAGCTACGCGTGAAGGTCGGTTCGGAACTCAAGGCCTTCGGCAACCGCTTCGGTGGCCTCCACGAAGGGAAAACTGCCCGATGCTGAGACAAGCTACCCCGAATGTTTTCGTTGAGGATTTCCGGGCAGCGCTCGCCTACTACACGGGACCGCTCGGCTTCCACCCGTTGTTTGTCTATGGCGAGACGCCCTTTGACGCTCACGTAGCGCGTGATGACGCCATTCTGGCGATCCGTCACGTGACCAAGCCTGGGATCGATCACACTGCGGGCGAAGCGCTGCTCAGCGCGTTCATTGAGGTACCTCGCCGGCCTTCGGTCCCGCGATCTCGATGGTCTCGATGGTGAGCGGCTTGTTGGCGGCCCAGGCAAAGGCGGCGCGAGTCTTCATGGCGGTTCCCGATCGGAAGGGTGGTCTTCGGGACGTCATAGCCAGCAGGAACGCGGCTGGCTATGACGCAGGACGGCGGATCCGCGTCGGCGCCGTCAGGCAAGCTCGTCGATCAGGCTCACATGGGCCGCGACGACGCGCCAGCCTTCGGGGAAGCGGACCCAGCTCTGCATCTGGCGGCCCAGGCGCCCCGGCGCCGCGGCACGCCGGAACAGCGTCGAAGCGGTGCCGAAATCGCGCCCGTAGGTGGTCAGCACGGTTCGCGCGAGGGTCCGGTCGAGGCCCGCCGGAGAGCGAGCGGCCCGAAAGGCCGCAATCTCGTCGTGGCCGTAGAGGTTTTCGCCGACGCCGTAGCGGATCGTGTGCGGGCTGGTCCAGAAAGCCGCGTCGAGCCCGGCGACGTCGTTGCCGGCGAGTGCCGCCTCGTAGCTGGCGAAAGCGGCTTCAAGCTCGGCGAGGACGTCGGGATCGTTGATGTGCAAGGGGCCGTCTCCAGCGACCGAACGACCGCGCGCGGTCGACACGGCAGCTTGCCACGTCGTCGACCGTGATTCCACGCCCTCGGGGCCCACACCGTGCAGAAAGGTTCGGGGCCGCGATCCTCACGAAGCCGTTCGAGGAACACGAGCGCGTCCCGGCGCCGTGGAACACTGTGACCCATGCAGGCTGCAGAAGCCTGAGCCACCTGCCCGACCCTTGATCGCCCCGCCCTTTTTGCACGCAGATTCTCGCCGGCAGTTCGGAGTCCGACGCTTCCCCCGCGTGGCGGACAGACCCGGGGCGGACTTGGCACGATGGTTGCGCACCGCCCGGCTCGACCATCCGGTCCCGGAGCACCGCGCGATGACTTTCGTCACCGACCGTCGCAACCACGATGCGGCGATCAGGATGGTCACCCTGCGGGGCGGCGTGTTCGGCGCCGTCTCGTCCTCGGGGGCGCTGATCGCGGGACTAGGATCCGCATGACCCGCCGGGCCCACGTCCACCGCCTGTCGACGCGCAGTCCCGACGACGTCGCAGGGCTCGCGTCGGCCATCGCCGACGGCCGGATCGATCCCAAGGCGATCGTGGCGATCTTCGGCAAGACGGAAGGCAACGGCTGCGTCAACGATTGGACGCGGGCGCTGGCGGCCCGCGCGTTGCGCGATCTCCTGACCCACCATGCCGGCACGGAGGCCGCGGGCAAGGTCTGCCTCGTCATGTCGGGCGGGACGGAAGGCGGTCTCAGCCCGCACGTGACGGTGTTCGAGGCCCGCGACAGCATTCACCGGGCCGAGCCGGGCGCCCTGGCGATCGGCCATGCTCATACGGCCGACCTGCCGCCCGAACATCTCGGGCGGCTGACCCAGGTCTACGCGGTCGCGGCGGGGGTCAAACGCGCCCTGCGCGAGGCCGGCATCGAGGACCCGGCCGACGTCCATTTCGTGCAGGTGAAATGTCCGTTGCTCACGTCAGAGCGCGTCGCCGACGCGCGGCGGCGGGGAGCCGAGTGCGTCACGACCGATACGCTGAAGTCCATGGCGATGTCGCGCGCCGCGGCAGCGCTCGGAGTCGCGCTGGCGCTCGGCGAAGTCGGGGCTGGGTCGCTCGGCGAAGGGATGATCGGCCAAGACCTGTCGGTGTTTTCGACACGCGCTTCCGCCTCGGCCGGGGTCGAACTCCTGGGCCACGACATCGTGGTGTTGGGCACGGGCCGCGATTGGTGCGGCCCCTTGCGCATCGACCACGGCACCATGGCGGATGCGCTCGACATCGCGCCGGTCCGGGCCGCCCTGGCGCGGCTCGATCTCGCGTCTGCCGGCCAGCTCGCTCCGGCGCAGCAGTTCCGGCTCGTCGCGCTGCTGGCCAAGGCCGAGGCACCGTCCGACGGCACGCTGCGCGGCTTCCGGCACACCATGCTGGTGGACTCCGACATCCCGTCGACCCGTCACGCACGGGGTTTCACGGGCGGCGTGCTGGCGGGCCTCGTTGGCCATGCCGAGCTCTATGTCTCGGGCGGCGCCGAGCACCAG
Source organism: uncultured Lichenihabitans sp. (assembly GCA_964249275.1). Classification (GTDB taxonomy): domain Bacteria; phylum Pseudomonadota; class Alphaproteobacteria; order Rhizobiales; family Beijerinckiaceae; genus Lichenihabitans. Next base: position 7,858 of record CAXUCF010000232.1, read on the forward strand.
GGACCGGACGGCGGCGGCCCCGTGGCGATCATCGCCGAAGCCACCTGAGAGAGGACAGGATGCCCGAACCGCGCATCGTAGATCCGGCGCCGGCACCCCTTCCCCCCGCGTCGGTCGGCCGCG
>CAXUCF010000233.1:0-3808 GCA_964249275.1 uncultured Lichenihabitans sp.
CAAGGTCATGGGCTACGACCGGCCGATCCCCTCGACCCCCGCCGACTATTACGTGTCCTTCGACAACGAGGCGATCGGCAAGGCCATCGCGTCCTCGCTGGTCGACCAGCTGAAAAAGGCGAACGTCGCGGCGGCCGACATGGGCCTGCTGGAGGTCAACGGCTCGCCCACCGACGCCGCCGCGGGCCTGATCAAGAAGGGCATGCACGCCGGCATCGGCACGGGCGGCTACGCGACGCTCGCCGAATACGACACGCCCGAATGGGCGCCCGCCAAGGCGCAGCAGTGGGTGGCCGGGCAGATCTCGCGCTTCCCGAAGAAGATCGTCGGCGTGGTGGCGGCCAACGACGGCACGGCGGGCGGCGCCATCGCGGCCTTCAAGGCGGCGGGCGTCGACCCCGTGCCGCCGGTGAGCGGCAACGACGCCACCGTCGCGGGCCTGCAGCTCATCATCGCGGGCGACCAGTACAACACGATCTCCAAGCCCTCCGAGATCGTCGCGGCCGCGGCCGCCGACGTCGCGGCGGGCCTGCTGACGGGCGAGGTCCCCAAGGCCGACCAGACGCTGTTCGGCACGCCGTCCAAGCTCTTCGTGCCGACGCTGATCACCGCCGACAACCTCAAGGCCGAGATCGTCGACCGCATGATCGACGGCAAGCCGATCGAGCCCGCCTCCGTGCTCTGCACGGGTCGCTACGCCGCCGGATGCAAGAAGCTCGGCATCACGCCGTAGGACGGCATCACTCCATCAAGCCGCAGCTCAACGACCTTGTGTGACCATCGACGGTTTCGCGCATCGCGCAACTCCGGCGCGTGCGGCGCGGCGGTCTCGCAGACACATCGGGGGCTGGCAGGTTCCGGTGGGTGACCGTCCGGCAGTGACAGGCGGGCCGTCTCAGGTCCGGCGCGGCTTGTCCCGTCTTGTCATGCCCAGCACGGCCAGCCGGCAGATGGTCTGCACTTCCGGGAGCGTGAGGCTGTCGGGCTTGTCCATGCCCCGGGCTGCGATGCGCATCATCTCGTCCCAGAACGCCTGCCGGTTGTCCTCACCGTTGGCGGGTACGGGCAGGCTGTGGACAGACCGCTGCATGTCTCGGCTCCCGCGCCCAATGCCGAGGACCATCGACCCGAACAGACAGGCTTTCAATCACATACGACAGCTGTCCTCGCGAGAGCGGCAGCACCTTCGGCACGATGTCACCGTGAAAGCGATCGCCTTCGCGGGTGCCGGCCTGCGCCGAGGCGAGACGCCGCTCATCGTCTCAGGTCGGCGATGCCGAGTTCGTCCCACATCCAGCCGAAGTCGTAGGACCGCATCGGGTCGCTCTCGCCATGCCCCACACGGCCATTCTCGCGCTCCAGGAATTTGAGCCACTCCGCCAACCGGTCGCGTCCGGCCTTGCTCCGGGCGCAGGTACGGGGCGTCTTGCCGCCCAACATGCCGACCGGTCGGTCGAACGTGTCGCGATAGTGCCGGTCGAGGCTCTCGTGCACGATGCCGACCAGCACGTCGGCCGGGATGTCGTCGGCCGGCGCTGGACCACCTTCCGCACGGCTCGCTATCGCCTCATCGACGCTCTGCACTTCCGTCGTCGCCGCTCCCACGAGGCCTTCGAGCAACGGGGTCAGCAGTTCACGGCCGCGCTCGGCCCGTGCCGACGAGTTGGTCGACAGCACGAGGGCATCGTCGACGATCGCCACCGTGCCGGACACCAAGCCACCGTCGTCCAGGGTCACCCCGAGCGTCACGTCAGCATCGCGCGCGCCGACGGCTGCAGCCTTGCGGGCAGGTCCGGCACCGACACGGCCGTTCTCGATCCAGTTCCAGACCGCGCCGCCGGCGTCCCGCAAGGCTTCGGCGCTGCTCAGGCGCCCCTCCACCTGCCCCGAGGTCACGCCGTCGAGCAGCGGGTAGCTCACGGAATGGAAGCTGATCTCGTCGCCGTCGGTGTTGAGGACCGTCGGCCGGTCCGGGTTGAGCACTCGCGACAGCACATCGCCTAGCCAAAGGCCCGTGAACAGGGGAGCCGCGTCCTGCAGGTCGAGTGGCCCAGCTTCGCCAGGGGAGCTGGCCGCCACGCGTCGCGCGCGCCCTTTCTCCGTCCTGAGCGCCCTGATGACCTCGTCCGATGCGTCCTGAGTGAAGGGGAGCAGGCCACCGGCGATGATGTGGGTGCCGTTCAGCACGACGATGCGCGCCCCGATGCGCTCCCAGGGCGCGAGCGTGCGCGTCGCGGTGCGTTCGCTGACGCGGACCGGCTCGCCACCGCGCACGAGGTCGCGGGCCAGCAAGGCCTCCCCGGGCACGATGTCGCTCACCTCGTAGAGGCTCATCACGGAGCCGCGCAGTGCCTGCATGTAGCGCCGCGCCGTCGCGGTCTCCTTCCAGCCTCTGCGTTTCAGGTACTCGTCGACGATGTTGCGCCCGTCAGGTTCCAGGGTGCGGGTGAGGAAATCCTCGAAGGCGCAGCCCCACAGCGTCACGGCATAGCCGTCGCCGAGGATATCCCCGATCTCGTCCTGGTCGATGCCGACGGCCTCGCAGGCCGCCCCCGTATGGAGCCACCATACGTCCTCGAAGGCTTCCGCCCACCCCGGGCGCCCCAGCCACTTGATCAGGCCGGACAGTGAAGAGCTGGACGGCATGTTTTTTCCCTCCGGTCGCGAACACGATCAGCGGATCAGGTCGATGGAAACCTTGGCAGCCTCGGCGACCTCGACCCAGGGCCGGTCCGCCGTGAGGGCGGACACGCCGGACCTCGACGCCAGGGCGAGGCACGCCCGGTCGCCGAGGCTCAGGCCTGCGGACCGGGTCGCGGGTAGCAACAGCGCCGCCCGGATCGCCAAGTCGTCGTCGAAGGGCACGAGCGAGAAGACGAGGCGGGCCCGCAGCGAGCGGATGTAGGCCTCGTCGGCGCCCTGACGCACGAACCAGCCCGCGACCTCGCCGAAGTTGAGTGTAGTCATGGTAGCGCCGGCCGCCATGGCGCACAGGACCTTCTCGGCACCCGGCTCGGCCCTGAGGTAAGCGAGCAGGGCGGAGGCGTCGAGAACGCTGGTCATCGGCCCGACCCTGGATCGGTACTGCCTTCTGGTTCGTCGATCTGAGGTGGTTCGTCAGTTCCGGGCACCACGCCTTCCTGGCCGTCCACATCCGCTCGACGTTGGACGATGAAGGCGTCCACGGATGCGGCTTCGTTCTGGAGAAAGCGCTCGGACTCGGTCTGCAGCTCAGCCATAGCAACATGCACGGACCTGATCCGAAGCTCGTTCCCGACGACACTGATCACGATGGGGGTTCCGTTTTCCAGCCCAGAAGCGCGCCGCTGCTGGGCCGACACGCTGATCCGCCCGGCTTGGTCGACCTTCGATATGACGGCATTCATGCAGATTTCCTAGCTGTTGCAGCTTTCTTAATTCTGGCACGACAGGCCGCTTTGCTTCAATCTGAAAAACATCGTGTCAGGGCAGAACGTCCAGAGATGGGCAACCGTGCCAAGACCCGTCTATCTTGGAATGATGATGTGTTATGGTTGTCTTGCAATCCCGATCTGGCTAGGTTTGCGGACCTCACAATGCAATACGGGTAATGTGACAACGGAAGCGACTCTGAAGGCGGTCCGGGCTCTCTGTCACACATACGTTCGTTTATGAGCAGAGCAGGGAACGCCACAGGCTTTCCAGAACAGCAATGAATGGCATAGAAAGACGGCGTGGCATCACGAGGTGAAGTGACATGGCCGACATAGCCCTCAGCGTCGCCGACAACGGCCGGGTCGTGCTGCCCGTCGCCCTCCGCCGCCGCCTC
>CAXUCF010000233.1:3818-7148 GCA_964249275.1 uncultured Lichenihabitans sp.
GAAGAAGGACGCCTCGTGCTCGAAAGTGCCGATGAGGCGATCACCCGCGCCCAGGACATCGTGCGCCGCTTCGCGCCCGACGCCGCCGGGGTGGTGGATGAGCTGTCGGCCGAGCGGCGCGCCGAAGCCCAGCATGAGGAAGGATGACGGTCGCCGTCCTCGACGCCTCCGCGGTGCTGGCGCTGCTGTTCGGTGAGATGGGCGCCGACACCGTCCGCTTCCGCGTCCGCGGCGGCCTCATCAGCACGGTCAACCTCGCAGAGGTGTTGGCCAAGCTGGTCGACAAGGGAGTGCCGGCCGAGGAGGCGGCGCGGGCCGTCGACATGCTCGGCATGGAGCCCGTGCGGCTGTCGGTCGAACAGGCGCAGCTGTCTGCCGCCCTGCGATCCACGACGCGATCGGCAGGGCTGTCGCTCGGCGACCGCGCCTGCCTGGCCCTCGCCCGCGAGCGCGGCCTGCCCGCCGTCACCGCTGAGCGGCGTTGGCCGGACGTGGCCGAGCAGGCGGGCGTCGCCGTCGAGGTGATCCGGTGAGCGGCGCCGCCATCGGCTACATGCGGGTGAGCAAGGCGGACGGCAGCCAGGCGGTCGACCTGCAGCGCGACGCCCTGGTGGCGGCCGGGGTGGATCCCGCCCATCTTTACGAGGACCATGCTTCCGGCAAGAAGGACGACAGGCCGGGGCTCGAAGCCTACCTGAAAGCCCTGCGGGCGGGGGACACCCTCGTGGCCTGGAAGCTCGACCGCCTCGGGCGCGACCTCAAGCATCTCGTCAATCTCGTCGACGAGCTGACCAAGCGCGGCATCGGCCTGCGCGTGCTGGCGGGACAGGGGGCCAACATCGACACCACGACCGCCAACGGTCGGCTGGTATTCGGCATCTTCGCCGCCCTCGCTGAATTCGAACGCGAGCTCATCGTCGAACGCACGATGGCCGGCCTGCAAGCCGCCCGGGCCCGGGGGCGCAACGGCGGCCGACCCTACAAGATGACGCGCGCCAAATTGCGCCTGGCCCAGGCTGCCATGGGCCAGCCCGAGACCAAGGTGGGTGAGCTTTGTGCCGAACTCGGCATCACCCGCCAGACCCTGTACCGTCACGTCGACCCCAAGGGCGCCCTCAGGCCCGATGGCCAGAAGCTGCTCGACCGAAAGACGGTCAGGGCGAGCAACGGTGTACAGTAACCTTCAGCCCCATCGAAAGAAACACATCAGACGACCGTGACCAAGCTGATGGATGGGCTCCATAGGGTGCCGGGATTGGTCAACACGTACCTGCTCGAAACAGCAGGCGGCCTGACCCTGATCGACACCGGATTTCCACGCGACACAGCCAAGATCATCAGCGGCATCGCCTCAATCGGTCGCCGGCCGCATGATGTACGTCACATCCTCCTCACCCACGCCCATCCTGATCACATTGGCGGTGGCGCGGCGCTGCACGAGGCGACCGGGGCGCAGGTCCATGCACACCGGATCGACGCGCCGATCATCGAGACAGGGGGGCCCTTTCGCCCCCTGATGTCGGCTCCGGGATTGCGCAACAGGATCGTGGTCTCGATCCTGCGTCACGTGCTGAAGCGCGTCGCACCGTGTCGGGTCGACCATCACCTTGAGGACGGCGTCGCCGTGCCTTTTGATCCAGACCTCGTGCCCATCCACGTTCCGGGACACTGCGCCGGCCAGGTCGCCTTCCATTGGCGTCGAGACCGAGGCGTCCTGTTCGTCGCCAATGCCTGCATCAATCGAAAGAACATGGTCCTCGCCGCAGCCCAGGAAGATGTCGCTGAAGCGCAGAGGAGCCTGGAGAAGCTCGCGCGTCTCTCCTTCGCATCCGCCTGCTTCGGGCACGGCCCGCCGATCCTGGAGAACGCCGACCGGCAGTTCAAGGATCGTTGGCTCACTCGCCAAGGTGGCGTGTGATGAACAGTCGAAACCTTCGTCAGGATCGCAAGACCGAATGTGTCGCAAAGGTCGTCGCAAAATGTAGGCGTTCTGCGACGGAATGCTGTGAGACCTTCTCTCCTCTGCGCGGGTCACGCTCCGGGTGATTTCGCAATAATTAGGACATAAGCGATGCTGGGGAGCATCAGCATAGCTTAGTCAGGAGTCGTTCCATTCGCGTGCTCGGACGACGGAGTTATTAGCCTGTGAGGGCCGACTTGTGAAAAACAGGTTCGCTATCGAGATCTGACCTCATCGATGTCCGCTGGGTTGGCACCTTGTCCGAGCCTGTCGACGTCGTCGATCTCGGTCATCGCCTTCACTGCTTGAAGAAGGAGAAGCTCCGCGCCGTGATGGAGAGTTCCGAGGCAACTCGGCCGATGTCGGTGCAGGCGGGGCAGGCCATCGATCATCAGGTCTGTAAATGCGCAGCCATACACGATATCGATTGTCGCTCACCCGACGCTCGCCCTAGCCATGCGGACCATAAACGGGCTGCCCGGTCTCGGCCATCCCCGCCACCGATCGATGGTGAGACGAGAAGATGAGCGACAGTGGACGGACGGCCATCGTGACCGGCGCATCGCGGGGGATCGGCCGCGCGATCGCGTCGCGGCTGGCGGAGGGCGGCTTGGCCGTGCTCGTGAACTACGCTCGATCTCCAGCCGACGCTGACGAGGTCGTCGGCGCGATCGCGGCCTCGGGCGGCCGCGCGTGGGCCATGCAGGCCGATGTGTCCTCTGCCGCCGATGTGCGGCGGCTCTTTGACGAGGTCGAGCGAAGTTACGGCGGCGTTGACGTGCTCGTGAACAACGCCGGCGTCATGCGGATGGGGCCGCTTGCGGAGGCCAGCGACGACGACTTCGAGCACCACTTCGCGATCAATGTCCGCGGCACGTTCAACGGGTTGCGTGAGGCCGCGAGGCGCCTGCGCGACGGCGGCCGCGTCGTCAACCTGTCCAGCACCACCCTGGCGCTGAATGCACCGGGGTACGGCCTCTACAACGGCACGAAAGGGGCGGTGGAGGCCTTCACGCGGGTCCTCGCCAAGGAGCTGGGTGGCCGCGGCATCACGGTCAACTGCGTGGCCCCGGGGCCAGCCGAGACCGAGCTTTTCTTCCACGGCAAGAGCGAGGCCGAAATCGAGCGCATGGCCACCATGGCCCCCCTCCGCCGCCTCGGCCGCTCGCCCGAAATCGCTGAGGTGGTGGCCTTCCTGACGTCCCCGGAGGCCGGCTGGGTCAACGGGCAGGTCGTCAGGGTGAATGGCGGCATCGGTTGAAAGGGGAGAGCGGACATGATGGATGAGAAGGTCGTCCTGGTCACCGGCGCCGGGTCAGGTATCGGCCGCGCGGTGTCGCGGGCGCTGGCCCGCGCCGGCCACCGCGGCA
>CAXUCF010000233.1:7158-7488 GCA_964249275.1 uncultured Lichenihabitans sp.
CGTGGAGGGTGGGGCGGCGCAGGCGGCTGACGCGTTGCGCTTCGCCGGACGCGAGGGGGTAGACCTGCGCGTCGTCGAGATGGACGTGCTGTCCGAGCCGAGCTGCAGGGCCGCCATCGACCGGGTGCTCGCCGAGCGGGGCCGCGTCGACGTCGTGGTGAACAACGCCGGCATGCTCATGGTCGGGGTGACCGAAGCTTTCAGGCCCGAGCAGTTAGCGCAGATCCTGGACACGAACGCGGTCTCGTGGCTGCGGGTGAACCGAGCGGCCCTCCCCGCCATGCGCCGCCAGGGCCGCGGTGTGCTGGTCTACATCCGCAGCACGACGGC
>CAXUCF010000233.1:7498-7850 GCA_964249275.1 uncultured Lichenihabitans sp.
CATTCCTGGGACCCTACACGGCCAGCAAGGCGGCCGGCGAAGCGCTGGCCGAGGCCATGGCTCTCGAGGTGAGCCGCTTCGGCATCGAGAGCGTCATCGTCGTACCGGGCGCCTTCACCAGCGGCACCGACCATTTCGCTCACGCCCATAGACCGGCCTCCAGCCCCGTCGTCGCGCAGTACGGCGACCTGCCCGGGGTGTTCGACACCCTCGGGCCCCGCCTGGAGGCGATCGACGCCGAGAACGGCGGAGACTCCGATGTCGCCGGTGTCGGCGATGTTGTCCGCCGCGTGCTGGATCTGCCGCACGGCGAGCGGCCGCCGCGGGTCGTGTTCGATCCGCAGCGCAAGGG
>CAXUCF010000234.1:0-848 GCA_964249275.1 uncultured Lichenihabitans sp.
CACCGCATCGCCCCGCGTGGCGCGTCCCATCCCTCCCCTCGCGTGGCGCAACCCGTCGCGATAGGGCTCGCGCGAGCGTGGCGACACGCCGGCGCGCCCACGGTCTCCGTCGCGGCACCAACACCGGTCCTCGCGGTCGGCCGCCCGATATGGGAGCAAGGATCGGAGTGTGGATATGCCGCGCCCGCCCGATGGTGGTTTCGCGGCAGCGGCCGCCGCGGCAGCGACCGGCCACGCCCAGGCTGTGCGCGATCGCGCCCGAGTCTCGACCTCGACATGGAACCAGTCCTTTGCACCCATCGGTCTCCACCACCGCCATTTTCGGATCCGGGGCCCCGGAAAGCGCGGACGAGCGCGTCTCCCGCTATGACTGGGCGGCCCTCGCGGCCGAGTTGGACGACTTCGGGTGCGCCGTCGTCCCGGAGCTCCTTTTGCCGGAGGAGTGCCGGCAGACCGCGGACCTCTATCCCCGGGAGGAGCACTTCCGGAGCCACGTGCACATGGCCCGGCACGGCTTCGGCAAGGGGGAGTACAGGTACTTCGCCTATCCGCTACCCGACCTGATCGGCGGTCTCCGGATGGCCCTGTATCCGCGCCTCGCCTCCGTCGCGAACGCGTGGAACGAGCGGATGGGCGTCGCGGCACGCTACCCGGACCGGCACGCGGACTTCCTCGGGGAGTGTCACGCCGCCGGACAGACCCGGCCGACGCCGCTGTTGCTCCAGTACGTCCCCGGCGACTTCAACTGCCTCCACCAGGACCTCTACGGCGACCTGGCCTTCCCGCTGCAGGTCGCGATCCTGCTGTCAGAGCCCGGGGTCGACTTCTCGGGCGGCGAGTTCGTCCTG
>CAXUCF010000234.1:858-2003 GCA_964249275.1 uncultured Lichenihabitans sp.
GGTGCTACTACGCGGTTCGCACGCCCGGGCTCTGCTGCAGGCCGACCTGCTCCGCGCGCAAGCCGAAGCGGGCCAACGTCACCTTCCATCCCAACCGCGCCGACGCCGAGGCGGCGGGCTTCCGGGCGTGCAAAGTCTGCCGGCCGAACCTCGTGGGACGACCGATGGCCAGCGCATCCTGCAGCGTGAGGCCGGCGGCGATCCTGTTCGCCGACGTCGTCGGATCGAGCAGGATGGCGAAGCGCCTCCGACCGGACGAGGTCATGGCCAGGCTCGGCGAATTTCATGCCTGGACGGGCCGCCTGGTAAGCGCGCACGACGGCGTGGTCCACAAGAACCTCGGCGACGGCTTCATGGCGGTGTTCGGAGACGACACGTCCCGGGCCGGGGACGCGCTCCAGGCCGTTCGGTGCGGGGTCGTCTTGATGGACGAAGCGTCGGCGCTGTCCTCGTCGGGGGAGTCCATGCTCGACGTGGGCATCGGCGTGCACTACGGACTCGTGGCGTTCGGCGACGCCGGCGGATCCCGGGCCCTGCTGGGCGACACGGTCAACGTCGCGAGCCGTCTGGAGAACGCTACGCGGCGGCTCCGCACTCCGCTCGTGGTCAGCGACGAGAGCATGCGAGCGATCCGGCGTCCTCATCCCGACTCCATCGGCGCCCGTCTCCGGGACTTAGGAGTCATCCACCTGCCGGGCTGTGGGGCGCAACGCGTCTGGGCGGCGAACGGCGTCACGCCATCGGCGCTCCGCGGCGGGGACGCGTGACGGTGGACCGGTTGGGCCGCCCGGTCGTCGCGGTCCGCCGCGTAGGATCGATCGAGGACGCTTCCACCTGGAAGGTTTCACCGCCGGGATTTTTGTGGGAATGGCACACCGGCGCAGGCTCCACATGCTCCCCTCTGGCGCGACCGCGATGCTGCCCGTGTTCTACCTCGACGTTGACGAAAGGAGGCCCGATCGAGCGCTCAAGACGTGCTGTCCACCTCCGCAAAGGTCCAGGGTGCTGTCCAGGCCGCGGCGGCGGGTGGGCGCATGGAAGAACCTCGCGCCCTCGTGTCCTGATTTGTCCTTACGTCTTCGATCGTGCTAGGTAAGACGTGCGGTTTTTGCGGTCGAGGATGAGCTCATCTATCCGGTCTTCAG
>CAXUCF010000234.1:2013-7836 GCA_964249275.1 uncultured Lichenihabitans sp.
ACGCGCGGCGAGCATCACGGAAAACATTTGTTTTTCGGACATACCCTGTCGACCCCTCTCCGACCCCGACCCACATGGGCGTTTTCTGCGCGACAAACCCTGCCGGAATGGCTGGATGCGTGGGAAAAGCGGGATCTGGGTTTGTCAGGAAGGCGCATCGTCGCCATCGATTGTTCGACGGCAGGACGACCAGATCTCAGAGAGTGGCCGTGGCGATGAGAGCGGAGAACAGCACCACGGGGTCGGTCTCGATGGCCCGGCAGTAACGCGCGAACTCAATCACATCGAGCCTTCGCTCGCCGCGCTCGATCGCCGACACGAAAGCTTGAGGTTCGTCGATCCGAACCGCCACTTCGACCTGACGAAGCGCCGCGGCCTTGCGAGCATCGACCAACAACCGCTGGAGGATGCGCGACGCCTCGCTGTGGACGGTGGACTCCATCTCGGCTTGTCCCGGCGACGAAAAACTTCGTTGGGTCGCTGGGGCCAGGGGAGCGATACAAAAAGATCTTGTATTCATCTGCTATCCCGGGTTAAGCCGATCGCATTGAGCGGGGGCGGAAGCGCAGATGTCGGGGACGAGCGGCCGAAACGACGTCGACGGGCGTGCCCGGGGCAGGGGACGCGCACATGCCAGAAGGGCTCCTTCTGCGATGCGCGTCGGTCGGCTGCGCCAACTCGACGTTCCCGCCCGTCCCGGGAGAACGAGCGTCGTGGCGCTCGTCGTGGGTTTCCTGGTCGCAGTCCTGGCCCAGCACCCCGCCTCTGCGTCGCCGGCCGATGACGCGATGCGGAACACTGTCCTGGCCGGCAAGCTCGCGGAGTTCCGGCAGGCATGCTCCGACGAGATCGTCGACGCGAAACCCACCTCGGTGAAGGTGGGACCGCAAACGACGGCCGTGCTCGTCAAGCTCACCTCGTCGAAGGGGCTGTGCTTCGGCCAGCCGGGAGAGAACGACTATCTGCTGGTCGAGGGCTCATCTGGCTGGCGCAGCATCCTGGCCGCGGAGCCTGGGTCTATCAGGGTCGGTCAGCCGGACGCCAAGGGCTTCGCAGTCATCACCCTCTACGGCCTCGGCATGTGCAGGATCACCTACAAGCGTGCGATGTCGGGGTTCAAGGGAACGCCGTCGAAGGACTGCCACGGCCTGAATGGGTCGCCGAGCCTGCTCGACGTCGCCAGGACGGTTCGGGACTGACGTCTGCGGCCCGTTCGACAACGGGACGGGAACAACCGTTCTCAACCCGCGGCGCCACGGCGGATCTGCGGGCTAGCGATGTCGCTCAGTCGAGGTTGCATCACCCTCCATCACGGTCGAGACACTCATGGCGTTCGGTTCGACATGCGTCCGCGGCATCACGGTCCTCTCGGTCCTGTCGGTCCTCATTGGGCCCGTCCCCGTGAGGGCTGCACCCTTTCGATTCGAACGCGGCCGGTACCAGCCCGAAGACCTCGACAGTGTGTCGACCGTGAGCGGAGCGTCGATCCTGCGAGCATTCCCGCAGGCGCTGTCCGCCTATCACTGCCCGACGTCGCGCGTCTGGATCGGCGAACTCGACACCGACCGCACCAAGGTCGCCACCTCGCTTCAACCGACGACGGGGGGAGACTACGGCCGGTCCCGAACTGGGCGGCTGACCTTCACCGTCGGTCGAGCCCGCGACGGTGGACGTGGGCCGACGGTCGTCGTGTTCTGCTTCGCGCGCGGCGACTATCCGAAAGCGACGGCCGTGACGAGCGGCTTCGTCGTCCCGCCGGACGCTCGCGTGTCGTCCTGCACCGCCGATGCCAAAAAGGTCGGAACGCCACTCCGGTGTCGGTGACGGCTCGGTCGCTTGAGCTCCCGAACGCTCGGCGAGCAGCCCTCGACGACGCATGGCGCCGTCGATCGATCCTCCATTGTAACGTCAGTTTCCCTCACCCGAAGTCGATGCCATGATCCGCTACGTGGTGTTTATCCTGCTGATCGTGATCGGCAGCATCCAGTGGGTCTCGTCGAATGTGGGCCTCCTCGCCTGGCAGGCATGGCGTTGGCTCTCGACCATCATATTCGATCCAGGGCATGCGAGCCCGGTCGTCGTCGGCGGCGCGCTCATCGTCCTGTGCGCGGCCATGATGTTCCGGCACGTCACAGCCTGGTTGGTGGCCTATGTCGCCTTGCTGTCGATCCCTGTCGCGGCCTTTGCGGCCGCCATGGCGCTGATGACGCCCGCGAACCTCGCCATCCGAAGCGGGGCAGGGAACATCGTCCACACCGACGGCCGGACCCTTCCGACGCCTGCCGTGGCACCACTGCACGGGTCCCAGCTTCGCCCTTCAACTTTCGAGATCGCGCTTCCGAGATGAGGGTGGCGGGTCTTTCGCCGTCAACCTTGTGGGATATCATCCTTGCGACGCCGGAGTGGTGCATGCCGTACGTCTATGTAGAAGAGAGAGATCCGTTTGCCACCCTGATCGGGTTCGGGGTCTTCATCCTCATCGTATATTGGGAGATGCAGTCTCTCATCCTGATGCTGCCAGGCATCCTCGCCTTCCTGTGCTCGACGTTCATCCTATGCTCCCTTATCGTGAAACTGGCGCGGCGGATGGGCAACGACGACGGGCTCGCGGAGGTACGAGGGCCGGGGATCAACCCCTTCGCCAGCCTCGCCCGAGCGGTGGACGCAGTCGCCTATGCCCTGCCGACGCGATACAGCCGTATGATCGCCCGCCCCGGCACCGAAACCTCGGAAGCCTTGCTGTCAGCCGGCCTTGGCGGCCTGCTCGCCTTCGGCTTGGCCTGTTACGCTTCGGGGGCCCTCACCACGTGGCTGCACACCGGCCGCTGGAGCCCCACGATGCCCTTGCTGACTGTGGCGCTCGGCGCCGCGACGGGCTCATACGGGGCCAAGGTGGCCCGCCGCTGGCTCGACCGAACCCATCCCAAGCGGCCCGACGTCGCGTTATTAGACTATCGAGCCTTGCCGGCTCTGGATCCGACGTTCGCCCATGCCAGCCGCGCTGCCGACGAGATGGATTGAGGCTGGTCGTCCCGATGACCGAACCTCGGCAGGAGAGAGGGGCAGATCCGGCTTCGCAGCTTGGAGACAGGTCTTGCCGAAGTTTGTCGAGCGCTGCCGACAACCGATGGGGAGGACGACTGTTTTCGGTCCGCGTCGGCCCGGCCGGATGGAGCGCCTCGATATCGTCCGGCGCAGCTCTGGTGCGGGAGCCGAAGCTGGCAGGCGCGTCATGACCGGGATCTGTGACGGGCAGGCGGCCAACTGAGGTGTTTGATCGAGTCCCGTCACCGCGCCCATGCAAAGCTGGAGGAGCGCTGGCGCGCGCTCCAGGCGTAGCGCATGTCGCCGTCGAGCAGGTGCAATGATCCGAAAGGCGGTTGCGCTCCAGCCAGGACACCGCAGCCTCGAGCTCGGCCATCGTCATCTCGGCCCGGCTCGGCGAGGTGCAGCTCGGGGGCCGCCGCGATGCCCTGGTAGGTCGTGATATAGCCGGCGAGGCCGCGCGACGGGTCGGGCTCGTTGTCGGCGGCGCGCACGCTCAGCGCATGGCCGAGCGCTGCCCGCCAGCCCGGATCGGCGAAGGCTTCCTCGGCCTGCAGGCGCAGGCTGTCGCGCGGCACCACCCACACGATCCGCTCGACCGTGCCGGCGGCGATCAGGGTCGCGGCGGCGATGACGGGCAGCAGGCTCTTGCCCCCGCCCGGCGTGACGGCGGCGAGGATGTCGCGCACGCCGTCGAGCTCGCCCGCTGCGATGGCCCGAACGAGCCCGGCGACCTGGGCCTGGTGGGAACGGAGAGGGCGGTGCTGGGGCAAACTCGGCCGCGATGCGAGGTCGAAGTCGACCTTATGACCCCACTGCCCGTCGATGTGAATCCACCCTCGCGCGATCCGAGCGGTCGTGCCGTGGTTAAAGATCGACAAGCCTGACGAGCTTGACGAAGCTGACGAGCTCGATCATGTTGATTTCTGGAGTACATGATGACCCAGCCTCGTGAACAGGATCGGCCGCGGCTCTCAAGATCGACACGCGCCCGGCCGCGGATCATCATTCATGCGGGCGGCCCTGACGGACCCGCACGGAGCGCGACACAGGACGGCATCGCCGAGGTGAGGATATCGAGGACCCGCTTTGAGCGCATCGGCGGCAAGCGGCGACCGATCGGCAAGCTCCTGGAGGACTACGCCGACACCCTCGCCCGGGCCGAACGCGAGCACCGCGTCGCCACCATGACGTTCGAAGTGTCGCCCGATGGCGAGGCTCGTTTGGTCCGAATCGGCACGGAGGGTGACGCTCTCGACGCGGCCCTTGCGGCCGCGAAGACGCGTGGCCAGGGCAAAGTCACAGATATTCTCAAGGGAGAGGGGATGCTGAACGCGAGGGAGTTCGGTCAACTGATTGGCGCCTCGCACGAGACTGTCAACGCTAGGCGCAAGACGGGCGAGATCCTCGGCCTTGAGGGCGCGACGCGGGGCGTGAGATATCCACGGTGGCAGTTGACCGACGCCGGCCTGCCGCTGCCAGGTCTCGCCGATCTGTCCACTACCCTGGGGGGGCAGCCGTGGACGGTCTACAGGTTCCTGTGCTCCGCCCATGCCGAGTTCGGTGGACGGACCGGCCTTGACGCTTTGAAGGCCGGCCAAGTCGAGGTGGTATTGGAAGCTGCGCGCAGCCAGACCACCGGCGCCTTCGGGTAATATGGCGCCTCCCGTTCAGCCGGGTGCGGCACTCACAGGACGAGGTTTGGTCCTGAGAACGGCACCTTTTGGCGAGGTTTGGCGGCGAGTGTTCGAAACGCGCTTTCCGGACCCACTCGGATGGGGGTGGGGTCGTAGCCGCTTCAGCGATCCAACAGGAACCGCGTTCGGTCTCGTCTACCTCGGCTCAAGCGCCAAAGTGGCGTTTGTCGAGACCATCCTGCGGGATCGGGCCGACGGGCGTGGCGCAGACTGCGTGGTGGCCATGGCCGAGCTCAATGTACGCTCGCTCGCCAGCATTCGAGTGGTCGATGCCCTCCGACTGGTCGACCTGACCGGGGACGGGCCGCTGCGCATGGGCGTGCCCTCCGATGTCGTCGGCGCGAGCGACCAATCACTCGCCAGGAACTGGTCAGCCGCTTTCCACGCTCACAGCGACGAGCCTGACGGGATTTTCTATCCGTCTCGGCTTAACGAGGAACGGTGCATCGCGCTCTACGACCGAGCGATCGGCAAGTTGGAGGCCACCGCGGCACCGCGGCTTCTGGACTGCAGGTCGGAGTTGGCGTCGATTTTGAACGACCTGGAGATCGCCATCGTCTGAGTGAGCCGTCGGACGGGTGCAATGCCTGCGCGGCTCGCGGATGGCATGCGCGTCAGCGCATCCACGGGTTCACGCATTTGAGCCCTTGCGCGACGTAGCCGGCGGCGGCGCTCGTCGCCACGAGGCGGGCACCCCGCGCCTTGGCGATGGCCGCCACCTGTCCGACCGCGGTCGTGACGGCTTCCCCCGCGACCTGCCGCTTCGTGGCGAGGTCTCCGTAGGCCGCTGCTGCGGCTCGATCGAAGGGCAGGATGCGGCCGCCCAGCCCTTCGCCGAGCAGGCGGGCGACGGCTTGGCCCAGAGCGTCGCGGCGCCGTCCCTTGGGCAGGGACCCGAGAGCGGCGGCGACTTCCCCCTCGTTGATGGTCGTGGTGTAAAGCTCGCCCCGCCGCTGCGCCGCCAGCCACGCCATCATGGTGGCGTCCGGCTCGGGCCTGAGGAGCTCGGTCAGCACGTCGGTGTCGAGCACGATCATCGGCGGCGCTTCCGTGGGCTGGCTGGGGCGGGTGTGACCGGCAC
>CAXUCF010000235.1:0-7826 GCA_964249275.1 uncultured Lichenihabitans sp.
CGCCTGTCCCGGCCGGCCCACCGGCCGCGCTGCCGTCTCTGCCGGCGCCCGACGTTCCGCCTGAAAAGCTCGCCCTGGCGCGTCAGGTCGTGCTCTCGTCCGGCATGGGCCGGTCGTTCGACCCGATGGTGCCGCAACTCGCAGCCCAGATCCCCATGGTGGTGACACGCACGCGCCCGGAATACGCGAAGGACGTGGCCAGCGTGCTGACGCAACTGCAACCGGAGTTCGACAAGAAGACGGACGAGATGGTCAACATAGCGGCCAAGATCTACGCTCGCCGGCTGACCGAGGACGAACTCAAGGCGACCGCGGCCTTTTTCGCCAGCCCCGCCGGGAAGAAATATGTCGAAGCCCAGCCTCTGATGCTCGACGAATTGGTGATCGCCATGCAGGCCTGGACGCAGGAGACCTCGACTTTCATGATGAAGCGCGTGCAGACCGAGATGGAAAAGAAGGGCGACAAGTTCTGAACTGCCGGTCGCGGTCCGGGGCGCGACGTCGTAGCCGGAGCCTTGGGTGGTGAGCATGGCCGATAGGGTCGACTTCTTCGTGATCGGGGCCGGGTCGGGCGGGGTTCGAGCGGGGCGGATCGCCGCGTCTCACGGCGCCAGCGTGATGGTGGCCGAGGATCACCGCGTCGGCGGCACATGCGTCCTGCGGGGTTGCGTCCCCAAGAAGCTCTACGTCTACGCGAGCCGCTTCGCCGATGAATTCGCCGATGCCGCGGGCTTCGGGTGGACGGTGGGCGCCACGCGTTTCGACTGGCCCGACCTCGTGGCGGCCAAGGAGAAGGAGATCACCCGCCTGTCGGGGCTCTACCGCAAGAACCTCGAACTGGCCGGCGCCTCGCTCGTCGACGGCCGGGCCAGGGTCGATGGCCCGAACCGCATCGTCATGACGGACGGGCGCAGCATCGGGGCCGAGCACATCCTGGTCGCGACGGGCGGGCGCCCGGCGCTGTTCCCCGACATCCCGGGCCTGGAATTCGCCGTCACGTCGAACGAGATCTTCGACCTGAAGACCTTCCCGCATCGCCTCCTGGTCATCGGGGCGGGTTATATCGGGCTTGAGTTCGCCTCCGTGTTCGCCCGGCTCGGTGCCGAAGTCACCGTGGCGTTTCGCGGCGACCAGATCCTTGGCGGCTTCGACGACGACATGCGCGATGGCCTGGCCGACGCTCTGGTCCACGCCGGCATCAGGCTCATGCCCCGCACCTTGCCCAAGGCGCTCAACTGGGCGGAGGGCCGGGTCGAGGTCGCCATGCCGGACGGCGCGACGCTGGTCGTCGACCAGGTGCTGGTCGCGACGGGCCGCGAGCCCAATACGCGCGGGCTCGCGCTCGCGGAAGCCGGCGTGGCCCTCGACCGACGCGGCGCCGTGAGGGTCGACGCCTTCTCGTGCAGTACGGTGCCGTCCATCCATGCGGTCGGCGACGTGACCGACCGGGTCAACCTGACGCCCGTGGCGATCCGCGAGGGCCATGCCCTGGCCGATACGCTGTTCGGCAACAGGCCCACGAGTGTCGATCACGCTCACATCGCGTCCGCCGTGTTCTGCACGCCCGAGATCGGCTCGGTCGGACAGACGGAGCGGCAGGCGCGAAGAAGCTGCGCCATCGTCGATATCTATCGCGCGAGCTTCCGTCCCCTCAAGGCGACCCTCTCGGGGCGCCAGGACAGGATCGTGTTCAAGCTCGTGGTCGACGGCATGACGGATCGCGTGCTCGGCGTCCATATCCTCGGACCCGAGGCCGGCGAGATGATCCAGATGTGCGCCATCGCGGTCCTCATGGGCGCTACAAAGCGCGATTTCGACGCGACCATGGCGGTCCATCCCACCATGGCCGAGGAGATCGTGACGATGCGCACGCGCACGGCGCGCCATGTCCGCTCGGTCTTGCCCGAGATGGACGAGAGCGCCATCGCGCGCGTCGACTCCTGCTGAGCCGCGCCGGGAGCCGACGCGATGCCGCTCGATGCGCGGGCCGCGCGGCTCCTGGCCATGCTGGCGGCCGGGCCGGCGGCCGATCAGTCCCGGGTCACGGCGGCAGAGCGGCGGCGGAGCTTCGCGGCGCTGATGCGTATGGCGGCCCGCCCGCCCGCGACCGACGCCGCCGTCGATACGGCCGTTGCGGGCCCCGACGGCGCCCTGCCGGCCCGGGTCTACGGACCCGCGGGCGAGCGGCGCGGCACCCTTCCGGGCCTCGTCTATTTCCACGGCGGGGGCCTCGTTGCGGGTGACCTCGATACCCACGACGCCCTCTGCCGCTGGATTGCCGCGGGGGCGGGTTGCCGCGTGGTGTCGGTCGGCTACCGACTGGCGCCCGAGTCTCCTTTCCCGGCCGCGATCGAGGATGCCTGTGCCGCTACGATGAACGTGATCGAGCGGGCGGCCGATCTCGGCCTCGACCCCGCGCGGATCGCGGTCGGCGGCGACTCGGCCGGCGCTACGCTCGCGACTGTGGCGTCGCGCGTCATCACCCATCGGCCGGGCCGGCGACCGGCCTGCCAACTGCTCCTCTGCCCGGTGCTCGACGTCGAGGGTCGGACGCCGTCCCGCGCGGCTTTCGGCGAAGGCTACCTCCTCGACACGGCTCTGATGATGCGCGACCTCGCCGACTACGCTCCCGGGGTCGTGAACTTCGACGACCCCCGCCTCTCGCCGCTGCGCGCCGCGGATCTTTCCGGCATGCCGCCGGCCCTCATCCACACGGCGGAGTTCGATCCCCTCCGGGACGAAGGCAGCGCCTATGCGGAGCGGCTGACGGCGGCCGGTGTCGCCGTGCAGTTCCGTTGCCATGCCGGCATGATCCACCATTTCTACGGCCTGACCGGCTTCATCCCGGCCGCCGCCGCGGCTTTGACGGAGATTGCCGAAGGGCTCGGGCAAGCGTTGTCGGGCTGACCTCGGTCCGGACGAGCCAGGGTCGGTCGCGATAGCTCACAGCTTGAAGTCGCCCGAAACGATGCGGGCATGCAGCAGCGGATCGAGCGCGACATAAGCGGCAGCCGCGCGGTCGAAGACGAAAAGCGGCTCGTCGACGAGGGCCGGATCGAAACCGTCGCGAAGCAGCGGCGCCTTGATCTGCTTGAACGTTTCCGTGGTGGCGATGCCGGCGCGCAGGCGCAGGAAGAGCGGCCGCGCGTAGGCCGGAAGACGCCCCGTCAGGTTCTCGTGCAGGGTCGACAACCCGAAGCCGGCCTCGACGACCAGCGCCGCCATGCCGGCCTTGCCGTCCTGCCCCGGCACTGGGACGCCATAGACGCTGGCATCGGCGACGCCCTCTACGCTCAGCAGCACCTCTGCAACCTCGGAGGTGGCGACGTTCTCGCCTTTCCAGCGGAACGTGTCGCCGACGCGGTCGACGAAGTAGAAGAAGCCGGCCGCATCCTGGCGCATGAGATCGCCGGTGCGGAACCAGCGGTCGCCAGGCGCGAACACGTCGCGCAGCACCTTGGCGTCGCTGTCGATCGCGCTGGTATAGCCCTCGAAGGTTCCGGCAGGCCGGGTGGCGGTGGCAGGGTCTTTGCCGTCGATCAAGCCCACGGCTTCGCCGACCTCGCCCACATCTGCCCTGAGACAGAACCCCTGAGGGCTGCGCAGCGGCAGGCCGGCGTCGACGTCGAAGCGGACCAAGGCGGCCGGGAAGCGATGCACGAGGAAAGGCGGGATACGGCCGAGCGAACCTACTTTGCCCTCGACGTTGACGAGCGAGAAACTGCCCTCCGTGGCGGCGTAGAACTCCAGGATCTCCGGGATCCCGAACCTGTTCTGGAAGATCTCCCAGATGTCCGGCCGCAGGCCGTTGCCGAGGCAGAGCCTCAGCCTGTGGGCCGGTGGGGTCACACCCTCCGCGGCGGCCCCCAGCAGGTAGCGGCACAACTCGCCGATATACTGGAACAGCGTGCAATCCCAGCGGGTGATCTCGTCCCAGAACCGCGAGGCCGAGAAACGCTCGCCGATCACGACCGAGCCGCCCGTCACCAGCACGCAGCCCGGCGCCACCACGCCGCCGACGCTGTGGTAGAGCGGAAGGCAATCGTACATGCGGTCCATTGGACCCGTCTGCGCGAGGCCCGCGAACCAGTGGCTCCACGTCATGATGCGTCGATGGCTGACGTTGGCGGCCTTGGGCAGGCCGGTCGTGCCCGATGTGTAGATGCAGAGCGCACGGGTCGAGAGGTCCACGGGACGGCGCTCGTCCCGATCGAGGCTGACGTCCGGGAAGGCCGCCAGGGCATCGTCGAGGCTGTCGGGGCCGCCCTCGCCGTGACGCCATGCTCGCGGCCGCGATGCCAAGTGGGGCAGGGCGCTCGCGAAAGCAGCCGCGCAGGGAGCCGCCACGATGACGTGCCGCGGCCCGGCGGCCGCGATGCAATGGGCCAGCGCGGCCCCGACAAGGTTCGTGTTGAGCAGCGCGGCCGTGCAACCCACCCGCGCAATGCCGATCCAGGCCGCGAGATATTCGGGGCGATTCGGCATCATCAGGGCTAAGACGGCGCCGGGCTCGGGGCACAATGACAAGGCCCATCGGCTATATCGGTTGGAGCGCGCCGCGAGTTCGGCAAAGCTGAAGCATTCGAGGTCGGACAGCAGCGCCGGAGCCTGGCCGTACCGGATGCCGAGTTCGTCGATGACGTCGGGGAACGTGCGGGCCTCGCCCCTCTCGAGAGCGGCGGTCGACTCCAGCGCGCGGAGCCATCGCTTCGTGGGTGAGGGTCGTAGAACCTTGGCCGGGATGGTCGCCAGTTGCGATGGCATCGGGTCACGACTCCAGGCTCGGCTCGGCCGATCCTCCGCCTGCCACTCTCGCAGCCTGCATCGCAAGCCTTGCCGGTCCCTGAACGGCCGACATAGTCTACTCGGTTAAGATTACCGGCGCGTCGGCGTTCGTCAGCGAACAATAACGTGCTTTCGTGACCGCGCAGTGTTGCCGCAGCCCACCTGGTGAACGGGCCTTTTACGTCTTTCATGGAAGTATCGGGCTGGTCCGGGCGAACTTCGGGGCGATGGCCCGCCCCGGCGCACCGAAACGGGACAGGGTCGACCCATGCGGAACGAGACGATCGCGCTTCACGCCGGCTTCACGGACGACCCCACCACCAAAGCCGTGGCCGTGCCGATCTACCAGTCGGTCGCCTACGCGTTCGACAGCGCCGATCACGGGGCCGCGTTGTTCAACCTGGAGCAGGAGGGCTACCGTTACAGCCGCATCTCCAACCCCACCACGGCCGTGCTGGAGGAGCGGGTCGCGTCGCTCGAGGGCGGGGTCGCGGCCTTGGCGGTGGCGACCGGTCAGACGGCCCTCTACTATGCCGTCGCCAATCTGGCCGATTGTGGCGGCAACATCGTATCGGTGCCGCAACTCTACGGCACCACCCATACGCTGTTTGCTCATGTTCTGCCGCGCCAGGGCATCGCGGCCCGCTTCGCCGAATCCGACTCGGCCGAGGCGGTCGGGCGGCTCATCGACGCGGACACCCGCGCGGTCTTCTGCGAGAGCGTCGGAAATCCGGCCGGCAACATCTGTGACATCGAGGCCCTGGCCGAGGTGGCGCATCGGCACGGTGTCCCGCTCGTCGTGGACAACACGGTCGCAACGCCGATCCTCCTGAAACCCATCCGCCACGGCGCCGACGTGGTCGTGGAATCGCTGACCAAGTTCATGGGCGGCCACGGTACCACCCTGGGCGGCATCGTGGTCGACGGCGGAACGTTTCCGTGGGCCGAACATCGCGAACGCTTCCCCATGTTCTCGACGCCAGACGAATCCTACCATGGCCTTGTCTACACCGAGCGTTTCGGCACCTCGGCCTATGCGGCGCGGTGCCGGAGCGTGTATCAGCGCACCACCGGCGCGGTTCTGCCCGCCATGAGCGCCTTCATGCTGTTGCAGGGCATCGAGACGGTGGCACTTCGGGTCGAGCGTCACGTCGAGAACGCCCGCAAGGTGGCCGAGGCGCTCGACCGCGACCCCCGGGTCGCCTGGGTCAGCTATGCAGGCTTCCCAAGCTCGCCATATCATGCGCTGGCGGCCAAATACCTCGCAGGGCGGCCGCCGTCCCTCCTGACCTTCGGCGTGCAGGGCGGTCTCGAGGGCGGCAAGGTCTTCTATGACACGCTGAAACTCGTGAAGCGGCTGGTCAATATCGGCGACGCCAAGTCCCTGGCCTGCCATCCGGCCTCGACGACCCATCGACAGATGGCGCCCGAGGACCAGCGCAAGGCCGGCGTCCGCCCCGAGATGATCCGGCTCAGCGTCGGCATCGAGCATATCGACGACATCCTCGACGACCTCGACCAGGCGCTCTTGGCGGCGTCGCGCCTCGACGGCCGGGCCGCAGCGGCTGAGTGATCGGCAGATGCCGCAAGGAGCCGACCATGCCCCTGATGGTTCAAGGTGTCGGGCCGGTCCACGTGGACCCGATCTCGCGGAACGGACCTCACGACGCACCGTTGCGGCGCGCCGACGGCCTCGGCCGAGACGGGTTTCGAGGCCAGCTCGATGTCGGACTGGTGAACAACATGCCGGACGGTGCGGTCCGGGCCACGGAGCGGCAATTTGCGCGGCTCTTGGCCGCCGCCTCCGGTTCCATCGACGTGCGATTGCATCTCTTCGCGCTGCCCGACATCCCCCGAGCGGCCGACACGCGCACCTATGTCGAAACGCGCTATCGCAACGCGGCGGCGCTCGATGGCGTACGGCTCGATGGCCTGATCGTGACCGGAACCGAGCCGGTGGCGAACTCGCTCGACGATGAACCTTACTGGCCGTCCCTGACCCGCATGGTCGACTGGGCAGAGCACAACACCGTGTCGACGCTCTGGTCCTGTCTGGCGGCCCATGCGGCCGTGCTCCACCTCGACGGCGTGACGCGGCGGCGCCTGCCGGACAAGCGCTTCGGTCTGTTCGAATGCGTCGAGGTGGCCTCCGACGGTTTGCTGGATGGCGCACCGCCGGGTATGCGGGTGCCGCATTCGCGATGGAACGACCTCAACGAAGGCGAATTGCGGTTGCACGGCTATCGCATCGTATCGCGCTCTCTGGAAGCCGGCATCGACACGTTCACCAAGCAGTGGGGGAGCCTCTTCGTCTTCCTCCAGGGCCACCCCGAATATGACGTGGACTCCCTGTTTCGCGAATATCGCCGCGATGCGCAGCGCTACCTTCAAGGTGAGCGTGACAGCCTACCCGCTTTGCCGGCGCATTATTTCGACGCACGCACCGAGAGCCGCCTCGCCGTCTTCCAGGATCGGGCGGGCTCGGGCGATGCCCGCGCGTTGGACGCCTTTCCTCGGGAGTGGGCGGTCCGGCCCGCCCTGGTGGCTCTCTGGCGAGCGTCGTCGACGCAACTCTATCGGAACTGGCTCGCCCAGATCGCGGCGGCAAAGCGCTGATCGCGCGGGATCTCGGCTCGCCTAACAGGTTCGCGCAAGCACATCATGGTTGGATGTGACGGTGCGGATCCGAAGAGCTGACCCAGAGAGCACGACATGCGGGAGATCGGGGCCGTGACGCCGTGACAAGACCGTCAACCCGATCGCATCCCAGGGACGATCGGAACCACGCTTCCGCCGATACGGTTACTGGATGTGGGTCGCGAGCCGCCTGCAACTCCTTTGACAAAGCAACGCCGGCTCGCGAGCCGGCGCTGCAAGACTAAGTCCAGGGCGTGAGCCCGAGCCGACGTTAGGCGACTGCGCTGTAGCCCACGTAGGTGCCGCCATAGCCACCACCGTAGTAGCCGCCGCCGGTGTAGCCGCCGTAGTAACCGCCGCCGTAGCCGCCGCCATAGTAGCCGCCGGTATAGCCACCGTAGTAG
>CAXUCF010000236.1:0-7812 GCA_964249275.1 uncultured Lichenihabitans sp.
AGATGGCCGACCTCATGATGGTGGCGGGCAAGGACATCGAGGGCGCCATCCAGCGTCTCGCCCAGATGGCGCGCGCGGCCGGCATTCACCTAATCATGGCGACCCAGCGGCCCTCGGTCGACGTCATCACCGGCACCATCAAGGCCAACTTTCCGACCCGCATCTCCTTCCAGGTGACGAGCAAGATCGACTCGCGCACGATCCTGGGCGAACAGGGGGCCGAGCAACTGCTCGGCCAGGGCGACATGCTCTACATGGCGGGGGGCGGGCGCATTTCCCGCGTGCACGGCCCCTTCGTCAGCGAAGGCGAGGTCGAGAAGGTGGTGGCGCATCTCAAGACGCAAGGCCATCCCGACTACCTCGATGCGATCACCGACGACCTCGATGTCGACGCTGCCGCCGACGCGGAACAGGAGCCCGGGGTGCCGGGCAGCCTCGATGCCGAGGAAGCGGGTGATCTCTACGGCCGCGCCGTGGCGATCGTACTGCGCGACAAGAAATGCTCGACCTCCTACATCCAGAGGCGTCTGTCGGTCGGATACAACAAGGCTGCCTCGCTGGTCGAGCGCATGGAGCGTGAAGGACTGGTGGCGCCCGCCAACCATGCCGGAAAGCGCGAAATCCTGGCGGCCGACGGGGAGTTGGACCGCGGCCGATATCCAGCGATCGACGAGGATTGACGCAACTCGGAGACGTCATCTTCGCGGCATCGGCCCGTCCCCCCTGTCGGCTTGGCGCAGACGTCTCACAAACGCCACACCGGACCCCTATCGCGCGGCCCTTGAACTGCCGGAAACGCTGCATGATCCGCCCTCTCTCGATTGCGCTGTCGCTCGCTACGTTGATCGGGACGTCCGCATGGGCTGAAACGTCACCGCTCAACCTGCAGTCGGGTAAGGTCGCAACCCAGAAGGTCGTGGGTACGCCCGAGCCGGTCGACGCCGATGCCGTGGTGGCCAAAGCCAACACCTATTTCAACGACGACAGCACCATGATCGCCAATTTCACCCAGATTGGGGGAGACGGGCGCCGGACGGACGGCAAGCTCTCGATCGAGAAGCCGGGCCGCATGCGGTTCGCCTACGCGCCGCCGGCCACTCTGGAGATCGTTGCCGATGGCAGTTCCGTCGCGGTGATCGATCGCAAGGTCCACACGCAAGACCTTTATTTCATCGGACAGACGCCGCTGAAGTTCCTGCTCAACGATCATGTCGACCTCGCCAAGGACACGAAGATCACCGGGGTCACGGGCGACAAGACCTCGGCCACGATCGACATCGAAGACAAGGCCACCTTCGGCGGCACGTCCAAGATCCGCCTGACCTTCGAACTGCAGCCATTCGGCTTGAAGCAGTGGACCGTGGTGGATCCGCAAGGGTACGAAACCTTGGTGTCCCTGTCGGACGTCGATCTCAGCACCAAGCCCGACGACAATCAGTTCAAGATCAATACCGAGCGGATGCTGAACACGCGCAAGTGAGCCGGGCTGCCGCGCTTCCGCGGCTTTGGGCCGACATCAGCGAATGCGACTGTCCTTGAGTCTCACGATCGCGTCCTGGAACATCAACTCGGTCCGCCTCCGACTGCCCTTGGTGAGGCGGTTCGTCGAGTCGGCCCGTCCCGACGTGCTGTGCCTGCAGGAGACCAAGGTTCGCGACAGCGAGTTCCCCTTCGGCCCGCTGCGGGAACTCGGCTACAGCCATATCGAGATCAGCGGGCAGAAGGGCTACCATGGGGTCGCGATCCTGTCCCGGCTGCCGATCGGTCGGGTCGAGCGTGGACCCTTCTGCCGCGAAAGCCATGCCCGTCATATCTCGGTCACGCTGGCCGAGGCTGCAGGATCGGCGGCCGGCATCACCATCCACAATTTCTACGTGCCGGCCGGGGGCGACGAGCCCGACCCTGCGACCAACCTGAAATTCGCTCACAAGCTCCATTTCCTCGACAGCATGGCCCGGGGACCGCGGGAGCGACACCTTATACCCCAGCGTGCCGTCGTCGTGGGAGACCTCAACATCGCGCCGCTCGAAACAGACGTCTGGAGCCACAAGGCGCTGCTGAAGGTGGTCAGCCACACCCCCATCGAGGTCGAGGGCCTCGGGCGCGTGCAGGCGGCCGGCGGCTGGATCGATGCCATGCGGGACCACATTCCCCCGAGCGACAGACTGTACACCTGGTGGAGCTATCGCTCGCCCGACTGGCAGGCGGCCGACAAGGGCCGTCGGCTCGACCATGTGTGGCTGAGCCCGGACCTTCGTGGGCATCTCGGCGCCGTGACGGTGACGCGTGAGGCCCGAGGCTGGGACAGGCCGTCCGACCACGTTCCGGTCATGGCCGAATTGCGGCTCTGAGGACCTCCAGCCGGCCGCTCAGGCGCTCTGCCCAGTAGCGGCGCAGCGCGACGGCGTTGCTCGGATAGGCTTCCAGCACGCGCATCATCACGGATCGGGGGATCGCCACCGTGGTCGTGGTCCCGGTCGCGGTCGCCGTATCGGTTCGGAAACCCGGCGCCAGAAGGGCGCTCTCGTCGAGCAGCGCGCCGGGGCCGACGCGGCGGATCGCGCGGGCGTCCTCGCGCTCCGCGTCGAGCGCCAAGGCGCCACTCACCACCAGTACGGCACCGTCCGAGGGATCGCCGCGATGGAACAGGAAGTGACCGGACGGAAGCGCGCGGGCTTCGGCCGAAAAAGCCACCAGGCGAAGCGCGTCTTCGTCGAGGCAGGACAGGATCGGCAACGATCGCAGCCGCGCCATATCGGTGCCGAGTGCCATGCGGCGTCGCTCCTGGTCACCAAGGCTCAGGCCATCAGGCGATAACCGCCCGCCTCGGTCACCAGGATTCTAGCATGGGCCGGATCGTCCTCTATCTTCTGGCGGAGGCGATAGATGTGGGTTTCGAGCGTATGGGTGGTGACGTTGGCATTGTAGCCCCAGACTTCCCGAAGGAGCACCTCGCGCGCCACCACGTTCCGGCCGGCCCGGTAGAGGAAACGCAGGATCGCGGTCTCCTTCTCGGTCAGGCGCAAGCGGCCGCCCTTGTCGGTCACGAGATATTTGGCGCTGGGCCTGAACGTGAAGCCGGCGAGTTGCAGCGACGCGTCCTCGCTTCCATCATGCTGGCGCAGATGGGCCCGGATGCGCGCCATCAGCACGGCGAAGCGGAACGGCTTCGACACGCAATCGTTGGCGCCCGCCTCGAGGGCCAGCACGACATCGTCCTCCGAAGCGTTGCCACTCAGCATGATGATGGGGCAATTGAACCCCTCGGCCCGCAACGCCTTTACCACTTCCTTGCCGTCCTGGTCCGGCAAGGCGACGTTCATGATCATCAGGTCGGGCCGCTCGCGCCGCAGGGCGTTGTGGGCCTGTTCAGCGTTCCCCAC
Source organism: uncultured Lichenihabitans sp. (assembly GCA_964249275.1). Classification (GTDB taxonomy): domain Bacteria; phylum Pseudomonadota; class Alphaproteobacteria; order Rhizobiales; family Beijerinckiaceae; genus Lichenihabitans. The sequence goes on from CAXUCF010000236.1 coordinate 3,384, forward strand.
CGAGGATGCCGCGAATTCCTCGTGGCAGGCGATCTGTTCCGCCAGCGTGGCCCTGAGATCGTCGTCGTCATCGACGATCAGGATCTTGCGGGCTTGAGCCATGAACGTTTCTTTCCAGCCGTGGGCAAGATTCGCGGACATCATGCAAAACTTCCGCGCCACCCCGAGCCGTCAAGGTGCTCAAAGAAACATTCGTGCGCAAGCGCTGCTAGGTCCGGAACGGCTTAGGCCCGCACGGTGCACCACGCGACCCGACCTCCATCGCAGCTCCCCGCGCCCACTCCGACATCGACCCGTGACGAAGCCACCGCGGCCCGTGCCGGCACTGCGCCTCTAACGAGTTGGATCCGATGATCCGCATCTACTTCCGCGTTCTTCGCGCGCTCGGTGCCGAAATGCGATTGGCCGTCGCGCTTGTGCTGGCCAACGCGGTGCTGGCGGCCGCGCAATTCCTCGAACCCGTCCTCTTCGGCCGCATCATCGACGGCGTCACGGGAGCCGGGGCGCCCACCGGCTCCGCGGCTTGGGGCAGCGTGCTGCCGCCATTGCTCGCCTGGGGAGCCTTGGGGCTCTTCAACATCCTGTGCGGCGTCGCGCTGGCCTTCAACGCCGATCGTCTCGCGCACCGCAGGAGGCTCGACCTCACGGCAGGCTTCTTCGAGCACGTGCTGCACCTGCCGACGAGCTTCCATGCCGTCAACCATTCGGGGCGGCTGCTCAAGGTCATGCTGGAAGGGGTCACCGGCATGGCAGGGCTTTGGCTGTCGTTCTTTCGCGACAATTGCGCGTCCTTCGTGGCCCTGGCCGTGATGATGCCCCTGTCGCTGGCCGTGAACTGGCGCCTGGGGCTCCTGCTGATGGTGCTGGTGGCGGCCTCGGGCAGCGTGACCCTCCTGGTCCTGCGCCGAACGGAAAGGCTGCAGCATCGGGTCGAGCGCCACAATAGCGGCTTGGCCGAGCGCGTGGCCGATAGCTTCGCCAACGTTTCGGTCATCCAGAGCTTTACGCGCGTCGCCATCGAGACGCGCGGCCTCCGGGACGTGATCGACGCCGTGCTCAATGCCCAGATGCCGGTGCTGTCCTGGTGGGCGTTGGCCGCGGTCGCCACGCGGGCTGCCTCGACCCTGACGCTCTCGTCGATCTTCATCCTGGGACTGGCGCTGCACTTCCGCGGCCTCGCCACGGTGGGCGAGATCGTGGCCTTCATGAGTCTCGCGGCCGGGATGATCGCGCGCCTCGACCAGTTGGTCTCGTTCAGCAACGCGCTGTTCCTGCAGGCGCCGAAGCTCCGCGACTTCTTCGGCGTGCTCGACACGGTGCCGGCCGTGCAGGATCGCCGGGACGCCCGCGACCCGGGGCGCCTCGCCGGGCGGGTGACGTTCGAGGGCGTGGACTTCTCCTACGACGGCCGGCGCGACGCCGTCTCGGGCGTCTCGGTCACGGTGGCGGCAGGCGAGACGGTGGCGCTGGTCGGTGCTACGGGCTCGGGCAAGTCGACCACGCTCGGGCTTCTGCATCGCGTGTTCGATCCCGTGCGGGGCCGCATCACGATCGACGGCACGGACATCCGCGCCATGACGCTGGCGGGGCTGCGCCGCAACATCGGGGTGGTGTTCCAGGAACCCATGTTGTTCGCCCGCTCGATCGAGGAGAACCTCCGCGTCGGGGCGCCGAATGCGAGCGCGGCCGATATCCAGTCGGCGCTGCAGCGGGCCCGCGCCGCCGACTTCGTGGCCCGCCAGCCTAATGGCCTCGCAACGGTGCTGGGCGAACGTGGCCGCTCGTTGTCGGGCGGCGAGCGGCAGCGCCTGGCCATCGCCCGCGTGCTCCTCAAGAACCCGCCGATCCTGCTCCTCGACGAGGCCACCAGCGCGCTCGATGCCGTGACCGAGCGCCAGGTCCAGGATGCGATCGACGCTGCGGCGCGCGGGCGCACCACCTTCATCATCGCCCACCGTCTCTCGACCGTGCGGCTCGCCGACCGCATCCTGGTGTTCAAGGATGGCCGCATCGTCGAGGAGGGCGGCTTCGACGACCTGTTGGCGCGGGGCGGGCTGTTCGCGGAACTGGCGGGCGCGCAAGGGTTCGAGGCGGCGGCTGAGTAGGAACGGCTGATCAGGGTAGGGGAATCGCATTTGGACTTCTGCGATGGATTTGCGCTCTGGCGTGAGTGGATTCTACCACACGTTGCGCAAGATCGTGTGCGGCACGCCCGACGCGGCCAAGTCGGCCTCGGTCGCGCGGTGCCCGTCGGCCAAGTTGAGAGGCGAGTGATAGAAGCTTCCATTGCCACGCGTCAGATACCGCCGACGGGGCGGCGGCGGCGCGAGGGACGGCGGTGCGTCAAAGGTCGATCCAGCGCTTCTCCCGTGCCGAGCGATACGCGGTCTCGACGAGGTTCTGGATTTCATGGCCGCCGAAGAAGTCGGGCCCGTGCGCCGGGCCGCCGGCGACCGCCAGCAGGAAGTCCCGTACTTCGATGGCCTTGAGATCGTTGAAGCCGATTTGGTGTCCGGGAGCGACACAGAAGGCGCCATAGGGCTCGTGCTCCGGCCCTGCAAAGAGAGTTCGGAAACCCTTCAGGCCGGTCTTGTCGTTGGTGAAATACACCTTGAGTTCGTTGAACCGCTCTTGAGAAAAAGCGATGGCGCCCTTCGAGCCGTGGATCTCGAAATCGTGCTGCATCTTCCGGCCAGTGGCGATCCAGTTCGCCTCAAGGCTCCCCGTCGCACCGTTGGCGAACCTGAGGAACAAGCGCGCGACGTCATCGACCTCGACGGGCCTCGTTCCACCGTCGCCGGCTGCTACCGGTCGGCTCCCGATGACGGTGTTCGTTTCCGCCATCACGGACGCGATCGGGCCGGCGAGATGGCGAGCCGTCGCGAGAATATGGCTGCCGATGTCTGCCAGCGCGCCGCCACCGCCGGCCGGGTCGAGACGCCACGTCCAGGGGGCGTCGGCGTCTGCCATGTAGTCCTCAGCGTGGACACCCCGGAACGTCCTGATTTCACCGATCTCCCCGGAGTCGATGAGCGCCTTGGCGACGGCCATCATCGGATTTTTGAGGTAGTTGAACCCGACCTGGGTGGTGACGCCCGCCTTCGCGGCAGCCCCGGCCATCTCGAGTGCCTCCGCTGCCGTCGGCGCGAGGGGCTTCTCGCAATAGACGTGCTTGCCCGCGGCAATGGCGGCGAGCGCCATCTCGCGGTGAAGGGTGTTCGGCGTGGTGATGTCGACGACCTGGATCTCCGGATCGGCCAACAGCTCCCGCCAGTTCTCGGTCGAGCGCCGGAAGCCAAGCTGACGCGCGGCTTTCGACGCCATCGCGCCATCCACATCGGCCAGAACGGCGAGGTCGACATCGAACGGCAGGTCGAAGATCCGGCTCGCGATGGCGAACCCCAGCGCGTGCGTCCGGCCCATGAACCCCGACCCGATCAGGCCGACGCCGATGCGTTTCCTGTCCGTCATGCCTGCATCCTTCGTCGTCATGAACGGCGATTCATCGCCAGGACCTTCGCGCTCTCGCGTTTCCGCGAGGGCAGCCGGCTCAGCCTGCGGCTTTGTTGACCACGAGCCGAGGGTCGAGCCGCCCGTCGAAGAAATCGACGATGTTGCGAGCCGCCACCGTTCCCATCCGCGCGGCGCATTCTTCGGTCAGCCCGGCGGAGTGCGGCGTCAGGATGGCCCCACGGCAGGCCAGGAGCCGGTTGGAGCTGCGTGGGGGCTCGTCGGCGAAGACGTCGAGTCCCGCGCCGCCGAGGCGTCCCCCTTCGAGAGCGTCCGCCAGAGCATCCTCGTCGACAAGCCCCCCGCGGGCCGTGTTGACCAGCAAGGCGTGCGGACCCAGGACCGCGAGCTCGGCCGCGCCCACCAGCGGCCGGTCGCCGGCTTTCGGGACGTGGAGCGACACGACGTCGGCTCTCCTCAGCCCGTCGATGAGGTCGGTCACTGGCTCGGCCCCGGCCGCCGCGATGGCGTCGATCGTCTGGAACGGATCGTAGGCCGACACGCGCATGCCGAACGCCGCCGCCATGCCGGCGACGATGCGGCCGATACGGCCGAAGCCGACGAAGAACAGGCGCTTGCCGTCGAGTTCGGTCGCGGAAAAGCTGTTCCGGACGGTCCAGCGCCCCTCCCGAGTCGCCGCGTCATAGAGCGTGACGCGCTTGGCGAGTGCCAACATAAGCGCCACTGTGTGCTCGGCCACGGGGCGCGAGTTCACGTCCCCGATGATGGCGAGCGGGATGCCGCGTGCGTTGAGGGCCGGGACGTCTACGGCGTCGTAGCCCACCCCGTGCCGCGACACGATGCGGAGCCGAGGCGCCGTTGCCACCGCCCAGGCCGGCAGCGGCTGCGTGCGGATGAGCAGCGCGTCGGCCTCGGGCAGCTTCGGCGCGTAGGACTCGGTCGACACCTCGTCGACCAT
>CAXUCF010000237.1:0-7799 GCA_964249275.1 uncultured Lichenihabitans sp.
CCCCGGACCATCCTGCGGCGTCGGGCGTCTAGGTTCCGGGTCTTCGCTGGCGCGACGATGTCGCGCTTCGCTTCGCCCGGAATGATTGCCGGGAGAGGGGATCAAACGAAAATCGTATCACTCAGCTCGGGGCAGCATCTGCAAGCGCGACGCGCCCGGCACCGCCCCGCTGGTTCTCGCCTAAGTGAGGTGATACCCGTCAGTAAAGCCCGCCGGTGCCGCTGCCGACGGCGCGCTCCGCATCCGCCGCCGGCGCACCTTCGCTCCTGGCCGCGCGTGCGGCGTTGTCGCCGATGACCGCATAGCTGTCGGGTGGGGCGGTTCCGGGCTTGAACGCTTCGATGATGGACTCCTTGCCGCTGGACCGCATGCCGCTGTGGTAATCGACGCCGATCAGCTTGATGCCGATGGGCGCCCGGAACGGCACGTCGGGCTTGTCCTTCAGAGCTGCCGCCATGAAGTCGCGGAACACCGGCGCTGCATATTCGGCCGCATAGGCCGTGGCGCCGAGCGAGCGCGGCTGGTCATAGCCGAGGTAGAGGCCTACCGCGAGGTCGGAGGAATAGCCGACGAACCAGACATCCTTGGCGTCGTTGGTGGTTCCGGTCTTGCCCGCCAGGTGGCGGTTCAACACCTTGACGGCCTGGCCTGTGCCGCGCGCGATGACGCCCTCCAGGATCGACGTAACCTGGTAGGCCGTCATGGGATCGATCACCTGCTCACGCTTGTCGATCAGCTTCGGCTCGGCCTGATCGTTCCAGGTCACGGCATCGCAGCCGTCGCAAACCCGTTCATCGTGGCGGTAGATCGTATTGCCCCAGCGATCCTGGATGCGGTCGACGAGGGTCGGCTTGATCCGCTTGCCGCCGTTGGCCAGCATGGAATAGGCCGTCACCATCCTGAGCACCGTGGTTTCCCCGGCGCCGAGCGACATTGACAGCACCGGCAGCATGTCGTCGTAGATGCCGAACCGCTTGGCATATTCGACGATCAGCGGCATACCGATGTCCTTGGCCAGCCGCACCGTCATCAGGTTGCGCGAATGCTCGACGCCGTAGCGCAGCGTGTGGGGTCCCGAACCGTTGTCATCGTCGTTCTGAGGGCGCCAGATGCCGAGGCCCGGGCCCTGGTCGATTTCGATCGGCGCATCGAGCACGCTCGACGAAGGCGTGTAGCCGTTGTCGAGCGCCGTCGCATAGACGAAGGGCTTGAACGACGAGCCGGGCTGCCGCTGCGCCTGCGTGGCGCGGTTGAACTCGGACTGCTCGAACGAGAACCCGCCCACCATGGCAAAGACGCGGCCCGTGTAGGGATCCATCGCCACGATGGCGCCGGAGATTTCGGGCACCTGCTGAAGCCGGTACTGGCCGGGCTTGCCCTCGACGGCCGCCACATAGACCACGTCGCCCGGAGATAGGATCGAGCGGATCGACTTCTTGCCGGTCCAGCGGATGCCGTCCTGGTTCAGGATGCCGGTGTCGCGATCCTGCACCACCTCGCCGGCCTTGTCGTGCCCGGGCTGCACGCCGATGCGGACCGATGTGTCGCTGCCGTCCAGCACGACGGCGAGGCGCCAAGGCTGCACGTCGCCGAACGCCGGAATGGCGGCCAGGGGAGGTCCCCAGTCACCTCCGAGGTCGATATGGCGGATCGCACCTCGGAAACCGTGCGCCTCGTCGAAGCGCACGAGACCGTCCACCAGTGCCTTGCGGGCGATGACCTGCATCTTGGGGTCGAGCGTGGCGCGGACCGACAGGCCGCCTTCGTAGAGCTTCTTCTCGCCGTAACGGTCGCTCAACTCGCGCCGCACTTCCTCGGCAAAATAGCCAGCCGCGAAGCTGTCGGGCGTGAGCACGCGCGGGTTGACGCCGAGCGCCTCCTGCTTGGCCTTCTCGCCATCGGCCTTGGTCACGTAGCCGTTCTCGACCATGCGGTCGATCACGTAGTTGCGGCGCTGGACCGCGGCGTCGTGCTTGAGGAAGGGTTGATAGTTGTTGGGACCCTTGGGCAGAGCCGCCAGATAGGCCGCCTCGGCCACCGACAGTTCGTTCACCGACTTGTCGTAGTAGTTCAAGGCGGCGGCCGCGACGCCGTAGTTTCCGAGCCCGAGGTAGATCTCGTTGAGGTAGAGTTCGAGGATCTTCTCCTTGGGATAGGCCTGCTCGATCCGCAACGCCAGCAGCGCCTCGCGGATCTTGCGGGTGAAGCTGCGCTCGTTGGTCAGAAGGAAGTTCTTGGCCACCTGCTGGGTGATGGTGGAGGCGCCCTGCGCGCGCTTGCTGCCCTGGACCAGCACGGTGACGGCCCGCAAGACCCCTTCGGGGTCGATGCCGCTATGTGTGTAGAAGTTCTTGTCTTCGGCCGAGATGAAGGCTTCCTTCACGAGCGGCGGGATGGCGGTCGAGGGAAGGTACAGCCGCCGCTCGCGCGAATATTCGGCCAGCAGGCTGCCGTCTCCGGCCTGGACCCGGGTCATCACGCGCGGCTCATAGTTCTGCAGCTGTGTGTAGTCCGGCAGATCCTTCTCGAATTTCCAGACCGTGATGGCGGCTGCGCAGGCAGCGACCACAAAGACCAATGCGCCCGTGGCAAACAGGAAACCGAACAACCTGGCAACATGCCGCATCGGAAGAAGCCTCGGGACCTGAGCTCTGAACTGGGCTGCGGGTACCGATCGGAGGCATCGCCGCGGGCCGCTACGTCAAGCGACCGGATGCGTAGAAGCTGCGGCTCTTTTATGGTGTCAATGCGACCGACGCGTTCCACCGCGGACAGCCGTCGTGCGACACCGGGGTTCTTTCAGAGCTGTGGCAGAACCGCAACAAAGGCTCCCGGCGCGATCGCGACCGACCGTGCCAGACCGTCGGCTGCCTCCAGGGGTCCCCACGGGGATGATTGCTTTCGAATCACGGGTTTCGCCACGCGGCAAGATCCGGACAGAGCGAAACGATCATTCCGCGTGGGAGCCCTCATCGCATCGCGGCAGGCCCGAGCCCCGGGGAAGGAGAAGCCGAGCGAGCCGCGAAGAAGCGGTCGACCGCGGACGCCACGGTGTCGGTGGCCTTGGCGCGCCATTCGAGTGAGGTCAGCATCCGCGCATCCTTGTCGCTCGACAGATAGCCGAGTTCCAGCAACACGGACGGCACATCCGGCGCCTGAAGAACCTTGAAGCCCGCAGCGCGCTCGGGATTGCGGTTGAGCCGCGCGATCTTGGACCAGTAGCCCGTCAACGTGCGCTGGAACTGGTGCGCATAGGCGCGGGTTTCGCGCCGCGTCAGGTCGAACAGGATGTCGGACACCTCGGGCGGCGCCGGCGTGGGGTCGAGCCCGGCCGCTTCGTCGGCCTGGTTCTCCGCGGCTGCCACGCGCGCGGCTTCGGCGTCGCTGGCCCGGTCGGAAGCCGTGTAGATGGTGGCGCCCGAGACGGAACCGTCCGACAGCGTGTCGGCATGGACCGAGATGAACAGCGCCGCATCGGCATCTCGGGCGACCCGCACCCGATCGGCGAGCGAGACGAAGCTGTCGTCGCGGCGCGTCATCACCACTCTGTAACGGTCGCCTGCCGACAGTCTCGACGCCAGCGCCGACGCGAAATCGAGCACCACGGTCTTCTCGACAGCTCCCAGGACGCCGCTGGCACCCGGGTCGATGCCGCCATGACCGGGATCGATGACCACCACGGGTCGGCGGTCGGACTGCGCCGCAGGAGGTGCCGTCCCGATGGATCCGACGGTCGACGGGTCGACCGGAGGTGCCGTCCCTGCAGCCTCGGTCGGTGGTGGAGGCGGATGGACCGCGGCGTGGAAGGCCGCCCGGTCGGTCCGGACGAGTTCGATCGTCAAGCGTGACGGATCCCCGCCCGCGATGCTCGCGACCTCGGCTTGGCGCAGCGCCGCGGGCCCGGTGAGGTCGATCACGATGCGCGACTTGCCGGGGGCGAAAAGCCCGAACCGAAACGAACGGATCAGGCCCACGGCCTTGGAACCGAGCCGGCGTGTCGCGGGATCGAGCTGGAAGTTCACCTTCGCCAGATCGACGATCAACCGATCCGGTTGCTCTGTCAGGACGGCTTTCACCGCGACCTTGGCCGTGAGGTCGAAGACCAGGCGCGTGATGCCGCCCGCCTCGCTCGCACGGGCATCGACCGCAACCGCCACGGGCCCCGCCGCGGGATCGGGCACCTGACTCCCCTGATGCCAGCTCGGATGCCTCACGGACGCGGAAGCCGATCCGACCGGCGCCCCGACGACGGCGGTCAGAACCGACAGCGAGGCGGCAAAGCGCATCCGGCTGCTGACCCTCATCTGCGACTCCGACCGTCCGAACACGTCGATTGCGGCGAACACGGCCCTGCGCGAGAACATCGGCGGCCACGGTACGGGATAAACCCGCGATGGTTAATGATCCGTCACGGATCGGAAGGTCGCTTGTGGTCCACTGTGGCCGGCAGGAGACAATGGCGACAAACTTGCCAACCGGGTCGGACATCCGTTATTGCTCAGCCGTCAGCGTTCTGACTCGGGCACGCCTCGCCGGCGGCTCGTCGCTCAAGACCGGCCCGCACGCCGATGGCCTCGCTCAGCAGCGCGGCGTTCGCACCCGCGATTATCGGCGCCGGGTCGATCGGATGACGTCCCGAAACATCGGGCTCGAGTTCGATACGACTGACGACGCGGCTGATTCGCCCATGCCGTGCTACGAAAGTCTCTGCACGATGATCCGACCGCATCAGGGTGGTCCTGCGTTAACCTGCTGTCTTATCTCCGACGTCGTGCCGCGTAGCGGCAGGTCCTCGGCACCGTGCCGGACGGGCGACGCTGACCACAGCGCCGTCGTCAACGTGGTCGCGACCGTCCGAACCTTGGCGCGAATAGTCGCCGCGCCGCTGCCGGGTCCGCTGGATCCGGACCGCGGCTTCCCTTTCCGACGGCCGCCTCGGCACCCGGCAATCCTTCGGCCGATCCGCTCGGCGCACGGCGGCCCGGCGCCGCGGCGCGACCTCGACGGCCTGCAAGGCCGGCATACTCCATCCACACCGGCGCATTCCGTTTCCTGTCCTTCGCGCTCCCGTCGGCTCCGCGCCGATGGCCGGCTGGGCGAGTTCGCTCACGCGCCCCATCACGAACAGAGTTCTCTATGTCCAACAGCAAGATGCTCATCGACGCTTCACACCCGGAAGAAACCCGGGTGGTGGTGCTCAAAGGTAATCGCGTCGAAGAGTTCGATTTCGAATCAGCGACCAAGAAGCAGCTTCGCGGGAACATCTATCTCGCCAAGGTGACCAGGGTCGAACCGTCACTGCAGGCTGCCTTCATCGAATATGGCGGCAATCGGCATGGCTTCCTGGCCTTCTCCGAGATCCATCCCGACTACTACCAGATCCCGTTTGCCGACAGGCAGGCACTGCTCGACGAGGAGGCGCGCGCCCATCGCGACGAGGACGATGACGGCCGTGGCGCAGATCGCAGCGATCGCGGTGCTAGAAGCGATCGCGGGGATCGGAACGAGCGCGGCGCCCGAGCCGAGCGCGGTGACCGCAGCGAGCGCGGCGACGGCGAGCGGAACGACCGCGGCGACCGCAACCACCGGCGCAGTCGCCGCAATAGGCGGGACGGGACGGTTTCGGCCCTGGAGCGGCGTGGACCGGCGGACGACAGTGTGTCTGAACCCGCTTTCACGGCCGTCGACACCGGCGAAACGGCCGATTCGGTCGGCTTCGACCGCGATGCGGAAGGCGCAGCGGACTCGATGATGCCGCCGGTTCCTGCCTTGGCGGACAACGGAATCGACCCGGTCTCGACCGGTGAAGCGTCTGCGTCCTACCGTGAGGAAGCGGCGCTCGAAGCGGCGCCCCAGGCGGTATCCACGATCGAAGCTCCCCTCGCGCCCGTGGAAGGCGCTCATACGTCCGCTGAGACCGGGGCTACCGGCCTCGAAGCGCAAGGGGCACTGGCGACCCTGTCGGGTGCTGACGCCATGGCTGCGGCCGAGCACGGCGACGAGGCGCATGCGATATCGACCGGGACATCGGCCGACCCTCGCGAGGGATACGATGCGCCTGTCGACCTGAACCAGACCGCGTCCAGCGGAACCGCCGTGGCCGAGGCCGGGTTGACGCCGGCCATTCCTTCTCTTGCCGACTTGTCCGGCAATGCCGAGGGGGACCGGGAGACCGGTCAGGACCTACATCTTGAAGCCGATCTCGGCACGGTCGGCGACGCGCTATCGGACAACGACTCGGACGGGTTTCGCCGCGTCGGTCCAGCCGAATCGCGTCTCCCCGACCCTGACGAGAATCCTGCGGCTGAGCACGAAGACGAGCACGTCGAGCAGCTTGGCGGCGATGCATTGGAAGACGTCTCGCCGAGGCCGACCCGGCTTCGCCGCCATTACAAGATCCAGGAGGTCATCAAGCGTCGTCAGATCCTGCTGATCCAGGTCGTCAAGGAGGAGCGCGGCAACAAGGGCGCAGCCCTGACCACCTATCTGTCGCTGGCCGGGCGCTATTCCGTGCTGATGCCCAACACGGCGCGTGGTGGCGGCATCTCGCGCAAGATCACCGACGGCGAGGATCGCAAGCGCCTGAAGTCCATCGCACAGGAACTCGATGTTCCCGAGGGCATGGGCGTGATCCTACGCACCGCGGGCGCGGCGCGCTCGAATATCGAGGTCAGGCGCGACTTCGAATATCTGCTCCGGATGTGGGAAAGCGTGCGTGAACTGACGCTGAAATCAAGCGCTCCCACCCTCGTCTATGAGGAGGGTTCACTGATCAAGCGCGCGATCCGCGACCTGTACACCAAGGACGTCGATGACGTCCTCGTGGCGGGCGAGGACGGGTTCGCCGAGGCGCGCGATTTCATGCGCATGCTGATGCCGGGCAACGTCCAGAGCGTGCAGCTTTACCGCGACCCGCAGCCGATCTTCGCCAAGTCGGGCGTCGAGGCCCAGCTCGACGCCATGTTCTCGAACCACGTGACACTGAAGTCCGGCGGCTACCTGGTGATCAATCAGACCGAGGCGCTCGTCGCCATCGACGTCAACTCGGGCAGATCGACGCGCGAGCACAACATCGAGGACACGGCGCTCCGCACCAACCTCGAGGCGGCCGACGAAGTGGCCAGGCAGCTGCGCCTGCGCGACCTGGCCGGCCTCATCGTGGTCGATTTCATCGACATGGAGGAAGGCCGCAACAACCGGGCCGTGGAACGCCGCATCAAGGAGGCGCTGAAGAACGACCGCGCCCGTATCCAGATCGGCCGCATCTCGCATTTCGGCCTGCTGGAGATGTCGCGCCAGCGAATCAGGACCGGCGTGCTGGAGGGTTCGACCGCGATCTGCCCGCATTGTGCCGGCGCGGGCACGGTGCGATCCACCGCCTCCATCGCGTTGCACGTGCTGCGCTTGCTGGAAGACGCCCTGATCAAGGATGCCTCCCACGATCTGATCGTGAGGAGCCGCAGCGAGGTCGCGCTCTATGTGCTGAACCAGAAGCGTGCCAAGCTGGTGGAACTGGAGCAGCGCTTCCGCGTGACCATTACGGTGATGGCGGATCCGACCCTCACCGGCATGATCTATCACGCGATCGAGCGCAGCGAACTCGCGACACCCGCCATCGCCCCGGTTCCGCGTCCCGATCTCGTGCGCGTCGACTCGATCGCGCCGATTTTCGATCCTGAAAGCGAGGGTCCTGCGGGTGACGCGCTCGCGTTTGCCGAGGCTGATGACGCTGAGGCCGATCTTGTCGACGGTGAAAACGGCGACCGTGATCCGTCATCGGCCGAGGCTGGCGACGCCAA
>CAXUCF010000238.1:0-7788 GCA_964249275.1 uncultured Lichenihabitans sp.
GCCGCAGGCCGGGGAGCGGGCCGAGCGCGGCCGCTTCCGCGTCCTGCTTGGCTTCCAGCAGATCGGCATGCCAGCCTGCGACCTTTTCGGCCGACGGCAGGGCCGCGGCGCCCGGCAGGATGGCGTCGAGGTGGTCGAGGAACGCCGACGCGACACCGCGCGCGTCCCGCAGGGCTCTGAGGTCGGCGTCGAGGAGGCCGGTCTCGGACGTGAAGAGCCGAGGCGCGTCCGTGAACCAGGGATGGCGCCCGCGTTCCGCCGCGATGCGGCGCGCCAATACGGCTGGCATCTCGCCCTGGGGACCGAGCGGCACCTCCTGGAGGGCCGCGATCTCCTCGGTCTCGCGGTCGATGGCGGCAAGTCGCCCGCGGATCTTGATGATCTCGGCCTCGCAACGGCGGATCGCCGACAGCCGGATCTCCGGGCGGCTCTCCTCGACCACCGACTGGATCTCGCGGATCGCGCCCTCGACCTGGCGCAGGCCCTGTCGCTCGCTCGACAGGATCGCGATGGTGAGGGGCTGGACCTTCTCGGGCAACTGGTCGCGCAGCACGCTCAGCGCGGCCTCGCCCCGCGACACGACCAGCACGCGCTGGCCGAGCGCCAAGCCGTGGCAGATGAGGTTGGCGATGGTGTGGGTCTTCCCCGTACCGGGCGGTCCCTGCACCACGAGGCCCTCGGCATCCGCCAGACGGCGCACGATGGCGACCTGCTCCTCGTTGAAGGGTTTGGGAAAGAACACGTCGCCGAAGCCCGGGTCGCCGTCCGGCTCGGACGCCCCCGCACCGACCTCGCCGAGCCTGTCTCCCAGGGCCTCCCAGGGAAGGGCAGGGGCCTCGGCCGGAGGGGTGACGAGACGCTGGGCCAACCCCCTGACCTCGAGGCCACCCTGGGCCGCCGCCCTGAACCGGGCGATGTCGTCGAGCACGACATGTTGCGAGCGCGGCCGGGCGTAGAGCACCCAGTCGCCCGTGATAAGCGGGCCGTCGGCCCCGGCCGCGGATGCGGCGTCCCTGTCGCGCCGGTAGTGACCGTCCGGTGCCAGCCGCGCCGCTGCGGCGGCGAGCAGCGGCTCGAAGCTGTCGGGCCGGAACGGCGACACCCCGTCCTCGGCCCGCAGCACCTCGCGCCGCGCCACTTCTCCCAGGGCTCCCAGGTTCTCGCAGCCCATCTCCTCGTAGGGCTTGAGATCGATCCGCGGCTCCGCGTCCGTCGGCCGGATCACGAGCCGGCCATCGGCTGCGAGCTCGATCTCGACCGCGCAGTCGATCAGCGGCCGCTCGATCGTTCGGCCGTCCCGCCGCCAGTGGACCGTGCCGATCCCCCACACGACCTCGATGGCGCTGTCGCCACCGCCGAGTTCGAGCTGCTGCTGGAGGCGGTAGATCTGGCCGTAGACCGTGATCGTCCTGCGCCGTGAAGCCTCGCCGTCCGCCCAATCCTGCCAGATGGTCGCACGCCAGACCTCGAGGTCCTGTTCAAGCCCGGGCTGGCCGTCGAGGCGCAGCCGCAGGTCGAAGGCGTCCGAGGTCTCGCCATCGCGCGCCGGCACGGGGTCGAAATCCTCCTCGCCCGCCCGCTCGGCCGCGATCAGGGCGCTGCGCTCGGCGGGCGTCACCGTGATCAGGCGCTCGCGGCGCCACTGCGGAGCCGCGTCCGGGTCGGACGCATCCAGGATCCAGGGCGAGAGGCGCTCGGGCGGCGCAGGCGGCGCCACGCGGGCCAAGCGATCGATCGCGAGCCAGACCGGGTCGTCGGCGCTGGCGATGTCGATCGAGACCCCCGGCAAGCCGGCGATCTCGTCGGCCCGGATCGCGACCGCCGCGCCGTCCGGCAATCGGTAGTCGGCGAGGCGGAACGCCACGCGCTCGTCCAGCCGAACCACCTGCTCGACGTAGTCCAGTAGGTGGACGAGCTTCTCGGCCGGCGTCTTGATGGCGTTCAGGGCCCGATCCTTGGTTGCCGCGTCACGTCACAAGAAACCCGGATGATGCCGCAAGGCAAGCCGGGGGGACCTGTCGTCTCGGGCCGCAGCCGGCCGATGACGCCGCGGCACCGTTCACCCTCACCGGCGAATCGGGTCGCATCGGGCAGCGTCCGTTGCTATGAAGCAGGCCGCTTGCAGGGGCAGGCCGCCCGCCCGAAACGGGCCGTTCCGATCCGTCGGGCGCATGAGCTGCGGGAAACGTCGTGAACATTGCCGTGTCGGGCGACAGCCTGGGAGGATCGGGACCGGGGCAGGGGTCGGCGCCCGCGGCGATCCTTCAGCGCTTCGCCGAAGCGGGGTACGACCGTATCGAGCCGCCACTGCTCCAGGACGCGGCGACGTTCCTGGACCTTGGCGGCGAGGACATTCGGGCACGGCTTTATCTGACGACCGACGCCAACGGAGCCGAACTCTGCCTTCGTCCCGAATATACAATCCCCACGGCCCGCGCCTATCTGGCGTCGTCCCAGGCCGGCCGCCCGGCCGCCTACAGCTATTGTGGACCCGTCTTCCGATTGCGGCAGGACGCTTCGGGCGAGTCCGTGCAGGCCGGCCTCGAGAGCTTCGGCCGCGGCGATATCGCGGCGGCCGCCGCCGAGATCCTGGCTCTGGCCCTGGAGGCCACGGAACGCGGCGGCACGGCCGTGTCGCGGGTCGCGCTCGGCGACGCCGGCCTGGTCTCGGCCATGATGGACGCCGTGGGACTGCCGGCGCTCTGGCGGCGCCGGCTGAAGCGCGCCCTGGAGAAGGGCCTCACGCTCGACACCGCACTGCACGGCGGCCCGACCCGCTCGTCGCAACATGCTGGCCTGCTCGCGGCCCTGGCCGGCGCCGACGGCCGCGACGCTCACGCCTTCGTCGAGGATCTGCTGTCGATCGCCGGCATCGCCACGGTGGGCGGTCGGTCGGTGGGGGAGATCGCCGACCGCTTCCTCTCCCAGGTGGCCGAGGGCGCGGTGCCGGTTATCGGCGACGAGCGTCGCGCCTTGCTCGACCGTTTTTTCGCGGTCTCCGGCGATCCGGACCGCGCCTCGGGCGCCCTCCGCGCCCTGGCACGCGACGCAGGCCTCGACCTCGACCGCGCGCTCGACCTCTTCGACGAACGGACCGGGTTCATCGCGGCCCAGGGCATCGACCTGAGCCTGCTGGCGTTCCGTACCGCCTTCACGCGCAATCTCGACTATTACACCGGCTTCGTGTTCGAGGCCCATGCTGCGGACCCATCGGGTTCCGGCCGCAACGGTCCGGTGACGGGCGGCGGGCGCTACGATCGGCTCGCCCAGGTGCTCGGCAGCCGTGAACCGGTCCCGGCCGTGGGTGCCGCGATCTGGCTCGATCGCCTCGCCGCGGAGAAGCGGCCGTGAGCGGCGCCGACAAGCCCTTCGTACTCGCGGTGCCGTCCAAGGGGCGGTTGCAGGAGAACGCCTTCGCGTTCTTTGCCCGGGCCGGCCTGAAACTCGTCCAGAACGGCGGCAATCGCGACTACCGCGGCCGGCTCGATGGCGTCGACGGCCTCGAGATCGCGTTCCTGCCGGTGTCCGAGATCGTCGCGCGACTCGGCGACGGGCAGGCCCACATCGGCGTCGCGGGTGAGGACCTCTTGCGCGAGGCGATCCCCGAGGCCGACTCCCATGTCGCGTTGCTGACGACGCTCGGCTTCGGCAACGCCGATGTCGCCGTGGCGGTCCCCCGCGCCTGGATCGACGTCCGCACCATGGCGGATCTCGAGGATGTCGCCGCGGTGTTCCACGCGCGGCGCGGCCGCCGCATGCGGGTCGCGACCAAATACGTCAACCTCACGCGCCGTTTCTTCTCCGAGCGCGGCGTCACCGACTACCGCATCGTCGAGAGCCTCGGCGCCACCGAAGGCGCGCCGATGGCGGGCGGCGCGGAACTCATCGTCGATATCACGACCACGGGTGCGACCTTGCAGGCCAACGCGCTCAAGATTTTGGACGACGGCATCATCCTGCGGTCCGAAGCCAACCTCGCCGCATCGCTCAAGGCGGATTGGAAGGAAGCGCATCTGCGCACAGCCCGTGCCGTCCTGGCCCGCATCGCGGCCGAGGAGCAGGCCCGCACGTCGCGCGAGTTGCGCGCGATCTTCCCCGAAGGATCCCGGGAGGTCGCGGAGGACGGTCTCGCTGACTTCGGTGCCCGCTTGTTCGGCCGCGAGGACGGCCGCCTCGTGCTGCATTGCCCGAAGGCCCGCGTCCCGGATCTCGCCGACTGGCTGATCGGGCAGGGAGCGAGCCACGTCGCGGTGGCGCCGCTCGACTACGTCTTCGCGGCCCGCAATCCGCTCTACGACAGGCTGCTGGAGCGAGTCGGGTGAAGGCATGTCCGAGCCTCATCGAGGAGGCGAGTCGCTTCCGGCACGCACATCGAGGTCATCGACTCCGGCAGGCGAGACGATGGCCTCGTAAATGCGATCCGCCGCGAGCGGCAGGGCCGTGAAGCGCACGCCGAGGGCGTCGCGCACCGCATTGGCGAGCGCCGGCGCCACGGGGTTGAAGGGGCTCTCGCTCATGGATTTGGCCCCCAACGGGCCGACCGTGTCGTGCGTGTCGGCGAACAGCACCTCGGTCCGCGGCACGTCGGCGAAGGCCGGGATATGGTAGGCGCGGAACACGGGCGTGGTCACCCGACCTTCGTCGTCGAGGTCGAGGTGCTCGTAGAGGGCGGCCCCGACTGCCTGGGCGACGCCGCCTTCGACCTGGCCGCGGCACTGCATCGCGTTGACGACGTGGCCGGCATCGGCGGCCTGCACGCTCTGCAGGATGCGGATCGCGCCGGTGACGCGGTGGACCGCTACCCGGAAACCGTGGACGTTGAAGGCGATCGACCGCGGCGTGCCGTCGAAGCTGCCAAAGCCCTCGAGGGTCCAACCGGCGTCTTCGGCCCAGGCCGCGAGGTGGGACAGCGGCAGGAAGCGCTCGCCGTTGTCGAGACCGCCGGGCGTCAGTCCCCACGTGTCCGGAGCCGCCCCGGCGAACGCCGCCGCGGCCGCGACGAGCCGGTCGCGGAGATCTTCCGCGGCCCGCATCACGGCCGTGCCGGCCACGACGAGGCCGGTCGAACCATAGGCGCCGGTGTCATGCTCGACATGGTCCGTGTCGGACTGCAGCACCGCGATCTGCTCGGGCGTCGTGGACAGGACCTGCGCCGCGATCTGCACGTGGGTGGTCGTGGCCCCGTTGCCGAACTCCGCCGTGCCGATCGATAGCGCGAAGGTGCCGTCGCGGCGCAGCCGCAGCCGCGCGTCGGAGAAATGCCCGCGCGGTGGCGTCGTGTGGATCATCGATAGCGCCATGCCGTGTCCAGTGGCCCAGTCGCCCTCGGGCCAAGCCTCTCCTCGGCCGCTCCGGAGTGCGCCCTCGACCAGCGACAGGCATTGGTCGAGGCCGTAGGAGCCATATCGGAGGTCGCCCTGGTCGGTGCTGGTTCCGATCATGGGATCGCCGGGCCGTATCACGTTGCGCCGACGCATGGCGAAGGGGTCGATGCCGAGCCCGCGCGCGAGTTCGTCGATCGCGGATTCCACTGCGAAGACCGATTGGCTGAGGCCATAGCCGCGGAAGGCACCGGCGGGGACGCAATTCGTATAGACGGCGTAGCCGTCGACCTTCTTGTTGGGCACGTTGTAGACCGCAATCGACTCGCCGCAGCCGTGGTGCAGCACGCCGCCGGCATGGTTGCCGTAGGCACCGGTGTTGGACACGGCCCGGATCGCGATGGCGGTCAGGCGGCCGTCGCGGCGTGCCCCCACCTTGACCGAGATCGACATGGGGTGGCGGGTCGTGGTGGCGGTGAACTGCTCTTCGCGCGTGAGTTCCAGCTTCACGGGCCGGCCCGTGCGGATCGCCGCCAGGGCCGTGATATCCTCGACCAGCATCTCCTGCTTGCCGCCGAAGCCGCCGCCGACCCGCTCGCATAGCACCCTGACCCGATCGGGTGCCAAGCCCAGCACGCGGGCCAGCGCCCGTCGGGTCAGGAAGGGCACCTGCGTGCTGGTCCGGACCACGAGCCGCCCGTCGGGGTCGTGCCAGGCCAGCGCCACATGGGTCTCGAGGTGGGCGTGTTGGACCCGCTGCGCCGTGTAGGTGGCGTCGTGGATCAGGTCGGCCGCGGCGAAACCGGCCGCGGCGTCGCCGATCTCGGAATGAAACTCCGCCACCACGTTGCGGTCGGGCGCATGAATGCCCGACCCCGCGCCCTTATCCCCGTGGAGCAGGGGAGCACCCGACGCCATGGCGGCCTCGGGATCGAACACCGCCGGGAGGACGGCGTAGGTTACGGCGAGCCGGCGGCAGGCCTCTTCGGCCGCGGCCTCGGTCTCGGCCACGATGGCGGCGACGCGCTGGCCGCGGAACCGCATCACGGAATCGAGCACCCGCGTGTCGAAGGGGTCGTCGGCATCGTGTTCGTGCCGGGCCGTGGAGAACAGGGTCTCGGGCGCATCCTCGTGGGTCAGGACCGCCACGACCCCGGGGACCGCCAGAGCCGGCGCCGTGTCGATGGCGGCCACGCGGGCGTGGGCGTGGGGGGAGCGTGCGAGCTTGATGTGGAGCAGGCCTTCGGGTGCGACATCGGCCGTGAACCGCACGCGGCCCGTGACGACGCCCGGGCCGGCCGGTGCGCCGAGGCTGCGCGCACCATCGGTCGTCATGGTGCCTCGAACCGCATCCGCGATGGCGCGGTAGCCCGTGCAGCGGCATAGGTTGCCCTTCAGCGCCGTCGGCAGGTCGCGGCGCTGACCCCCGTCGAGGCTCGCCGCCGTCATGATCATGCCGGCCGTGCAGAAGCCGCACTGGAACCCTTGTGCATCGAGGAAGGCCCGTTGCATCGGGTGGAGCACACCGTCCTGCGCCAGGCCCTCGATCGTGGTGACGGCGCGGCCCCGGGCCCGGAACGCCGGCGTGATGCAGCTGTGCACCGGTTCGCCGTCGATCCAAACCGTGCAGGCGCCGCAATCGCCGGCGTCGCAGCCCTTCTTGACGCCGAACCACCCGAGCTGCCGCAGGAACGTCCTGAGGCACTGGCCGGGGCGAGGGGCCTCGGACGATGCGGTGCCGTTGACGAGATAGGTCACGCCGTCGCCAACTCGTCGAGGATCTCCGAGGCGAGATGGGCCGTGACGCGACGCCGCCAGCCGGGGCGGCCGTGCAGGTCGTCGAAGATCGCGTTGTCGGGCACGGCGTCCCAGGCCGCCAGGAGTTGCTCGCGCCCGGGCGGGGCCGGGAACGCCAGGACCACAGGCCGGGTCGTGGAGGCCGTGACGGTGAGGCGGAAGCCGCCGCCGGGGGCGAGCGTACCGATGACGAGGGCACCCGAACGGCCGAGCGGCGTCAGCGAGATCTGCCGGAAGGCGGCGCGGCATCGCAGCGCCGCCGATGGCAGGCGGATCCATCGCAGGAGTTCGCCCGGCTGGAGCCCATTGCGCCCCGCGCCGATCACGAGATCGCCGATCGGGACGTCGTGCTCGTAACCGGCGCCCCAGATCCGACAGGACCCCTTGAGTGCGGCCGCGAGAGCCGTCATCGGGCCGGCCGGCAGGGCCAGGCAGACATTGCCCCCCACGGTCGCGGCATTCCAGACCTTGAACGATCCGAGCAGGGCGCGGCAGCAGAGCGGCACGAGCGTCGTCGCCGCCCGCCATCCCGGCGGTGGTGGACCCGGTGATGGTCGCCAAGGGCGGCGCGCGGCTGCTGGCGCCCTTGGCCGTCCAGGCCTTCCTGGAGCGGCTGGTTCCCCGCGCCGCGCTGCTGACGCCCAACGCGCCCGAGGCCGCGGTCCTCACC
>CAXUCF010000239.1:0-7742 GCA_964249275.1 uncultured Lichenihabitans sp.
GGCGTAGCCGGGTCGGATGAGGGAACCCGCCCCGCTTCCCTCATCCGTCGCCGCTTTGCGTCGACACCTTCTCCCGTAAGCGGGAGAAGGAATCACCCTCTGCGGTTCAGAAACCTGTCGATCCCGTCGACCGCGTCCCGCTCCATCATGTTGCACGCCATCGCGTCGCCGGCGTAGCGGTAGGCCTCGTCGAGCGACATCGCGCCTTGCGCGTAAAACAGCCGCTTGCCCAGCCGTACCGCGGCCGGGCTCTTCGCCGCGATAACCCGCGCATAGGCGGCAGCGGCCTCCTCTACGGCGTCATCCGGCACCACCCGGTTCACGAGGCCGATCCGCATCGCCTCCGCGGCGTCGATGAAGCGCCCCGTCATCAGCATGTCAAAGGCGGCCTTGGGCGGCACGTTGCGGGTCAGCGCCACGGCGGGCGTCGAACAGAACAGCCCGACGTCGATGCCCGACACCGCAAAACTCGCACTCTCGGCCGCGACCGCGAGGTCGCAGGTGGCGACCAACTGGCAGCCCGCCGCGGTGGCGAGTCCCTGGACGGCCGCGATGACCGGCACCGAAAGGGCGCGGATCGACTGCATGACGCGGCCGCAGCGGGCGAAGAGGTCGCGGTAGTAGCCCTGGTCGGGCCGCGCCCTCATCTGCTTCAGGTCGTGGCCTGCCGAGAAGGCCCGCCCGGCGGCTGCCAGCACCACGCAGCGTAGGCTCTCGTCGCCGGCTAGCCGGTCGAACTCGGACTGAAGTGCAGCGAGAAGTTCCTCCGACAAGGCATTGAACTGGCCGGGGCGATTGAGCGTCAGCGTCACGACTCCGCCGTTGTCCCGGTGCAGCAGCACGGGTTCGACGGTTCTCGACGTCTCCTGGCCCGTGCCTGTAGTTTCGGTCTCGTTCAGCACGGCGTCTCTCCTCTCGGTGCGGTGCTCCGCAACAGGCGCTTCTGGATCTTGCCCGTGGAGGTGCGGGGCAGGGTGGTGAACACGACCCGCTTCGGGATCTTGAAGCCGGCGAGCCGGGTCCGGCAGAAAGCGATGATCTCCTCCGGCGTGGGTGGCTCCACGCCGTCGCCGAGTTCCACGTAAGCGGCCGGGACCTCGCCCCAGCGCTCGTCCGGCACGCCGATCACCGCCACGGCCGAGACGGCGGGATGGTGGTGGATGGCATCCTCGACCTCGATCGACGAGATGTTCTCGCCGCCCGAGATGATGATGTCCTTCAGCCGGTCCCGGATCTGGATATGGCCGTCGGGGTGGCGCACCGCGAGGTCGCCCGAATGGAACCAGCCGCCCGCGAAGGCGGCTTCCGTGGCGGCGGGGTCGCGGTGGTAGCCCTTCATGACCACATTGCCGCGGAACAGGATCTCGCCGGAGGTCTCGCCATCGGCAGGCACCGGCACATTCGATGCCGGATCCGCCACGATCACCTCCTCGCACACCACATAGGCTAGGCCCTGGCGGGCCCGCCGCGCAGCCTGCTCGTCGGGCGGCAGCGCGTTCCAGCCCTCGCGCCAGTCGCAGGCGACCGCGGGACCGTAGGTCTCGGTGAGGCCGTAGACGTGGGTGACGTCGAAGCCGCGCTCCGCCATCTGCCGGAGCACCGAGGGCGGCGGTGGCGCCGCGGCCGTCATGACCTTGCAGCGCCCGTCGAAGGGCCGAAGCTCGTGCGGCTTGGCGTCCAGAATCATCTTGAGCACGATCGGCGCGCCACAGAGATAGCCGACGTGCTCCTCGGCCAAGGCATCATAGACGGCCTTCGCTGTCACCTTGCGCAGGCACACGCTGGTTCCGGCTTTCGCGGCCAGCGTCCACGGGAAGCACCAGCCGTTGCAGTGGAACATCGGCAGGGTCCACAGATACACCGGTGCCTCGCCCATATGCCACTCGAGCGTGTTGCCGAGCGCCAGCAGGTAGGCGCCGCGATGGTGGTAGAGCACGCCCTTGGGCCGGCCCGTGGTGCCGGACGTGTAGTTCAGTGAGATCGAGTCCCACTCGTCGGCGGGGCCGCTGCCTGGAAAGCCGGGATCGCCCGACCCCAGCAGGCCCTCGTAATCGATCTCGCCCAGCGGGTCGCCCGGTGCGGCGGCATCATGGATGTCGATCACGCGCGGCGGGGCGTCGAGGCTGGCCAGCACGGTTTCGACGACGGGGGCGAATTCCGTGTCGGTCAGCAACACCTTGGCGCGGCCGTGCTCCAGGATGTAGCGGATCGTCTCCGCATCGAGCCGGATGTTGATGGCGTTGAGCACGCCGCCCGCCATGGGCACCCCAAAATGCGCTTCGAACAGTTCCGGCGTGTTGGCCGCCATGACCGCGACCGTTTCGCCCGGCCCGACACCGAGACGGCTGAGAGCGGAGGCGAGGCGGCGGCAGCGGTCCCGCGTCTCGGCCCAGGTCCGGCGCCGCTCGCCATAGACCGTCGCGACGCGATCCGGGTGGGCCAGCGCGGCGCGCTGCAGGAAGGACAACGGCGACAGCGCGACATGGTTGGCGGCCCGCCGTGCCAGAAAGGCGGCCTCATCCCCCTGCGGTTCCACCATGCACTCCCCCGATCCGTCTTGATGCGGCGCCCCATTCAAGTGATGTTCTCGGACGATGTCGAGGCCCCCGGTTCGGGCGGCTCGGATGACGGAGAGTCTGGCGTATGAGCGACATCGTCGTGCACGGCATGATCGGCAGCCCCTTCGTGCGCAGCGTGCTCGTTGCGCTCGAAGAGAAGGGCCTGCCTTACCGGCTCATCGCCCTCAGGCTCGACGCGCTGCGGACGCCCGACTATCTCGCCGTCCATCCTTTCCGTCGCGTGCCGGTCTTCGAGCAGGACGGCTTCCGGCTTCGCGAGACCCAGGCCATCCTGCGCCACATCGACCGGGCCTGGCCCGAGCCGGCACTGACGCCGCGCGGTCTCGTACCGACGGCCCGCATGGACGAAGCGATGAACACGGTCGACGCCTACCTGTTCAACGACGCCGGCTCGGTGTTGGGGTTCCAGCGCATCATCGCGCCGCGTTTCCTGAAACAGCCGTCGGACGAGGCCGCCTGTGCCAAGGCGGAGAAGAAGGTGTCGCGCGCCGTCGCTGTCTTCGCGGAGGAACTCGGCGACGGCCCCTACATGGCGGGTCCGGATCTGTCGCTCGCCGATGTCGCGCTGGCGTGCCATCTGGACTTCCTCGCACCGACGCCGGAGGGTGGGCGGGTTCTGGCCCAGCATCCCTCGCTCGATGCCTGGCGAACCGGCATGACGCAGCGCCCGAGCTTCGCCTCGACGACGATCGGGAGCCTCGCGCGGCGCTTCCTGCCGGGCCGAGTCTGATGGCCCGCTGAGACGCGACGGCCTCGGCGCGGCGCTTCATCGAACTCCCCATCCGTGACGGCGGCGTGTGCTTGGTCGCGGTGTGTTGCGGTTCCACGCTGACGGCCGTGAGCGTTGATAGCCTTGGTAGCGGAATGGAGACGGACGTGTTCTTCCTGGACGACCTGCCCGATCCCGAAACGATGGACGGATTCGCTCGGCGCTACCCGGAGATGGAGGTCGATACGACCGCGGCCTGCCTGCGGCTGTTCAAGGTGGCGAGCCACCTCCTGCGCGAGGTCGACACCCATTTCGCGGGCCACGGCCTGTCGACGGCGCGATTCCTCGTGCTCGTCGTGCTGGAACGGGTGCCAGGCAAGCGGCTGATGGCGGTCGAGATCGCCCGCCAACTCGGCATCTCGAAGAAGAACACCGCCAGGGTGCTTACCCTCATGGAGACGGACGGGCTCGTCCATCGCGCCGCGCACGAGACCGACGGGCGCGCCTCCATGGTATCGCCGACCCTCAAGGGCCTGGACCTGCTCGATGCCTCGCTGCCCGGCTATTACCGCGTTTTGAACCGGGCCTTGAGGCCGCTTGGCGCCACCGCCAAGGCACGCCTCATCGGTCTCCTCGACCTCATCGACCCAACCGAGGCGGACCGGCGCCGGTCCCCCCTGAGGGATCGCCTCGCAAGGGATCAAGCGACTGCGTCGAACGACTGAGGCTTGGCGCTGGGAGGCCGCGGGGGCGTTCAGCGGTCGAGGCTCGACAGAAAGGAAGCACCATAGCGCTCGCCGGCCGTCTCGTAACCGCTGAGGAAGTCGTCGATCCGCGCCAGGTCGTCCGGCGAGATGTCGAGCGACGCCGCTCCGAGGTTTTCCTCCAGGTACTTCCGGCGCTTGGTGCCGGGGATCGGCACGATGTCGTGGCCCCGGCGCAGTAACCAGGCAAGCGCCACTTGGCCCGGTGTCGCCCTCATCTCCTCGGCCACGGTCCCGATGAAGTCCGCGAGCCGAACGTTGCGGTCGAAGTTGTCGCCCTCCAGCCGTGGGTCGTTGGAAGCGCGCCAGTCGCCCGCCGGCAGGTCCTCGGCCCGCTTGGCCTGGCCGGTGAGAAAGCCACGGCCGAGCGGGCTGTAGGGCACGAAGCCGATGCCGAGCGCGCCCAGGGCGGGCAGCACCTCGGCCTCGACGCCGCGTTCGAACATCGAATATTCGCTCTGCAGGGCCGAGACCGGCTGCACGGCGTGGGCGCGGCGGATCGTGTGGACGCTGGCCTCCGACAGGCCGAAGAAGCGGACCTTGCCGGCCGCGATCGCTTGCTTGACGGTGCCTGCGACATCCTCGATCGGCACCGCGGGGTCTACGCGGTGCTGGTAGAGCAGGTCGATGTGGTCGGTCCTGAGCCGCTTCAGCGACGCGTCGATGACCTGCCGGATGTGGTCGGGCCGGCTGTTGAGGCCGCCGCGACGGCCGCCCTCCGTCTCCCAGCCGAACTTGGTGGCGATCGTGACCTCGTCGCGCCGTCCCTCCAGGGCACGGCCGAGCAGTTCCTCGTTGGCGAAGGGACCATAGATTTCCGCCGTATCGAGAAAGGTGCAGCCGAGGTCGATCGCGCGATGGATGGTGGCGATCGACTCGGCGTCGTCAGGCGTGCCGTAGGCATAGGTCATGCCCATGCAGCCAAGACCGATTTCGGTGACTTCGAGGCCTTCTGCTCCGAGCTTGCGCGTCTTCAGCATGATGTTCTCCTCATGTAGCCGTCGCGACTTCGACCCCGGTCAGAAACCATGGCGGCTTCTGAGCTCCGGCAGCTCCGGAGCGATTCACGAAGCCCGTGCGCCTACTCGTCGATTGCGGTCTGCTGTGGCGTGACCACCTCGCGGGCTGAACAGATACCATGGTCACCAGTTAGAGACCATGGTTCCTTTAGTCAAGCCCTTTCGACACAGAGCACCCGGGGGCGAGGGCGATGTGGTCGTCGAAGCAGTTCCTTTTTTGCCTCAGGATGCCGGCGGCATCCTGCTCGGGGCAGGATTTTCGCCGCCAGACAGGCCCATAATACGGTTTTCCGCATCATCAACTCCGGTTGTCATCCCGGACCAGCGCCGAAAGGCGCGCAGATCCGGGATCCAGACCTCGGTGCTGGCCGAACAGTGCACGGCGGCCCCGCACCATCCTGCAGCGTCGGGCGTCTGGGTCCGAGTCTTCGCTGGCGCGACGATGTCGCGCTTCGCTTCGCCCCGAATGACCGCCGGGAGAGGGGATCAAACGGGAATCGTATAAGGCGTCCGGCGCAGGCCTGGGCTCGCTTGGCGTTGACTCGTAGCCTCCGCAGGCTTCGCTCAGCACAGCGCTTGCAGATTGGTCCCTTTGCCGCGCGAGGCTGTCTAGCCCTCCTGTCGAGAGCGACGACGGACAGGGCGATGCCGGCCGACAGGGTCGGACAGGTCTCGCTCAAGCCGGAACGGCGTCCCTCGCGCGGTCGGCGATCAAGCTGCTGCCACCCTTGTGATCCACGACAAGGCGGAGGCGGCTTCCTGCCCGCGCCTTCCGGGGAGATCCGAGCGTGGCTGTCGTCCAATGCTGCAGTGCGAATTCGGAGACTTCGATGCGAACTCCTACCCCGGCCGTCTTGGCTGCCGCTCTCCTCGTCCTGCCATCGGCAGTCCAGGCCCATGACACCTGGGCCAACGGCGACCCGATACCCCCGTGGGTCAAGGCGGAGTGCTGCTCGCAGGCCCATGCGCATCACATCGACAACGGTGCCGTGCATGCCCGGTCGGACGGCTACCACATCGACGGCTACAGGTGGACGATCCCCTACAATCAGGCACTTCCGTCGCCGGACGGCTCGACGTGGCTGTTCTACACGACCCACCAGGACGGCTCCCAAGGCGCGCCTTATTGTTTCTTCGTCGGCCCTCAGGGTTCGTGATGATCCGCCGGCGCAAACGCGGCGCCGAATGGACCGCCGCGGTGCTACCGTCATGCGACCCCGACGGAGACGTCGAGGCGGGTGCTTCGCGGCGAAATACGACACCGGCTACGGACGGCTCCTCCGGCCTCACGCCTCCGCGGCGGACTGCATCTCGGCATTCGGCAGGACGGCGATCCGTCGGATCAGTTCGCGGTCGTTCATCACGGCAGTGCGCTCTCGTCGGGTCAGCCAGGACCCGGCCTCCTCGACCGTCTCGGCCTCCGCGAGTTTGGCCTTGGCCATCACGGCGTCATGGTCGACCTTGCCGCGGGGCCGGAGTTCTGCCGCCGGCAGGTAGGCTTCGTGCAACCGGCGGAGTTCCCGGCTCGCATGAAGGGCCAGTATTCCGTCCGTCCCGTCGTAGCCCGCCTGAGCGAGTTCGCGGGCCAGCACATTGGCCCGGACCGCGATCGGCGGCGGGGTCGTTTCCTCTGGCGTGCGCAACAGGCCGAGGCGCTTCAAGAACAGCCCGATCGAGCGCTGGCCGCTCGCCCAGGACAGCAGGATGGCCAGGATGAGGCCCGCGATGGTGGGCGACATCCAGGCCACGAGCGACGGCGAAATCAACAGACCCGCCACCAGTGTCACGAAGCCCAGCGCGGTATGAGACCTGTGCCGCCGGATGATGTCGCCGAGCGGAATCGAGCCGTCGTCACGACGCTGCGGATTCCAGCCTGTGTCGCGGCCGACCAGGATCTGGATGACCGAACCCGATTGGACCAGCATCATGATCGGGGCCAGCAGCGACGACATGATGACTTCCACGATCGTCGACAACACGAGGCCGATGGCCCCGCCGCTACCCCGCCGCGTGTCGCGCTGGCCGAGCGCGATCAGGAGGCCGAACAGTTTGGGGGCCAGCAACACCGCCATGGTGATGCCGAAGAGGTCGAGGGCGCGCTGCGCGTCGAAGCGTGGCCATGCCGGGAAGAGCGCGAAATCCTGCGTGAAATATTCGGGCCGGATATAGGTGGACTGCAGCACCAGCACGATGCCGACCAGCAATTGCGCCATCCACAGCGGCGAGGCCACATAACCCATGATGCCGGTGGTGAAATGCTGGCGCGTCGCCGGATGGAAACCGGGGGACCACATCAGCCGGGCATGCTGAAGATTGCCCTGGCACCAGCGCCGGTCCCGCGCCGCGAGGTCGATCAGCGACGGCGGACTCTCCTCGAAGGAGCCACCCAGGACGGGCAGCATATAGACGGCCCAGCCGGCGCGGCGGATCAGCGCCGCCTCGACGAAGTCGTGGCTCAGGATATGACCGCCGAGCGGAGGTTTGCCGCTGAGGTGGGGGAGGCCGCAATGGTCCGCGAAGGCGCGCGTACGGATGATGGCGTTGTGACCCCAGTAGTTGCCGTCGCGGCCCATCCAGACCGACAGGCCCGCCGCGATCACGGGACCATGGATGCGGGCCGCGAACTGCTGCACCCGGGCGAACAGCGTGTTGCGGTTGATGATCAGCGGCA
>CAXUCF010000240.1:0-4249 GCA_964249275.1 uncultured Lichenihabitans sp.
GTTCCTGCACGACGCTGACGCGCGCGTCGATTTCCATCGCCCGCCCGCGTTCGAGGTCCTGCAGCATCGAGGTCTTATGGGCGCCGACCGCGCCAGCCCCGTCGATACGCCGCTCGATGCCGACCCGGAAGCGGATGTCGAGGCGTTCGGCAATGGTCTGCGCTTCCGCCATCATGCCTCTGGCGACCATGCGCGTCCCCTCATCCGAAGCGATGACGTCCAGGGTGGCATGCGTGAGGGCACTGATCGGGTTGAAGCACAGATTGCCCCAGAGCTTCAGCCAGATCTCATCGCGGATATTGTCCAGAACAGGCGCGCGCAGCCCGGCGGCCGTCATCAGCGCGCTCAGTCGTTCGACCCGCTCGGTGCGCTCACCCGAAGGTTCCCCCAAGGGGAACTTATCGCCGTAGACGTGCTGAATCACCCCAGGCTCGACGACCTCGGTCGCCGGATAGACCACGCATCCGATGGCGCGTTCGGGACGAAACACGTCCCATTGTCGCCCGCCGGGATCGACGCTCTCGAGTGTGGACCCCTGCAGGGCTCCCCCATGGCGATGGAAGTACCAGTAGGGAATGCCGTTCACGGCCGTCACCACGCCCGTGTCGTTTCCGAGAAGCGGCGACATGGCATCGACGATGGCCGGAACGGAATGTGCCTTCAGCGAAACGAAGACAAAGTCCTGCGGTCCCAAGGCGGAGGGATCGTCCGTGCAGTTCAGGCGAGCGTTGCGTCGCTCGCCGTCGATGAGCAGCGTCAGGCCGTTCGACCGCATGGCCTCGAGGTGGGCGCCTCGCGCCACCAGGCTCACGTCGGCACCGGCCCTGGCCAGTTGCACCCCGAGATAGCCTCCGATGGCTCCGGCGCCGTAGATACAGACCTTCATGTGTCGCTCCCTCGTCCGGCCTCGGCTTTGCCGGTCGTCTTTCGTTGCATCCATGGGCCACCGTGGCATTCCTTGTGGCGCGGTGCCCGACCACGACCCGGTCGCCGCGACCGAAGCCATGTCACTCCCACTGCCGTTCCGATGTTTTGAGATATTAATCCGTATCGCAGAAAATATGGCACCATCCTGCTTTGTCCGCAATGCAGAAAATCGTGCCGTATGACGGAAAATGTTGGGCTTATGTGATAACAGTCGGAAAGAGGAGGACGAGGTCCCATGACCGACACCGTAACGACGTTGCGACGGCGTGGCAGGCCGTCGTCGGCGGCCGGCGAGGGCGGCACCGAGGTGCAATCCCTCGATCGCGCCATCGTATTGTTGCAGATCCTGGCCGGCAGCGACGGGCTGGGATTGAGCGAGGTGGCGCGTCAGGCCGAACTGCCGCCGTCCACGGTCCACCGTCTGCTCGCGACCTTGCTTCGTCGCGGCCTCGTCAGCCAGGACCATGAGGCCGGGGTTTGGACCGTTGGAGTGGGCTTGTTTCGTATCGGATCCGCTTACCTGCGAATCAGGAAGCTCCCCGATATCGCGCGACCGCTCATTCGGGAGCTCTTGTCCGAGGTCGACGAGACCGTGAACGTCTCCATGCTCGATCGAAATGAAATCGTTTGCGTGGCCCAGGCCGAGAGCCATGCCGCGGTGCGCGCATTCTTCCGTCTCGGGCGCCGCCTCCCCTTGCACGCATCCGCTGCCGGCAAGGCCATCCTGGCCTCAGGCTCGGAGGCGTTTCGGCGGGACATGCTGGCGGACGCAACGCTGGAACGGTTTACGATCAAGACGCATGGCAGTCGCGAAGCTTTGCTGGCCGACGTCACCCAAATCGGTCCGCGTGGGTGGGCCTGTGACGACGAAGAGCACACGGTCGGGATGCGCTGTGTTTCAGCGGCCATACTGGACGAGCATCTCGACCCCATCGGCGCCGTCTCGATCTCGGCCCCGACCGTGCGAATGCCGCCCGAGCGAATGGCCACGCTGGGCGAACGCGTCAAATCGACGGCGCTTAGGCTGACCGAGCTTTTCTCCGGTCGCACATCTCGCCGGATGTGAGCCGGGGCAGCTTCGGTTTTGCCCGATGGACGTACGCGAGGCGGCTGCCCGCGTCCGATCACCGCGGTTGCCTTTCGCTGCGGGGAGAATGGTTTTGTTGCACTGCACACCTGCCATGCACCCGCCCCCCTATGCAAGCCGGGCTCGTGGGTCTATTCGCCGGGACATCAGGGTTCAGAACGCTAGGTCCATCGCATGTCCAATGCTCGAACAGCTTCCTGGCCGCTCTTGAAGTGGCGTACGCATAACGAGAGAATGACGACAAACACGGTCGCCGATCTGTCGCATGAAATCGGGACCTCGGATCGCGACATTGCTCAGGCGCCGCTGCAGCCATCCTGGATGGAGACCTGGGCTTTCCCCGTCTACTCGGGCCTGTCCGAGATCGTCTGACCCGATACTAGGCGGTCTCCCGGTCGCGGACGGCCTCTCCGCCGAAACATCGTCTACGAGGAGTCGGGGAAACTCCGCATCTCGCGGCGCATGCTCGCCAGAGCGAGCGAGCCTCACCCCGGCCTTGGTCGGTCCCGGACCGTGAGTCTCCGCTCGGCCTTCGGGTCCGTGCCTGGAGGTTTCTGCCGACGTGCGCTGAAGCGCTCCGGCACACGAGCTGGAGCGGGCGAAGGGAATCGAACCCTCGTATGCAGCTTGGGAAGCTGCCGTTCTGCCATTGAACTACGCCCGCAGCGTCTCCGCTGATAGCGAAAAACACGCCGATCCGCAAGCGACGGGGATCGCCCCAAGGCTCGCAAGCGTGTTGGGACGCAGGCTCAAAGGCCACTGACGCCGCGCCCGTAACGCCGCGGTGGCGCGGGCTCGACGGAAATCTCAGGCGCCGCGGCGAGGGCCGGCTGACCCTCGAGGCAAGAGGATCGGGACGCTTTCATGCGTCGCGGCTGCCTGCCGACCGTCGGTTCAGAACCGCGTGACGATCTCGGCCATGACGGGTCGGGCGCGGTCCTCGACCGTGACGGTCGGGCGGCCGACATGGACGAAGCCGACCAGCCGCTCGTGTTCGGCGAGCCCCAGGGCCGCGCCGACCCGCGCGTCGTAGCTGTACCATTCCGTCAGCCAGGCCGTCACGAAACCGAGGGCGCAAGCCGCCACCACAAGGTTCATGGCGACCGCCCCCGCCGACAGGAGCTGTTCCCACTCGGGGATTTTTGCGTGGGGAGCGGCGCGGGAGACCACCGCGATGACAGTTGGCGCGTGCTCCAGGCGCTTGCGCTCCAGCGCGAGCCGGGCCGGCGCGGCGTCCGGATTGTCGGCCGCGAAGATCGATGCGATGATCTCTCCGGCCCGGGCGCGCCCGTTGCCTTCGATCACGATGAAGCGCCACGGCGCCAGCTTGCCATGATCCGGCACCCGGGCCGCGATGCCCAGGATAGTGTCCAGCTCGTCGGGCGTGGGTCCCGGTCCGGCCATGGTCATGGGCGGCACCGACCTGCGGGTCTGCAGGAGCGCGATCGTCGGATTGGGGATGCTGTCCGTCATCGTGTCGGCAAAGCACGGATGGACGGCAGCTTCAAGCCGGTGTTCCGTAGGATGCGCCTTGGACGGCGCGCCTTGATGCGGGCGGAATCCTCCGCCATCCCGAGAGCCTCGCTCGACATCTCCCGCTACCGGCATCCTTTTGCTTCGACCCCTCCTGCTCCGCCGCATCGCCGTTCCGCTGGTCCTGGCGTCGGTGCCGGTTCTTCCGGCCGACGCCCAGCAGGCCGGGACGCAGATGCAACCTGCCGTGGCAGGACCCGGCACTCCGGCTTCGCCAGCGCCGGGCAGTGCTGCGCCGTCGGCACAGAACGCCCCGGCCTCGCCGGGACCCCGCGCCCCGGGCGAGGTACCGGAGCCCGGGCACGGCATCCTTCATCTGTCCGCTACCCTTACGGCCGATCCGCCGCTGGTCCGCAACGGCCTGCTGTGGCGCGTCTTCGCCGACGCGGCCGCCCTCGACGGGACCCATAAGGTCGTGGCCCAATCCGCCGATCCGCAGCCGACCTTCAACCTGCCGGATGGCACTTACGTGGTCCATGCGACTTACGGCTATGCCGGCGCGATGCGGCGGATCTCGGTTCTCGACAAGGTGACGAGCGAGCGCTTCAGTCTCAATGCCGGCGCCATCGAAGTCGACGGCACCCTGGGCGACGCCCCGATCCCGCCCGACAGGCTGTCGCTCAAGATCTTCGTGCCCGACCACAGCAACCCCGAAGCCAAGCTGGTCGTGGCCAGCGCCAAGCCGGGCCAGGTGATCTGCCT
>CAXUCF010000240.1:4259-7646 GCA_964249275.1 uncultured Lichenihabitans sp.
CGCCAACACGAGCTTCACCATCCTGACGCCCGGCGGCGACGTGATCCGCGAACTGATCGGCGCCTTCCCGTCGCTGGTGCTGGCCGAGGGCGACTACGTGGCGATCGCCCGCCACGCCGGCAAGACTTTCCAGTCCGAGTTCAAGGTGCAGTCCGCGCTCGACCGCGACGTGGAAGTCATCGCACATTGACGGGGCCGATGCTGCCGCCGGGAACAAACGTCCATGCAGACCTTCTTCGTCGAGATCAAATGCGCCCTCGGCAGGACCTATGCGGTGGCGAGCGCGCTCGCCGAGGCCGAGATCGCCTCGGAGATCTATTCCATCGCGGGCGACTACGACATCCTGGCCAAGTTCTACGTCTCGACGGAAACCGATATCGGGCATTTCGTCGGCGACAAGGTCCAGCCGATCGCAGGCATCGTCGATACGCGCACCATCATCACTTTCAAGGCGTTCTGAGGGGAGGCATCCCGACCGGAGTGGCCGTCGGTGTCCGAAACGCCCGCCACCTGCATTCTGCGCTGGGCTGGATCCTGAAGACGCGAGGCGAAAGCAGCTTAACCCGGTCCAACTCCATCGGGGTTAGGATCGCCGACCATCATCGTCGTCGAAGCCTGAGCAGTGATCAGAGGGTGTCATGGCTGAAATGGTCTTCCACACAGATGAAATGGAGGCAGTCGAGTACAACGCATATGAAGACATGCTTCTTGCCGCAGACGTGCCCTCCGCCCGGTCGCTCGGCATCAAATCTGCCCGTAGAGGAAGCTTGAGCTTATTGGCGGTTCGCGACAGCAACCTGACTGTCTTCAATCGTGCTCAGGGATGCGGGATCGACGACACGCTCGCCGATCACGACATCGGCGCTACGATAGGTTGGTTGAAGAGGCATTGCGCGCCGTGCTGGGGCGTCCACCTCCCGCCTGACGTCGCCTCGGGCTCGCTCGGAACCTTGTTGGAGGTACAAGGGCTTCGCCCCAGAGTCGCCGGGCCGGCTAAGTTGAACCGCGGTAATTCCGACCTGACCAGTCTCGGCGATGAGAGCCAGCCGGCGCTCGACATCCGGCTGATCGGAGAGGACGAAGCATCTGCTTTCGGCTCCCTCGTGCAAAGCAACTTCGGTCTTCCGCATGCCGCTGCCGCTTGGGTCAGTTGCTTGGCAGTGCGGCCGAGATGGCGCACCTACGTGGCCTACGATACCTCGGCCCCGGTCGCTTGCGGCGCGTTGTTCATCGACAAGGAATGGGCTTGGCTCGGTTGCGATGCCACATCGATCGATCACCGGCATCGTGGCATACAGGCCGCCATCATAGCGCGCCGCGTTGCCGATGGGATCGCGCTTGGCGTCAAGGGCTTCACGGTCGAGGCCATGCCGCCTGTGTCGGGCGGGGAGGAAGCATCGAGTTCGTACCGCAATTTCGTTCGAGCCGGTTTCCTGCTGGCCTACAGGCGAACGATCTACGGCGCGGAAGCTTCCGTCGATGGTGAGGCAACGATGCCGCGCAGGTAGCCCGACGCGGGTCCTGCGGCTACCGAACCCGAGGTAACTGGCCGCGCGGAAGCTTGCTGACGGCAGCGTGCGGCGCCACACTCCAAGCCATCGTCACGCGTTCCGAGAGTTCCTCATGCGATTCGTCCCGCTTGCCATCGTCGTCTGCCTGGGTCTCGGAGGCGTGGCCCAGGCGTCCGAGCCGGAGACTTACATCTTCGACGTGCTGGCGCTGCAACCCTACAGGGGGAACCTCGCCCGGCTCGTGAAGACCAGGGAGGCGCCCGATTGGGTGAAGGCGATCGTCAGCCAGGGCGAAGGCATGGCGGTGCCGTCGAAGAGCGTCGATATCGGCGGCACGCCCTATCGGCTCGACCACGTCTGCAAGGTCCATGACTGCGCCGGAAACACGCTCGACGTGCTCTGGGCACCGCGCGGCGTCAAGGTCTGGGCCGCGCTGGTCGACGGCGGCAAGCCGGCCGTGATGCTGGGCGACCCGAAGCCGCCGCAGGCGAAGGCTCTGGAAGCGGCGACGGCGGCCCCTATCGCGACACCCGCGGCGGCAGGAACCCCTGCCGTTCCCGCGGCCGCAACGACGCCTGCCGCGCCCCCGACGATGCCTTCGCCCGCTTCGACCACGACGGCGCCGGTGACGATGCCGGCCGCCGAGGCGCCGAGATAAGCGGCCGCGCTATTCCGCGGCTTGCGCCACCGCTGCGGACCTGAGGGTCCGGCGCAGGTCGGGCGCGACCGCCTCCTCGACCAGCGTCGCCAGCACGGTCTCGGCGCTTCCGCCCGTCTGCTCCGGCGAACCCAGCCGGCGCATCGACACGCTGCGCTCCGCCGCTTCCTTGCGGCCCACCACGAGCAGCACCGGGATCTTGGCCATCGAGTGCTCGCGCACCTTGTAGGGGATCTTCTCGTTGCGCAGGTCGCCCTCGACCCTGAGGCCCATGCGGCGCGCCTCGGCGATCAGTTCGAGCGCGTAATCGTCGGCATCCTGGGTGATGGTCGCCACCACGACCTGCACGGGCGACAGCCACAGCGGCATGTGGCCGGCAAAATGCTCGATGAGGATGCCGGTGAAGCGTTCGAGCGAACCGAACATGGCCCGGTGCAGCATCACGGGCGTGACCTTGTCGCTCCCCTGGTCGATGTAGAAGGCCCCGAAACGGCCCGGCAGGTTGAAGTCGACCTGCAGCGTGCCGCATTGCCAGTCGCGGCCGATGGCGTCGCGCAGCACATATTCGAGCTTCGGTCCGTAGAAGGCGCCCTCGCCGGGGTTGATCGAGGTCGCGACGCCCCGCGCCGCCACGTTCTCCAGCACGCGCTCCAATGCCGCCTCGGCCTTGTCCCAGACGGCGTCCGAGCCGACCCGCTTCTCGGGCCGCGTCGACAACTTGATCGCCACGTCGTCGAAGCCGAAATCCGCGTAGATCGACAGGATCAGGTCGTTGACCTTCAGGCACTCGGCCATGATCTGGTCGTCGGTGCAGAAGATGTGCGCGTCGTCCTGCGTAAAGGCGCGCACCCGCATCACGCCGTGCAGGGCGCCCGAAGGTTCGTAGCGGTGCACGGTGCCGAACTCCGCAATCTTCAGAGGGAGATCCCGGTAGCTCTTCAGGCCATTCTTGAAGATCTGGACGTGGCCCGGGCAGTTCATCGGCTTCAAGGCGAAGACGCGCTCGTCCTCGGTCGTCGTGACGAACATGTGCTCGCGGTAGGTCTGCCAATGGCCCGAGGTTTCCCACAGCGACCGGTCGAGGATCATCGGCGTGTTGACCTCGATATAGCCCGCGGCTTCCTGCCGCCGGCGCATGTAGCCGATCAGCGTCTGGAACAGGTTCCAGCCCTTGGGATGCCAGAAGATCGTGCCGGGACCTTCCTCCTGGAAGTGGAA
>CAXUCF010000241.1:0-7142 GCA_964249275.1 uncultured Lichenihabitans sp.
TCAGCGTCACTGGCTGATCGTCAGATGTTGCGCGACCAGCACCGTTCGCGGCTGGCCGGGCCGATCACCGCGCGCCGCCCTCGGCCTTGAGCTGCCACAAGATGCCATCGCCGGATGTTGGGGCGACAGGCGCCGACAATTCATGTGTGCCGGCGGTATGGTGCGAGGAACCGTGAGCTTGCAGCTTCTCCAGCCGCTTGGCTTCCTGGGTTTCGGCTTCCGTCATGGTCGGCGCTGGCTGGAATGTCGGGATTGTCGGCTGGGGGTGGGACATGGCTGGCTCCTCATGCACGAGCCCAGGTGATCATCCCGAGGCTGTATCGCTCGTGAACAGGGAAGCTGGGGCAGCGGCGGATCTGCGGCAGCCACCTCCCAGAACTCGCATGGCCCTCCAAGACCGCTCGATCCCAGCAATCACTGGTGCCGGTTAGAGGGCTCGAACCCCTGACCCCCTGATTACAAATCAGGTGCTCTACCAACTGAGCTAAACCGGCGACGCCGTCAGCGACGATGTCGAGTATCAAGCCGCCAAGTCATTTTCAATCGCGATTCCCGGACAGAACCTTCAGAACCGATACCACAGCCCGGTCGTGAAGCCTCGCTCGAGGAGAGCGTTCCGGCCGTAGACCGTGGTGTAGCCGCCAAGCTGGACCGCCCAGGCGGCGTTCAACTGATACACGGCCTTGAGTTCCATCTTCGAGTAGCGCGAACTCGGGAATGCCGCATTGCCGGGACCGGTCGGCACCGACGTGGAGCTTTGCAGCAGCACCAGCAGGCGGGACAGGGGATAGATCCCGAACGTGAGATCACCGTGCCATTGCGGGGCCCCACCGCCCGACCGCAGCCGGTAGCTGCCTTGCGCGTCGATGAACGACAGATACGGTCCGAGTTGGAATCCGACACCGCCCAGGGCGCGGAAATCCCCCTCGCGTGCCGTGTCGCCGATCTCGGCCGGGTTACGGTCGGACTTGGTCCCGGGCAGCCGGAACGTGCCTTGCGCGGCGAAGACGGCCGGGCCGTAGTCGTAAAGGTGCACCTGCGCGCCGACCGCGCTGCCGCCGAGTCCCACATAGTGGCCGGCGTCCGGCGCTCCGATCCGCGTGGCATCCAGCGACGGGCGAGCCACCAGCATCAGCCAATCCGTCGCCCCGTACTCGACATAACTGGCCAACTCGCTCTTGGAAAAGGATCGCGCCGGCGCCAGCCGGCCCTTGCCGTCGAAGTAACGGCCTCCACTATCGAATGTGAAATCGGTGATCACCAGACCGTCGCCCGCGACACGGTTCCAGGCACCCGCCTGCGCGGTCCGGACGCCGGCCATCGCCACGAGAACACCTGTCGCGGCCAGCGCAAGCAACCGGCCCACCATTGAGCACCGGCGCGTTCGCGGCGCCGGATGAACCCTGCCCATCGTGCCGAACCCTGATCGGGGTGCAGCCGCAACTCTTTCTTCAGTCGAAACACCAAATGCGCGTATGACCGCCCTGTTGCTACCAGGGCGAGCATGGGCCGAAGCGCCTCCTCCTCGGCACGAAGAGCTTACTTAAGCGATTTCGGAGAATCCATCTCGAATTGCATCTATTCGGAAGTCGGGGATGTCTTTCAGCCGACCGCGCCCGCGTCGTCCGCTGGAAGGCCATGCCGGTCAGTGCGGCGGCGTCCCCTCGAGCCGGACAAGAGAGTCGACCTTTCGTCCGGCAAGGTGCGGCCGAGACATGATGGTCCCGGGGTGAAGTAACGGGCGCCCGGCCCGACACCGCTCTTTGGCCACTTCGGCCAGGACTCCGGTCAGCGTCGACCGTACCCTCTGGAAGCTGTCCGATCGATCTTCGGGCTCCATGTCACGCTGGCCTTACTCCGTTGTGGCGCGGCTTCGCCATCCGGATGTCGTCTCGCCGCCATGATTCGCGCATCGGCCGCCAAATATCTTACCGGGTTTCTGGCCATTCGCCTGACGCCTTAACCATCCTGCTCACGTGCTTGTGGTTGCCGGATCGTCACCAGCACGCCAGGCCTTATCGACTTTGGTCAATGTGTCACTAAGATCAGGGCTGACCGCCAGAATGGCGAGTTCCTCCATCGAGGGTCACGTTCATCTTTTCCACTCCGTTAGACTTAATTCCTCTGCAACAATGATGAAGACGTTCGCGTAAAACGCTACAGTTTTACTTAGATCGACCGCAGCCCCTGCCTGCGAACGTGCCCTCACAGCAAGTCGTGAGGGCGTCATGTCGATCCAGTGGAGCAAGGCGGTGGTGTTCGGAGGCGTGATGCTGGCCGGCATCGTGGCTTCGGCACCGCAGGCCGCGGCGGCGCCGGCCCGCGCCACCTATGCTGCCGTCGGCGCCCGCACCAGCGTCCCCTACGGTTGGGTGGATTTCTGCAATCGCTACAGCACGGAATGCGATGTGCAGGCCCTCGACCCGGTCGACATCGACCTCACGCCCGCTGCCCTCAACGACATCGAGCGCGTGAACCGCAAGGTCAACATGGCCGTCGCACCGGTGACCGACATGGACCATTGGGGGGTGGTCGACCGCTGGGACTACCCGACCGACGGCAAGGGCGACTGCGAGGACTATGCCTTGCTCAAGCGCAAGATCCTCATGCACGAGGGCTATCCCCGCCAAGCCCTGCTGATCACCGTGGTCAAGGACCATGAGGGCGAGGGACACGCCATCCTCACGATCAAGACGAGCCGGGGCGAATTCGTCCTCGACAACCTCGACGACAAGGTCCTGCCCTGGGCCGATACGGGCTACCGCTTCATCAAGCGCCAGTCGCAGGAGGATCCCAACCTGTGGCAGTCCATCGGTGCTCCCGCTCCGGCCCCCCAGTTCACAGCCCGGTGAGCCTCCACCGAAACTTGGCGACATCAGGCAGGCGCGAAGGGAAACCGCGCCTGGACCGCGAAGCGATCCTGCTCGCCGTCGCCTTGCCGCAGCAGCACGATGGCGTCGATGGACACGGTCTGCGGCACCTGTTCGAACATGGCGCGCAGAACGGGTTCCAGCCGCACCCGATCGTCGGCTTCCAGCGGTCCCGTCAAGGTCATGTGAAAGCGGAAATCGTCGAAGACGTGCGGGTAACCCCAGCGGTCGAGATTTTCGAGTTCGCTCGAGCTGAGCCGGTCGGGATGTCGCCGTTCGCGGTCGGCCGGTGAGAGCGGTGCGCGATAGCGGTCGAAATCCCGCACGCAATCATCGGCGAGCCTCCGCAAGGCCGGCGGTGTCTCGACCGGGACCAGCGCGATGAAGTGCTCGAGATCGGCGAGCTTGAGGTCTACCGGAAAGGCGCGCTGGTCGGCCGCGAAGGTCGCGAGATGCGCCATGAGGTGCTCGA
Organism: uncultured Lichenihabitans sp.; assembly: GCA_964249275.1. Lineage (GTDB taxonomy): Bacteria > Pseudomonadota > Alphaproteobacteria > Rhizobiales > Beijerinckiaceae > Lichenihabitans. Next base: position 3,343 of record CAXUCF010000241.1, read on the forward strand.
CCGAATGCCCCTCCGCGAGCGTGAACGGCGGTTTCAAGGTGGCGTGGAAGCCGTAGCGCCGCGGCGCGGCCGTCCAGCCGAGGGCCGCCGGATCGAGGAACAGCGGATCCTCCGGATAGGGCACATCGGTCCCGCTCGCGGCATCGTAGCCCAACACCGAACAGCCGAAGCGCGACAGCGGGCTCTGCTCGTGAGGCACGTAATAGATCGCGTAGCGTGCCATGGACGTATCCGATCGGGCTCCGACCGACGTTAGGTCCGCTGCCCGGGGGCTGCAAGCCGTGACCTCCAGGACCGCGCTCCGGACAGGGCAATCGGGTGAAGTACGTTCGCCTTTGTTCATGACCATAACCGTCATCGCTTCGCTCCGCTCGCAATGACGGCTCCCCAACCCCTCACCATCCACCGCACCGTCCCTGCTCGCGTTCACCCGATTGCCCTGGCGCTCCGGAGGAGTCGGCTTTACCGCAGCGCCGATCTTTCCTAGGCTTCGGCGGCCGTCAGTCGAGACGGCGAGGCGCGACGGAGCACCAGGATGCCGGCGAATGGCGAGCCGCACCGCCACGAGGCCGTCGCGTTTCTGTCGTCCGGCACGCCGGACGCCGACGCTGCTCTGCTGCGGCTGACCAGAACCTACGGCAACGTCGACCCTGATCGGGCCGACGTGCTGGTGGCGCTCGGCGGCGACGGCCTGATGCTGCAGGTGCTGCACCGCTTCATGGGCTCGGGCAAGCCGATCTACGGGATGAACCGCGGCTCGGTCGGCTTTCTGATGAACGAATATGTCGAGGACGGCCTGCACGGGCGGCTCGACGCGGCCCTGCCTTCGATGGTGCACCCGCTGGTCATGTCGGCCACGGACCGCCACGGCGAGATCGCCACGGCGCGGGCCATCAACGAAGTCTCGCTGCTGCGACAGTCTTCCCAGGTCGCCAAGGTGCGCATCTCGATCGACGGGCGGGAACGGCTGAACGAGCTCATCGCCGACGGTCTCCTGGTCGCCACGCCGGCCGGGTCCACGGCCTACAACCTGTCGGCCAACGGCCCCATCCTGCCGCTCGACGCGGCCCTCATGGCGCTGACGCCGATCTCGGCGTTCCGGCCCCGACGGTGGCGCGGCGCGTTGTTGTCGGACGAAGCGCGCGTCACCGTCGAGGTGCTCGAGCCCGACAAGCGGCCGGTGGCCGCCACGGCCGACCACTTCGAGATCCAGAACGTCGCCACCATCGAGATCGCGATGGACCATGATACCGGCCTCGTGCTGCTGCACGATCCCGGCCACTCGCTCGACGAGCGGATCCTGCGTGAACAGTTCGGGTGATCGGACCCCGGCAGCGCCCGCTCAGGCGGCGCGCAGTTCGGGGCCGATGGCGAAATACGGTTCGACGCTCCGCAGGCCGGTCGACGACGGCGCTCCCTCGCCAGGGTCCACCCGACCGGTTTCGGGGCCTTCGATCGCCGATGTGCGGAACTCGTCGCGCGCCGCTTCGGCCTCGAAACGCCGCAGCAGTGCCGTCAGTCCATCGACAGGATGGCCCTGGGCCGCACGGCACCTATCGATCACTTCCGCCACGATCCGCCGCTGCAAGGCCGCGCCTTTGACCCCCGCCGATCCGGCACATCGCTGGTGGGCGTCGAGGGCGGCGCGGAACACCGGAGCCAGGGGTTCCGGAAGTCCGGACGACCGGTAGAGCGCCGCGAAGCCGAGCCCGCTGCGATGACGAACGATCCCCGCCACGCGACCGAGCGACTGGCCGGAAAGCTCCGACAGAGCCGCCTCGAACAGAGCGACCTGCCCGCTCAGCAAGGCCCTGAGAACGAGCGCCGGAGTCAGATGACCTCCGCGCCTGAGATAGGCGGCGAACCTCAACTGCCCGTCCCCGCGTTCGACGTCATCGTGCGCGAGTGTCATGGCGGCGCGCTCGCAAGCATCGCTGACGACGCGGCGCGCCCGTTCCCGCGCGATCCATTGGCAAGACACTACGAACCGGCGCAAGGCCTCGGCCGTCGCCAGCACGAGTTCGTGGCGCAGACAGGAAGTGAGGTCGCGGCGGTTCCCCAAGGCCTCGCGAACCACGCCATCGTGTCCGAACCGCTCGAGGATCCGTCGTACCGACACCTCGGCCAGATTGGCCCCGTCATTGCGGCAGAGCACCAGCACGGCTTCGATCTGGCCGACTTCGGCCACTGCCCCGGCCACCGCCGCCGAGAGTGCGGGCCGCCCCGCGATGGCGCACTGGGCCAGTAGTCCACCGATGGCCGCGGCATCGATCAGTTCGGCGTCGGTCAACAGGGGGGAGCGAGCCAGCACCAATGCAGCGATATCGGCCTGGTCGGCGGCCAGCGATGACACGAGGTGGTGGGGAGCGTCGGCCGCACCCGCCAAGGCCTCGGCGAGCGCCCGCCGCACGAGCGGGGCGGGATCGTCCAGCAGGCACGTCATGGCGCGTTCCATCTCGCCCTGCTCGATGCGGTCGAGGTCGGCGTAGAGATAGGCTTTCGCCAGCGCGTGGGTGGCCTCGGCCCGCTCGCCGACCGGCGCTCGGTTCGCCCAGGACAGGAACTGCCGACTCAGCATGACGCCTCTCCGCTGCGCTCAGGAAGGATCGGAGTAGGACCGGTCCGACGGGCTCCGCTGGCTGCCCGTGCCGCAGGCAGGACCGGTCCCGGCCCGACATGAACCAAAGAATGATCTGACGTGGTAAATTTCGGCTTAAGACGACCCGCAGGGATCATCACGGGCGAGGCTTCGGCGGGCACGGCCTGGCGGCCCGTGGCGCCCGCCGATAGGGGCGTGCGACCGCATCCGCGCTTCGGCGGACGGAGCGGCCCGTGCGGCGCCTCCGTCGATGTCAGGGAGCGGCGGAAGCCGAGTCCGCTGGGATCCTGGGCATCGTGCCACGTCCGCCCGCGCCCTCGACCTCGTGGGTCACCTCCGCGGCCCACCGCAGCCGGCCTTTTGGCTGGTGCGCCTGGCGGACTCTGACGCGGGAGAACGACAGCTTCCCTCAGGAGCCGGACAGCGCATTGCAGGGGTCGGCCACCATGAAGCTGAACCCCGAAGCCCCGCGCCACCTGCCTTGCCGAAGTGAGATGGCCTCTGTCGCGCGCTCGCCGTCGGCCCGATGCGTTTCAGAGGCGACTGACCTTGGCGCCACCGCTGGCGGCCGGCGATCGGCCCAGAGTCCGGGGCGCTACGGCGTCCCATCCGCCGGGGGGAGGCGCAACGTCGTTGGCGGCCGGGATTTGCGCTGCCGGACGATAGGCTTCCGCCGCAGCCTTGGCGGTCGCCAGCACCGCGGCATCGAGCTTCTGGCCGACCTCGTCCCGCTTCTTGGCCGCATCCTCGTCGCCCTCCGAGGCCGCGATGGCGAACCAAGTGTATGACTGGCCGAGGCTCTGCTGGATCCCGAGACCACGCGCGTAAAGGATCGCGAGATTGAACTGGCTGTCGCGCACGCCGTAGGACGATGCTTTCTGGAACCACTGAGCGGCCTTGGCGTAGTCGGGCTTGCCCGCGGCCCCCTCGGCCGCCATCACGGCCAGATTGTGCATCGCCCTGATGTTTCCGGCCTCCGCGGCCTTGCCGTACCACGACATCGCCAGGATGGGGTCGCGATCGGCACCGACGCCCTTTTCATAGATCGAGCCGAGCCGATACTGAGCCATCGGGAGACCCTGCTGGCCGGCTTTGTCCAACCAGATCAGGGCCGCCTTCGGGTCGCGCGCCACCCCGCGCCCATCCGCGAGCCGCACTCCGACCTCATATTGCGCAGCCGGATCGCCGGCCGCCGCGAGGC
>CAXUCF010000241.1:7152-7392 GCA_964249275.1 uncultured Lichenihabitans sp.
GGTTGCGACATGCCTGCCCCCGGCTCGGCTCCCGCTCGCGGCGGAGCGGCAGCAAGGCGCGATTCTCCGGTGTCGGTCGCATCCGGTCCGGCCGTACCAATGCGGGCCGGACCCTGCGCATCGAAACTCAGCTTCACGACCTCGAGAACGCCGACCAGCAGCACAAGGGCCGCAACGGTGAGCAGGATGGGGCGTCGGTGCCGCGCGAGATAGATCCTGGCGCGCCCCAGCGTCCCCGCC
>CAXUCF010000241.1:7402-7622 GCA_964249275.1 uncultured Lichenihabitans sp.
GGCGGCGACCGGGGGCTGCGCGGGTCCTGCGACGAAAGTCGGAAGTGGTGCGCGCGCGGGTACGGCACCCGCCGAGCCGGACGTCGACGGCGGGGCAACGAGCGGCGGCGGCGCGGACGCCAACGTCTGTGAGGCCGGGGCGGGTTGCGACATGCCTGCCCCCGGCTCGGCTCCCGCTCGCGGCGCAGCGGCAGCAAGGCGCGATTCTCCGGTGTCGGAC
>CAXUCF010000242.1:0-489 GCA_964249275.1 uncultured Lichenihabitans sp.
TCGGGGGCTCGAACCACGTGCTGCCGACGGCCCGCTCGGCCCGCTTTGCCTAGGGCCTTGGCGTGCTCGACTTCATGAAGCGGACCTCCGTGCTGCGCTGCGATGCGGCGTCGCTGGCGGCGCTCGGGCCGGCCGCGATCGCGCTCGGAGAGGCGGAGGGTCTCGCGGCCCATGCGCATTCGGTGGCGATCCGGCTCCGGGGGTAGCGTCATGCCTGACCGGGCGGATCCCCGGCGCCTGATCGCCGTTTCCCTCGACGAGGGCTCGATCGGCCGGGGCAACCCGGACCAGGAGCACGAGCGCCGCATCGCCATCTACGATCTCGTCGAGGAGAACAGCTTCGGGATCCCGGGCCGGGACGGCGGCCCCTACCGGCTCGCCATCGGTCTGCAGGAAGGTAAGCTGATCCTGGCGGTCGCCGACGAGAGCGGCGCGCCGGTCATCTCGCACCTCCTGTCGCTGCAGCCGTTCCGCTCGGTGCTGAAGGAC